>CAIPFK010000152.1 GCA_903864315.1 uncultured Burkholderiales bacterium | reverse complement strand
AGGTCGACTGTATAGCTCACGTTGATGGAGGCGTTGTAGAGGTTGAACAGCGAGCCTCCTGGGACATTGGTGGTGGCTTGTGAGGCCCTCTCGCGAGCGGTTGAGACTTGGGTGTTGACGTTGGGTAGCGCCAAGGCGCCATAGGTGGCCAAGTAATTGGCGCGAGCTTGAGCCAGTGCAGAGTTGGCCGCAGCAAGCGTTGGATTGTTCTCCAGAGTCAGTCTCACCAAGTTGTTCAACTGGGGTGAGCCAAACATTTCCCACCAACCTTCAGGAATCGCTCGCCCCCAGTCAAAACTTTGGGCTTGCCCAGCGAAGACGGGGCTTTCATGTGTTTTCGACGCCAAGGCCGTCGCCGTGTAGGCCAACGCTGGGGTGCTATCTTTGGCCAAGGATTTCTCTAAAAAAGCACGGGGGCTGGCGCTCTCGGCGCTCACATCTTGGGACCCATTGCCACGAGTTGCGCATGAGCTCATCACTGCGCAAACCCCAATGGCACAGGCGGTTTGCAAAGCCATGGGTGGGGTAAGCCATTGGTGGACCAAGGTCATGGACGATTTGGCAGACTTCAGAGGCATGGACTGGGCTTTCATCACGCGTGAAAGCCATCGTTGGGAAATCGTCATTGGGCTTAAAAATCCAAAAAAAACACACGAATGCGACCGTTCAACTCAGGGTCAAACCGCAATCGGACTGGGTGTGGATGAAAAAGTGACTTGCAAGCCACGAAAAAAACTTCCGTTTTTGACGCAGAGCAATATGGGTATTTTCCCTCAAGTTGAGTGCTTTGTCTAAATGTTTTGAATTGTCCACTCATTTAAGGGTTGGTTCTGGTCTCAAGCCAGGCCCGTGGCCCAGTGAAGTACCGGGGATGGTTTAAAATACGGGCATGAGCATCAAATCAGACAAATGGATACGCCGCATGGCCCAAGAGCACGGCATGATCGAGCCCTTTGAGCCCGGCCAAGTTCGTACCCAGGATGGTAAGAAAATTGTCAGCTACGGCACCAGCAGTTACGGCTACGATATCCGTTGTGCCCCTGAATTCAAGGTGTTCACCAACATTTATTCCACCGTGGTGGACCCCAAAAACTTTGATGAGCGCAGTTTTGTCGATATCGAAGCCGAGGTGTGCGTCATCCCTCCCAATAGCTTTGCCTTGGCCAGGACGGTTGAGTATTTCCGCATTCCTCGCAATGTGTTGACCATTTGTTTGGGCAAAAGTACCTACGCGAGATGCGGCATCATCGTGAACGTGACCCCTTTTGAGCCTGAGTGGGAGGGCTTTGTCACGTTGGAGTTCAGCAATACCACGCCACTGCCGGCCAAAATTTATGCTGGCGAAGGCTGTGCGCAGGTGCTTTTCTTTGAAAGCGATGAGGTCTGCGAGACGAGCTACAAGGATCGGGGCGGAAAATACCAAGGTCAAAGTGGCGTGACGTTGCCTAAAACATGAAGGTTTTTAGGTTCTGACCCTGTTCAGTGCGACAATAGACAGATTACATGAGTTCATTTTCAAATTTGCAGCTAGCCCCCGAGCTAGCACGAGCCGTGGCCGAAATGGGCTACGAATCCATGACCCCTATTCAAGCCCAGGCCATCCCTGTGGTATTGAGCGGTCGAGACGTCATGGGTGCTGCCCAAACCGGTACAGGCAAGACAGCGGCGTTTTCTTTGCCCTTGCTGCAGAGGCTTTTAAAGCACGAGAACACATCCACGTCCCCAGCCCGGCATCCCGTGCGCGCATTGGTCTTGCTGCCCACTCGCGAGTTGGCCGATCAAGTTGCTCAACAAGTCAAGCTCTACGCCCAGTACACCAACCTCAGAAGTGCGGTGGTGTTTGGTGGCATGGACATGAAGCCACAAACGATTGAGCTTAAAAAAGGCGTTGAAGTCTTGGTGGCAACACCAGGTCGACTGCTTGACCACATCGAGGCCAAAAATGTGGTTTTGAACCAGGTGGAATATGTCGTGCTAGATGAAGCCGACCGCATGCTCGATATTGGCTTTTTGCCAGACTTGCAAAGAATTTTGAGTTTTTTGCCCAAGCAACGAACCACCCTTTTGTTTTCCGCCACATTCTCCACTGAGATCAAGCGCTTGGCGGGGAGCTATTTGCAAGATCCCGTCACCATTGAGGTGGCCAGACCCAATGAAACCGCTTCCACCGTCATTCAGCAGTTCTTCAGCGTTGGGGATGAGGACAAGCGTCGAGCACTCAAGTCGATCCTCAAGCAAAACAAAATCGGTCAGGCCTTTGTCTTTGTCAACAGCAAACTCGGTTGTGCAAGGCTTGCGCGCTCATTGGAGCAAGATGGCTTAAAAACGACAGCGTTGCATGGTGACAAGAGCCAAGACGAGCGCTTGAAGGCCCTGGAAGCTTTCAAGAGTGGTGGAGTTGATTTGTTGATTTGCACCGATGTGGCTGCGCGCGGTCTTGACATCAAAGATGTGCCCGCAGTGTTCAACTTTGATTTGCCTTTCAATGCCGAAGATTACGTGCACCGCATCGGGCGCACTGGACGTGCCGGCGCATCGGGTTTGGCCGTCAGTTTTGTGTCTGCCAGTGATCAGCGTTTGGTGAGCGATATCGAAAAAATTCTCAAAAAGAAAATCGACATATTGCCCATGGAGTTCGAAGATGAGTTTCGTCGCGATGCCTCCCGAGGTGATCGACGAGATCATCGTGAACCGCGCGAGCGGGTTGAAGCCCGTGACTCACGCGCTCCACGCGAGCGCCGCCCTTATCACGACGAGGACAGTCGAGGCGCTAAAGAGCATGCCCATACGCCATCGTCTTGGGGTGCTAGTCGTTATGCTTCCAGATCCAACACTGCGCCCAAGGATCCGTTTTTTGACAAGCCCTACGAAGCATCGGTGCCCGCTGATCAAGCACCGAGTTGGGAAGTGGCTGAAAAACCTGCTGCGCGGTCCATTTCAGCCAATATCAAACCCAAGCGCAAAGTGGCCGCACTCTTTAAGTCCGAAGAGGTTTAAAAGTCGATGTGTGGTTCAAGCGAAGCTTGCTTGAACCAGATGCCGCTCACTTGTTCACTGGACTTTAACGCCTGATCGGGCCACAACGCCAAGCCCTCACCAGGCGCTTGATTGGGGATTTGAAGGGCACTCAATTCACGACCCCAAACACAACCCGTGTCCACGCAGACCACGCCATTTCTCTCGATGCCGCCTGCCGTGGACCAGTGACCAAAGGCAATGTTGGTGTCCGCACTGGCACGCATGGGGACGTCAAACCACGGCATGAAACCCACAGGCGCATTTTCCAAGCCCGATTTGGCCATGAAGTCCAACTCTCCAAGTGGTGTGCAAAAGCGCATGCGGGTGAGGACATTCACGATCACCCGAAGCCGTTCATGGCCTTTGAGACTGTCTGTCCAAGTGCTTGGCTCGTTGCCATACATTTCTAGCAAAAACTCAGTGTAATGGGGGCCCCGCAATGCATCCTCCACCTCATGGGCGAGGGCCAGCGTTTTCTCAGTACTCCAACTGGGTAAAACCCCCGCGTGCACGAGCAAGTAGTTCGAGACTTCAAGCGCCATGGATTGTTGCCGAAGCCAATGGGTCAGAACTTGTCTGTCAACGGCGTGCAACAAGTCTTGTACGGTGTCGCCTCGTTTGACGGTGCGAATGTCTTGTTCGACGGCCAAATAATGCAAATCATGGTTGCCCAAGATACACTGCGCACTCGATCCCATGTGCATCAATCGTCGGATCACGCCCACGTTGTCTGGCCCGCGGTTGATCAAATCGCCTAAAAAATAGGCGGTGTCTTTGCTGGGCGAAAAATCGATGAGCTCGAGCAACTGTCCAAGACTTGCATTGCAGCCCTGGACGTCTCCAATGAGATAGAGTGACATGTGGATGAATTCGAGAGACAATAAAAGAGTGGACGAGAGAACTTCTAGAGAGCAAGCGTTTTGAATTTATTTGTCATCATCTTACTGACTTTCATCAATGGCGTGTTCGCCATGTCAGAAATGGCCTTGGCGTCGAGTCGAAAAACTCGACTTCAGGTGTGGTTGGACGCGGGAGATGCCAACGCGCGTGCTGCTTTGGCGCTCATGGAGCAGCCCACGCAATTTTTATCCACTGTTCAAGTGGGCATCACCAGCATCGGTATTTTAAATGGCATCTTGGGCGATGCAGCATACAGTCAATTGCTCACCGTTTATTTTGAGCGATTGGGGGTCTCAAGCGACTTCTCGCACATCGTGGCCACAGCCGTGGTGGTGGCTTTGATCACTTGTTTCACCTTGGTGTTTGGCGAGTTGGTGCCCAAGCGAATTGGTCAGCTGTATCCTGAACAAGTGGCCCGTGGGTGTGCACCCACGATGCTGGCTTTGGCCCGAGTGGCCAAGCCGCTGGTTTGGTTTTTGTCATGGAGCACCATGATGCTGCTGAGGTTTTTGCGCATCGACGCACAGGCCAAACGAGTCGTCACTCAAGAAGAGATCAGTGCCAGTTTGTCCGAAGGTGTGGACGCAGGTTTGATTGAAATGCAAGAGCACCAGATGGTGAAAAACGTCTTTCACTTGGATGACCGCCCCTTGACCTCGATGATGGTGCCGCGCAGTGAAATTGTGTGGCTGAGCGCTGAAAGCTCCGCTCAACAAGCGCATGAAAAAATAAGAAATGAAACTTACCATTCTTGGTACCCCGTTTGCCGTGGGGATTTGAGCCATGTGATCGGTATTGTGAGTTTGGGACAGATGATCGAGAAGGTCGATCCATCGAATGCACACATCACCATGGCTCAGTTGGCCACTCCCGCCTCCTTTGTGCCCGAGACCCTGACGGGCCTAGATTTGCTGGAGCAATTTCGCCGCCCTGACAAACTCACCCACGACTATTTGACGACTGCAGCGCGCATGGTCTTGGTGGTGGATGAGTATGGCGATGTCCAAGGGCTGTTGACTCCACGCGATTTGCTCGAAGCCATCACGGGCGAGTGGGCCTTGGCCGCCAAGCCCATGCAAGGCAAGGAGACGATTGAGACTGATGGCTCCAAGGTTTTGGAAGGTTTGATGCCCATTCAGGAGTTGAAAATGAGTCTCGGGATCGAGCACCACTTGCCTTTTGAAGACAAGGGACACTACAACACCTTGGGTGGTTTGATTTTCGCGCTGAGTGGTCGGGTCTGCGACGTGGGTGACAGCGTTCAATGTGAAGGCTGGACCCTGACGGTCCAAACCCTTGAGGGGCGGCGCATTGAAAAAGTCAAGGCCACACCACTCAAGGTGCCGAGAGTTTTACTTTGATGTTCTTCGTTTGAGCAAGTCCTTGGCGTTCAAGAAATCTGGCGAACGCGCCAAGCTTTTGGCGATCTCGGCTTTGACTTGATTGCGCACATGTGACTTGATGGTGTCTTGCATGGCCATCATCCTGAGTGTGATGTAGTGTTTTTCGATCAGCTCGGTTTGTCCCTTGGCCAGTTCTTTGGCCTTGGACCAAAGCGTTGGGTTGACATTGCCCTGGGCCACCTCTTGCAAAGCAGTGAGTCTGATCAAGTCTTGGTCGTTGTCGCTCATGAACGCCTTTCTGGCATTGGGTGGGGCCTGTCGTTGAGTTGAATTCAGGATGGGTGGCTTAGGAGTTGACAAGCCGCTCCTGGGCGGAGTCTCTTTTGCCATGAACAGGAACCAATTGTCCAGCCCGTCCCAGACCAAAAGCCGGCATGTTGTGGTAGATGTTTTCGTAGCTTCCCTTTTGCGCAGCATAGGTTTCATGCCAAATCCCAACGCTTGCATTTTTTGCAATATGGCGATTGAAGTTTTTCCAAGCTGGCAGATGCTCAGCATCCTTGTTTTTTGCGTAATCGAGCAGTTGTTCCATCGACCTCCAGTACTGTACTTGGATGATGGTTCGTGCAAACCACATTTCGTGGTGCACGAGTCCCAGCTCAGGGCGACTGTACAACTCAGAGAGCATTTGGCCCATGCCGCGAACGACAGGCAGCCACTGGTGGATTTTCCAGGGTTGATTGAATCGCATGCCGATCAGAAATACGACAAAATCGCCTTGCATTTGAGCAGTCATTCTCTCTTTGTAAATCATGGGGACCCTCCTTCTTTGGAGATTGAAAAAAATCAGTTCAATCGTGGGTTGGATTCGTAGATCTGCATCCAATGGGCTGATGGCCGCACTTGGCATCCATTATGCATGCCCAATGCAATCTTAAGGGGTCAAGGGTAATTCTTGGCTTCGCTTGATGGATCTTTTTCTACAATAGGCCGTGGGGTGAAACGTGTGAGTTGAATGTTGATGAAAATTTATTGATGAGGGCTCTATGAGTACAGAAATGATGCTTCAAATGTTGGTGTTTCCCAGTGCACAGGGGGGCGTTTACCGTCAGGTCGAACAAGCAAAGCCCATCCCCAAGGCTGGCGAGGTCCTGGTCAAAGTCCATGGAAGTTCTGTCAACCGGGGAGAGGCACAAGGGGTTTTAAAGCTCAAGAGTCCGGACGCCAAACCCTTGGCCACTGGCATCGAGTTCTCCGGGACGATTGAGTCCTTGGGCGCTGGGGTGGTGGGTTGGCATGTGGGACAAGAGGTCATGGCGCGAGCAGGGGGTGGTTTTGCTCAGTATGCTTTGGCTAGTGTCGGCTCTTTGATCAAGAAGCCTGCCAACTTGTCATGGTTAGAGGCGGGTTGCGTGCCCAATGTGTTCATCACTGCCCATGACGCATTGGTGAGTGGTGCCTTGCAAAAAGGTGAGAGCGTGATGGTGACTGCTGGATCCTCGGGCGTGGGGGTGACGGCAATTCAAATGGCCAAATACCTGGGTGCCAAAACAGTGGTGGCCACCACCCGCAGTGCCCACAAGATGCCCCTATTGAAGGAGCTCGGGGCAGATCATGTGATCAACACCACTGAAGTCGATTGGCCTGAACAAGTCAAGCGCCTCACCCAGGGCCTTGGGGTGAATCTGATCATTGACCAAGTGGGTTCCACCATGCTCGAGAGCAATTTGGATGTGCTCGCGCTCAAGGGTCGACTGATCACGGTGGGAAGAAATGCCGGATCCACGGCGCCTATCAATTTGGATGAGTTGGCTCGTAAAAACGCACGCATCATTGGGCGCACGTTTCGCACACGCACGCTTGAAGAGACGCAAGCGTGCAGTGCGCTTTTTGTCAAGGACGTTTGGGCGGGTCTTGAGAGCGGTGCCATCAAACCCATCTTGAGCAAAACCTTTGAGTGGACTGATTTACAAGCAGCCCAAGACTATTTGATGGGCAATGAGCAATTTGGAAAAATCGCCATCGCCATCCAGCACGATTGAGTCGTTTCTTGCAAGTGCGGCACCGGCGGTGCCTCCCAAGCGTTGTAGCCATAGACCCAGTCTGGACTTAGAGCCAAGAAGTCTGTAGCGGCGATCGGCGGTGTTGGACTCAGTTAGAAGCAGTTATTTGGTTCTGTCAGCATACTCATTGCACACCGCATTGGTATTGACTGCCTTGCCTGGAAACAGTGGGCAGCCGCCTATACCATCATACTTTTTGCCCTGAAAATGTTGACACGTGCCACACCTCTTCGCGGAGTCGGTTTGGGATTTGTAACCCAATCTTTTCGCCGCAGGATCGCTCTCAAGCAGCATCGGCATGGCGAAGGCTTGTTCACCCGCAAGAACTGCGATCACTGGGCCAAGGAAGATAAAGAATTCTCTACGTGTATTCATACTGTCTCCCAAATGTTGTCAATTTTCATTTTGGGCGTCATCATGGTTGATGGTGCCGCTGAGCGGAATCGAACTGCTGACCTTTTCATTACGAATGAATTGCTCTACCAACTGAGCTACAGCGGCACATTGGAAATTATACAGATGACCAGATAAATCAAGCTTTTTTGGCATCCAAGTGATACTGTGTCACCCGATCAACCTCGCTCTTGGAGCCCAAAATCACACTCACCCGTTCATGCAAACCCGTGGGTTTGATGTCCAAAATTGCGTGGTGACCATTGGTGGAGGCGCCACCAGCTTGTTCAACCAACCAACTCATGGGGTTGGCCTCGTACATCAGTCTTAATTTACCCGGTTTGTTGGGCTCTCGCTTGTCCCATGGGTACATGAAGACGCCCCCACGCATCAAAATGCGGTGCACATCGGCCACCATGGAGGCAATCCAGCGCATGTTGAAGTTCTTGCCCCTCACACCTTCAGTGCCTGCCAAGCACTCATCAATATAGCGTTTGACGGGCTCATCCCAATGCCGCATGTTGCTCATGTTGATGGCAAATTCCTGCGTCTGTGTTGGAATTTGAACGCCGTCTTGGGTCAAAATGAAAGCGCCTTCTTCCTTGTCCAGGGTGAACATGCAAACACCGTCGCCCACCGTCAATACCAAGGTCGTTTGGGGTCCGTAGACGCAGTAGCCTGCTGCCACTTGTTGGCGGCCAGATTGCAAGAAGTCTTGTGTTTGAACGTCAGACGAGGGCGTGGTTTTTTTCAATACACTGAAAATCGTCCCAATGCTCACGTTGACATCTATGTTGCTCGATCCATCCAAGGGATCAAAGAGCAGCAAGTACTCGCCTTGTGGGTAACGGTTGGGGACAACGTGGATGTCATCCATTTCTTCAGATGCCATCGCCGCCAAATGTCCACCCCATTCATTGGCTTGAATGAGTTCTTCGTTGGCAATGATGTCGAGCTTCTTTTGGACTTCGCCTTGCACGTTTTCGCTACCTGCGCTTCCCAAAACACCACCCAGCGCACCTTGATTGACCGCACGGCTGATGCTCTTGCATGAGCGCGCGACGACTTCAATCAAGAGTCGCAGTTGGGGGGGGATATTGCCTTTGGCGCGTTGCTGCTCAACCAAATACCGGGTGAGTGAGACTTTCATGATCCAGTGACTCCGAGTGAGCGGTTGACGACTTCACGCACATCGTTGCTCAAATCGTTTTTCGCAGCGACTCTCTTGATGGCTTCTTGGGCGGCGTGTTGGTAGGGTTGTGCCAGTTGACGCCAGCGATCCAGGGCTCTGGCCAAGCGGGCCGCCACTTGGGGGTTGAAGGAATCAATTTCAATCACGCGCTCAGCCCAAAAGACATAGCCTGAGGCGTCTGTCTTGTGAAAACCTCCCGGGTTGGCCATGCAGTAGCTAAAGAGCAAGCTGCGCGCGCGGTTGGGATTTTTGACTTGAAAATCAGGGTGTTGCATGAGTTGCTTGACCTTGGCGAGAATTTGACCATTGCGATCCGTTGCACTCGCTTGCAATGCAAACCATTTGTCGATGACCAAGGCTTCTTTGGAGAATTGGTGGTGAAACTGCTCCAAGCACTTGTCTCCCAAAGGGTGTGCGCAGTTCACGAGCGCACTCATGGCCCCAAAACGCTCCGTCATGTTGCTGGAATCTTTGAAACGCTGGTAGGTCATGCCAGGCCAGACAGCATCGTTGACTTGAGTTGCGTGCAAGCACAAGTTGTGCAACGCCATTGTGCTCAACGCCCTCTCTCCCATCGCGACTGGGTCGGGTTGATAGGCGGCTTGGCGGGGTTGTGACTCGATCACCCAAGCCCAATCGCCGTGCAGTTCACGCGCCAGTTGTGTTTTCATGGCCTCTCGAACGGCATGAACCTTGGCCGGGTCGACCACGCTCAATTGTTCAGCAATGTAGCTCTCGCTTGGCATGGTCAAGACCAACTCTTTGAGTGCACTGTCGAGTTCTGGGTGACGAAGCACTTGACGTAGGCTGGCAATCAATGCGGCCGACAAAGGGCTAGAAGAAACCTCGGTATGGGCTTCGTTGATGGCGTGCAACGCAGCTTTCAGACACAATTGTTGTGCCGACTCCCATTGGTTGAACGCGTCGCTGTCGTGAGCCAACAAGTTCAATAGATCGGCCTCACTCGCAGCGTACTCCAGGATGACTGGTGCACTAAAGCGCCTCAAAATGGAGGGGGTGGGGGGTGCACTCACGCCGTGAAAGGCGAACGATTGCTCGCTTTGTGTGAGCACCAATAGTTGCGTGGGATGGGTCTCCAGACCCTGTGCATTCAAGAGGCCAACCTCGACGGGGATTACAAAAGGCAAATGCCCGAGATGGTTGCTTGGCGGCCTTTGACTCAAATGCAAGGTGTAGGTTTGGTTTGCTTCGTCGTACTCGCTGCGAACTGACAGTCTTGGCGTGCCCGCCTGTGCGTACCAGCGTTTAAAGACACTCAGTTGCTCGCTCAACGCAGACGTTGGATTGGCGTCGGAGATGGCTTGCACAAAATCATCACACGTCACGGCTTGCCCATCATGGCGTTCAAAGTAGAGTGCCATGCCCTTTTTAAACCCATCACGTCCGACCAAGGTTTGCATCATGCGAACCACTTCAGCGCCTTTTTCGTAAATGGTGACGGTGTAAAAGTTGTTGATCTCCATGTACTGGTCTGGTCGCACTGGGTGCGACATGGGGCCAGCGTCTTCGGCAAATTGAACTGTTCTGAGTAGTCTCACATCTTCAATGCGTTTGACCGCTCTGGCCGACTGGGTGTGCGCCAGGTCTTGGCTGAACTCTTGGTCCCTGAAGACGGTGAGGCCTTCTTTGAGTGAGAGTTGAAACCAGTCGCGACAGGTGACTCGGTTGCCTGTCCAATTGTGAAAATACTCATGCGCGACCACACTCTCCACGTTGGAGAAGTCGGTGTCGGTTGCGGTTTGCGCGTTGGCCAGCACAAACTTGGTGTTGAAGATGTTGAGGCCCTTGTTTTCCATGGCGCCCATATTGAAGTCGCTCGTGGCCACAATCATGAATCGGTCCAAGTCCAAACTCAGATTGAATCTCGCCTCGTCCCATGCGATGCTCGAAACGAGGGAGTTCATCGCATGTTCGGTCTTGTCCAAGTCGCCGCTTCGCACATAGATCTGCAGCAGATGCTCTTTGCCCGAGCGTGTTTTGATTCTTTGCTCACGCGCCACAAACTGACCCGCCACCAAGGCAAACAAATAACAGGGTTTTTTGTGTGGGTCCACCCAGTGGGCAAAATGGCGTCCACCTTCCAAGTCGCCGGAGTCCATCAAGTTGCCGTTGGAGAGCAATACCGGATAGAGCGCTTTGTCGGCCCTCATCATGACCGAGTAAGACGCCATGATGTCGGGTCGGTCCAGGAAATAAGTGATGCGCCTAAACCCCTCGGCCTCGCATTGGGTAAAAAACGAGGATTGGCTGACGTACAAGCCCATCAACTTGGTGTTTTTAGAGGGGTTGCAGGTGGTGAAAATTTCCAAATCAAAAGGCTCAGGACCTTCAGGTAAATTTTCAAGAACGAGATCATCACCGTCCATTTTGAATGAGGTCCCTTGGCCATTGACCAAGACTCTGGAGAGGTTGAGTTCTTCGCCTTTGAGACGCAAGGCCTGGGACGAGACGTTTTCATTGCGGCGCATGCGCATCTTGTTGAGCACGCGTGTTTTATTGGCATCAAGATCAAAACTCAAGTCCACTTGTTCAACCAAGTAGGCGCTCGCTTGGTAGTCTTCTCTTTTGACGATTTGGACTGGATGGTCATGCAGCATGCGTAAACTCCGGAAATTGATCAACTGTTGATAATTTTAATAATGACATGGGCATCGACTCAGATGCCTTGTTTGAGCGATGCTTCAATGAACGCATCGAGGTCGCCATCGAGCACTTTTTGCGTGTTCGACGTCTCCACTTGGGTGCGCAAGTCTTTGATGCGACTTTGGTCCAAAACATAGGAGCGAATTTGGTGACCCCAGCCGACATCGGTTTTGGTGTCTTCGAGTTTTTGCTGCTCGGCCATGCGTTTGCGCATCTCAAAATCGTACAAGCGACTTCTCAGTCGCTTCCACGCCACATCGCGGTTGCTGTGCTGACTTCTACCGTCTTGGCATTGAACAACGATGCCGGTTGGCAAATGGGTCAAGCGAACGGCCGAATCAGTTTTGTTGATGTGTTGTCCACCAGCGCCAGACGCTCTGAATGTGTCCACACGTACATCGGCGGGGTTGATATCTATTTCGATGGAGTCGTCAACTTCTGGGTAAACAAACACACTGGCAAAACTCGTGTGCCGACCGCCCGAGGAATCAAATGGTGACTTGCGCACCAAGCGGTGCACGCCCGTTTCTGTGCGCAAAAGTCCAAAGGCGTATTCACCCTCGATTTTGATGGTGGCGCTCTTGATGCCAGCGACGTCCCCGGCGGATTCGTCTTCGAGCGTGGCTTTGAAGCCTTTTCTCTCTGCGTATCGCAGGTATTGGCGCAGCAGCATGCTGGCCCAGTCACACGCTTCGGTTCCACCTGCACCCGACTGAATGTCTAAAAAGGCATTGAGTGGGTCGGCTGGGTTGTCAAACATGCGCCTGAACTCAAGGCCTTCAATGGTTTGGGTCAACTGCGCAGTTTCGCTCTCAAGCGTTTGTAAGCTCTCCAAGTCGGCTTCGTCTTTGACCATTTCATAGAGTTCCAAATTGTCATGGATCTCGCGGTCAAGACGAATGAGGGTGCTCACCACGTCATCGAGGGATTTTTTTTCTTTGGCCAGATCCTGAGCTTTTTTGGGCTCGTTCCAAACCAGTGGGTCCTCTAAGGAGGCATTGACGGTGCGTAATCGTTCGGCTTTGACATCGAAGTCAAAGATACCCCCGAAGTTCTTGCGTTCGTTGTTGCAAGTCAAGAAGGGTTGTCCCAATCAAATTGATTTGTTCTGCATCCATGATTTTTATATGTTCCGTAAGCTTGATGTCCGCAGGCCGTGATGACCTGCGTTGGGTGCTATCCGAGGTCAGTCCAAGGATCAGGCAATGCTGTATTTTCGCACGGCAAATCGCCCAGATTGGGCCGCCATGGCCAAATCCTGTGAAGAGGGGGTGATTTTTAGCCGAATTGGGCTCTTGAGCGTAAAAACTCGCTGGCCTCACTCGTGTTCTTCAAGCCCAACGCATCGTTTGAGCTTTGGGCCAACCAAGACTGCAGCCCAAGGAGAACGTTGCCCACCACGATGATGGAGGGGGACTTGAGTTGATGCACTTGGGCTTCATTGGATAAATCCGCCAATGTGCAGAGCAGTTGTCGTTGGACTGGTGTGCTGGCACTCTCAATGATGGCCGCAGGTGTACTGGGTGGGAGACCTTGCAAAAGTGCGTTTTGGATCTCACCCAAGTGAGTCATCCCCATGTAGATGACCAACGTGAGTTTAGAGGCATTCGCGCATTGCGCCAAGCTCACCCAGTCACGTGTAGGATTGTCCTTTTGGGCGTGCCCAGTGATAAAAATTACCCCATGGGCATGATCTCTTTGGGTCATGGGCACATCCAGCGAGCTCAGTGCGGCCAATCCAGAGGTGATCCCATTGATGACCTCTACCCTGACTCCGTGGGACTTCAGGGAGTCGACCTCTTCGCCACCCCGACCAAAAATAAAGGGGTCGCCACCCTTGAGTCTGACCACGCGCTCACCGTCCTGGGCCGACTGAATCATGAGCTTTTCAATGAAGGCCTGCGGTGTTGATCGGCATCCACCGCGTTTGCCCACGTGAACAATTCGGCAACTGGTTGAGGCCAGTTGCACAATCTCCTCAGACACCAAGTCATCGACCAAAAGCACGCTCGCGGCTTGAATTGCTTTGTAAGCTTTGAGGGTCAAGAGATCGGGGTCGCCAGGGCCAGCCCCAACCAGTTGCACCAAAGGCCAAGAGCTTGGCAGGGTCAATTGTTGAGATTCAATGATCGGCATGGTGGTGGCTTTCAAGGGGCAGGGGAGATCAGGAGCGAGCTCAAATGCAGCAATGCATCCACTTGGCGAAGAATGGGCAAGGGGCAAGGGGTGTTGCCTGCCAAAACATCTTGGATGTATTTGGCGGT
The DNA here is from genome assembly GCA_903864315.1 of uncultured Burkholderiales bacterium. Classification (GTDB taxonomy): domain Bacteria; phylum Pseudomonadota; class Gammaproteobacteria; order Burkholderiales; family Burkholderiaceae_C; genus Limnohabitans. The sequence continues at coordinate 175,133 of CAIPFK010000152.1, read as the reverse complement.
GCTTTGAGGGTCTATCTGGGCTGGAAAGGTGGGCACATGCTCCAAGGCCCCAAGCGACAACTCTTGCAACACATGAGGCTCGCCATTCACAAAACCCACCATTTTAGGGGTTCGTCTGGCGTCTGCCACAGCCTCACCTTCAGTCCCTCTGAGCAATAGGGCATTGGCCCGAGCACTTTGCAAGCTCTGGGTCATGGAGATTTCATACTCCGGATGGGTGAAATTGGTGAGCAAAATGGCGTTGTGGGGCGCGGCCATGGGGTTGATGAGTTTGGCCAAACTGTGGGCGGAGTTCCTGAGCCCAATGCGGCGTCGAATGTCCAAGAGCCTCGTGAGTCCTTCGCACAAGTGACGGGTGTTGATAAAGAGCAACTGGGCGCTTTTCAGCGATGAAGCCGAGTCTGCCACTGGCCAGCCCAGCGCTTGAAAGACGGACTGGCAACTCACCCGTTGATCCTCTGAGGCATGACCGTGGATCAACACAGGAAAGCCAGCTCGTTGCAGCAAGCCCCCTAGAAGTGGAGTGAGCAGTGGCAAGCGGCGTGCACCGTTGTAGCTTGGGATGACAATCGCGGGTTTGTCGCAAGAGGGGTCGAGTGTCACGGTGTTGATGCGGGTTTGAATGGACTCCAAAAAACCGAGCAATTCTTGCGACGTTTCGCCCTTGATGCGCATGGCCATGCAAAAAGCGCCCAACTCCAAGTCGCTCACCTCACCCTCCAGAATTTGGCCCATGAGGTCGCTCGCTTGCTCCCGGGTCAGTGCCCGAGCGCCTTCCTTGCCTCGACCTATTTCTTTGATGTAGTGACTGATTCCCATTCCCAGATTGTCCCTTTTTTTTGACCGGTGGTCTTGACGCTAGTCCTGCGGCAATGACACAGAGGCGAAGGAAGGGGAATTTTCGATGATGCGTTTGAGTTGTGGCACGCAAGAGCCACATTCTGTGCCGCAATGGAGTGAGCGCTGCAAGTCTTCCAAGCGAGTCATGGCGCTCCAAGAGGTGTCGCGGGTTTTGGCTTGGAGTTCAAGGTGCTGATCAATCTCATGGCGTTGCACCCCCACGCATGTGCAAATGTAGGGGCTCGATAGAGTGGTGCTGCTAGCCGAGGGTGAGGCGGGTTTTTTACCCTGCAAGAGGGCACGGCTGAGTCCTTTGACACTTCCTTGACTTTGCATGAGTTCTTGAATCCAAGACTCGCTGCGTTCGATGTCTTTGCCACTGATTAAAAACCCCTCGATTTGAGTGCAATCATCCTTGGAGATCAAAAATCGTCTTCTTAGACTGTGTTTGGCATCTTCGTAGTGAATCACTGTGGCAGCATGGAGGCCCAAGATTGCCTCGATTTTCTCAACCCACTCTGGCGGCGGCGGCTCGCTGTTGGCGGCTCTAAAAAGCAGTCCTGTGCGTTCTTGACCAAAGGGCACGCAAGTGGTGAACTCGAATTGGGGCATGAACGCGCGCAGTTGAGTGCGCATGATTTGAACCTGGTCATGGGGCACCCAAGTCGCTGCCAGCAGACTCCAGCCCATTTGCGCTTTGAGAATACGAACAGCCGAATATTTGAGTTCGGGCTGCTTGGAGTGTGGGCAATAGCTCGAGCTGGTGAGTGCGTTCACGCCTGCCAATGGCTCGCCGGTATTGGAGCGCCCGGAGATGAATTCTTCTCCCCAGTGCATTCCCATGAAGACCTGGGTGAGGCCCATTTCGGTGTTGCCCAAGGCTTTGACCACGATGGAGCCACGTTTGCTGGTCACGTGCAGCAAGTCGCCAGTTTTCCAGCCGTTTTTGTCCATGTCTTGAGGGTTGAGTTCGATCACGGGCTCGGGCACGTGCCCAAAGAGTTTACTCACGAGTCCTGTGCGACTCATGCCATGCCACTGGTCGCGAAGTCGCCCTGTATTGAGTGCAAACGGGTAGCGAGACTCTCTGAGTTCAGCGGTGGCTTTGTAGGTCACGTTGGCAAAGTGCGCTTTGCCGTCATGGGTGGAGAAGTCGCCGTTTTCATAAAGTCGTTTCTTGCCCGACTGAGCCCCTTCTGGGAAAGGCCATTGAGCGGGAGTGGCTTCTAACTTTTCATAGGTGAGGCCGGTGATGTCCAAGTCGCGCGAACGGGTTGATTCCCGGTGTTCAAGCCAAATCGATTCGGCATTTTCATAGGGAAAGAGAGACCCCATGCCCGTTTGCTGATGTTGAAATACGGGGTCTCGTTCCAGCCGCCTGGCCAAGTTCACCACAATGCGCCAGTCGTCCAAACTGTTGCCAGGTCCTTGAATGGCTTGTCGCACCCGTGAGATGCAACGCTCGCTATTGGTCACCGTGCCATCTTTCTCTCCCCAAGTGGTCGCTGGTAGCACCAAATGGGCAAAGGGCATGGTGGCCGTGTGGGTGAAGGCTTCTTGGAGGATCACGAATTCACAGCGTTGCAGCGCACGCCTGACCGTTTTTTGGTCGGGCATGGATTGAGCAGGATTGGTGCACGCGATCCAAAGGGCTTTGATCTCGCCGTCGGCTGCAGCTTGGAACATCTCAACAGCGGTTTTCCCAGGTTTGGAGGGCACAGATTTCACGCCCCACAAGCGAGCCACTTCTTCGCGGTGCAATGGATTGGCCAAATCGCGGTGGGCGCTGAGCAAATTGGCGAGACCACCCACCTCTCGCCCACCCATGGCATTGGGTTGACCAGTGAGTGAGAACGGGCCTGCGCCTGGTTTGCCAATTTGTCCGCAGGCCAAGTGCAAGTTCACCAAGGCGGCGTTTTTGTCGGTGCCTCGACTCGATTGGTTCAAGCCTTGGCAGTAAAGACTCAGGCTGGCCTTGGATTTGGCAAACCATTCGCTGGCGAGGTAGAGGTCTTGGATGGAGATGCCGCACACCTGAGCGACGTGTTGTGGGGTGAGGTCTCGAACACTTTGTTTTAAATCCTCAAACCCAGTGGTGTGGCGCTGGATGTAATCGCTTTGTGTCCAACCTTCCCAAAGCATGATGTGCAGCATGCCATTGAAGAGGCACACATCCGTGCCGGGCTGGATGGCCAAGTGCAGATCGCTCATTTGCGATGTGTCGGTTTGGCGGGGGTCCACACAAATGATTTTGAGTTCGGGATTGACTCGGCGTGCTGCTTCAATGCGTCTAAAAAGAATGGGGTGAGCAAAGGCGGCATTCGAGCCGGCAATGAAGAGGCAAGTGGCATGGTCAATGTCTTCATAGCAGGCCGGTGGTGCGTCGGCACCGAGTGTCATCTTGTAGCCAGCCACCGCAGAGCTCATGCACAGGCGCGAGTTGGTGTCGATGTTGTTGGTTCCAATCAAGCCTTTGGCCAGTTTGTTAAAGACGTAATAATCTTCCGTCAAGAGTTGACCTGAAATGTAAAACCCCACCGCATCAGGGCCCGATTCACCAATGATTTGGCCCAAGCGCTTGGCGCTGTGCTCGATGGCTTCGTTCCAGCTTGTGGCAGCAAAGGGTTGATCCCTGTCTTGTCTGAGTAAAGGCGTCAGTGCTCGGGAGCTTTCAACGGTTGAGGCTTGCGCACTCAAGTGCAAGCTCGAGCCTTTGCTGCACAATTTCCCCAAGTTCGCGGGATGATCAGGGTCGCCTCGCACAGAGATGATTTGATTTTGCGCCGAGCCAATGATCACACCGCAGCCCACACCGCAATAAGGACAGGTCGATCGGGTTTCTTGAAGTGTCATGGCGCAGGCCAAACTTCAGGGTTTGAGTTCAACGAGTTCATTGAACTCATCGGCATTCAAATAAATAGTGTCGTCTTCGACATTGACTTGAAACTTCTTGACGCATCCCACATCGGGAGATCGCGCACAACCATCCTTGAGTTCGATGGTCCAGTTGTGCAAAGGGCAAGCCACGGCATGACCAAAGACGATGCCTTGGCTCAGTGGCCCACCTTTGTGAGGGCAAGCATCCAGTACCGCAAAAATTTGATCGTCTTGTGTACGAAACACCGCGATTTGTGGTCCTCGGGGTCGATCCACACGGCGCGCACCCAAGCGAGGAATGTCGCTCAGGTGGCAAATGCGAATCCAGGGTGTGGTGTTGGGTGTCATGATCAATGGGAACAGTTTGAAGAAAAAAAAGACCAAATTTGCTCTGGATTCAAGGGGTCTGCGCATCGACCTCAAGTGCTTGAAATTGTCGGGTGTCCACTCGCGCTTGGTCGAACTCAAACCACGGATCGGGCTCGCCGTCTAGACTGAATTTCAATTGCTCCCAAAGAGCAAGGCGTGTATCGTGTTGGTTCAAGATCTTTTCCTTGATATGGTCCATCCCTACGCGAGCGAGGTAATGACACGTTCTCTCCAAGTACCAACCTTCGAGCCGGTAAAGTTGCAAAAATGCGCCCGAGTATTCGAGCACCTCTTGAGGCGTTTTGAGTTTGACAAAAAATTGCGCCACTTCGGTTTTGATGCCACCATTGCCGGCAATGTAGATCTCCCAGCCACTGTCGACCCCAATCACCCCAACATCCTTGATGCCCGCTTCTGCGCAATTTCGCGGGCATCCACTCACGGCGATCTTCACCTTGTGGGGTGCGTACATTCGCCAAAGCGCGCGCTCAAGGTCTTTGCCCATTTGCGTGCTGTCTTGCGTACCAAAGCGGCACCACTCAGAACCCACGCACGTCTTTACCGTGCGAAGCGCTTTGGCATAGGCGTGTCCGCTGGGCATGCCGATGTCTCTCCAAACGTTGACCAAATCCTCTTTCTTCACGCCCAGCAAATCAATGCGTTGACCGCCTGTGACCTTGACGGTTGGGATATCGTATTTGTCCACTGCATTGGCAATGCGCCTGAGCTCATCTGCGGTGGTCTCGCCACCCCACATTCGAGGAATCACGCTGTAGGTGCCGTCCTTTTGGATATTGGCATGACTGCGCTCATTGATGTATCGGCTTTGTGGGTCGTCTTGGGCGACTTTGGGCCAAGTGCTGATCAAGTAATAATTCAACGCGGGTCTGCACGAGGCACATCCATTGGGGGTCTTCCAATTCATGCGTTGCATCACGGCTGCGATGGTGTGCAAGGACTCACTTGCAATGGCGTCTCTCACCTCTTGGTGGCTGTGCTCGGTGCAGGCACACACGGCTTTCATTTTTGGCGTGGCCGAATAGTCACCACCAGCAGTGAACATCAAAATTTGCTCTACCAGCCCAGTGCAAGAACCACAAGAGGCACTTGCTTTGGTGTGTTTCCTCACCTCGTCCAAGGTAAAGAGCCCTTTTTCCTTGATGGCTTTGCAAATTTGTCCTTTGTTGACACCATTGCAACCGCAAACTTCAGCCGAATCGCTCATGCTTTGTGCACTGGAGTGCCCTTCATGGCCCACATCGCCAAGGTTGGATTCGCCAAACATCAACTTGTCACGGATATCGGCAATGTTGCGCGCATCTCGCAAGAGTTTGAAATACCAACTGCCATCCACCGTGTCGCCAAACAAACAAGCGCCCACGAGTTGATTGTTTTTGATCACGAGTTTTTTGTAGACACCGTCATGGGGGTCGCTCAAAATGATTTCTTCATAGGCACTGGCGATGTCTGGGTTTGCACTGAGAGCGCTAGCGTCTTGACTAAGGCCCATGAAGTCGCCCGCACTGAAGAGGTCAATGCCAGTGACTTTGAGCTTGGTGCTGGTGAGAGAGCCGACATACCGTGCGATGCCCATTTGCGCCAAATGATTGGCCAAGACCTTGCCTTGTTCAAACAAGGGGGCGACCAAGCCATAGGCCACACCACGGTGGTTGGCGCATTCACCCACCGCATAAATTCGCGGATCGGTGACCGTTTGCATGGTGTCGCTCACGATGATGCCATTGTCACAGTGCAGTCTGCACGCCTGCGCCAAGCTGGTGTTGGGTCGAATGCCCACGGCCATCACCACCAAGTCGGCTTCAATGCGTTGACCATCGCTCAAGATCACATGGCTCACGCGCCCAGTGGGGCCTGCCACGATGCTTTGGGTTTGGGCACCAATGCAAAATTTCAAGCCCCGCTCTTTAAGCGACTGCTCCAAGAGGTCGCCAGCAACCCGGTCGAGTTGTCGATTCATCAGCCAAGGCGCCACATGGATGACGGTGACTTGCATGCCACGCTTGGACAAGCCATTGGCCGCTTCAAGACCCAACAGTCCTCCGCCAATGACCACGGCGTTTGTGTAGACCTTGGTCGCTTCAATCATGGCGGTCGTGTCGGCAATGTCCCGGTAGGCCACTACACCGTCAAGTTCAATGCCAGGCAGGGGCAACATGAAGGGGTTGGATCCGGTGGCAAAAATCAATCGGTCATAAACTGCTGTGATGACCTCTCCTTTGTTTGTCCTTGCGTGGACCAGGCGTTTGATGCGGTCGACCTCAAACACCAAAGAGCTCAAGTGCAGGGTAATACCCTCCTCGTCGTACCAACTCTGCGGGTTGAGGATGATTTCATCAAGCGTTTGCTCTCCAGACAAGACCGGCGACAAGGCGATGCGGTTGTAGTTGGGGTGTGGCTCATTGCCAAAGACCGTGATGTCATAAAGGTCGGGTGAGAGTTTGAGCAATTCCTCTAGCGTTCGCACGCCAGCCATGCCGTTGCCAATCATCACGAGTTTGAGCTTGGAAGTGGTGTTCATGGTGTTTTGTATTGGGAAGAGGTGACGACGAAGTTCTCGATGGGTGAATGTCAAGCCATTTTTTCGACATGTTGCTGGCGGGTGTACAAAAATTCAATCACCGCTTTTCGATACTCTTGGTATTGGGTGTTTTGTGCCAAGCTCACTCTGGACCTGGGGTGCTCCAATTCAACGCTCAGGACTTCGCCAATCGTGGCGGCGGGCCCATTGGTGAGCATCACAATTTTGTCGGACAAGAGAACGGCTTCGTCCACGTCATGGGTCACCATGACCACAGTGCTCTGGGTTTGGGCAACAATGCTCAAGAGCTCATCTTGCAGTTTGGCGCGTGTCAATGCATCCAAGGCGCCAAAGGGTTCATCGAGCAGCAGCACTTGTGGCTCCATGGAGAGCGCGCGAGCAATGCCAACGCGTTGCTTCATGCCGCCAGAAATCTCGCCAGGTCTTTTTTGAGCAGCGTGAGTAAGCCCGACCATTTCCAGCGCGCAATGTGTTCTTTGAATCAATGAGGCTTTGCTCTCAGGCTCTTTGCCCACTTTTTTGCTGGGTGGACCAAAGACCCGTTCAACGGCGAGGAAGACGTTCTCAAAGCAAGTGAGCCAAGGCAACAATGAGTGATTTTGAAATACCACGCCGCGTTCTGGGCCAGGTCCAGTGATCTCCTTGTTGGCGCAAATGAGTGTGCCTGCACTCGGCTTGGTGAGTCCTGCGATCAAGTTCAGCAGGGTGGATTTGCCGCACCCTGAATGCCCGATGAGCGTTACAAACTCACCTTTTTGAACCGTGAGGTTGATGTTTTTGAGTGCCACAAACTCACCCTGAGGGGTGGGGAAGGTCTGTAAGACGTTTTCAATTTCTAAGTATTTGCTGGTGTCTTGCATGGGTTTTCTCACTCAAAAGAGGTGTCAAGCTTTGATGTCTTCAAAGGTGAAGGCTCGGGCCAAACGGATCAACAAGTATTCCAGCAGCAAGCCCACCAAGCCGATGATGAAGATGGCGATGATGATGTTTTTGACGTTCAGGTTATTCCACTCATCCCAAACCCAAAAGCCAATGCCGACCCCGCCTGTGAGCATCTCGGCGGCCACAATCACGAGCCATGCGGTGCCAACTGACAACCTGACCCCGGTGAGCATGTAAGGCAGCACAGCGGGAAATAAAATCACGCTCATGATCTTCCTCTCGGAGAGGTTAAGCACCCTGGCCACATTCATGTAGTCGCTGGGCACCCTTTGCACCCCTACCGCGGTATTGATGATCATGGGCCAGATTGAGCAAATGAAGATGGTCCAAATGGCCGCTGGATTCGCACCTTTGAAGACCAGTAAACCAATGGGCAACCAGGCCAACGGGGAGACGGGGCGCAGCAAGCTGATCAAAGGGTTGAACATGCGCGAGGCCCATTCAAAGCGACCAATCACAAAACCTGCAGGAATGCCCACCAAGGCCGCGAGGCCAAAGCCCAGGGCCACACGCTTGAGTGAGCTGTAGATATTCCATCCTATGCCTTGGTCATTGGGGCCGTTGTTGTAAAACGGGTCGCTGAAAACGACGTAGGCTTGTTTGAATGTCTCCCAAGGTGTGGGAAAGGCGTTGCCACTTTTAAGTGCCACCAAAGACCACACCGCGAGCAGCAGCGCAAAACCAAAGAGTGGAGAGATCCACGTCAATAAAAAAGCGCGTTGGCGCATTTTTTGTTGCCGCTGCTTGAGGCTTGCGGCGCTGGTTGCTTCGCTGGTCGTTGAGGTCAACGCCGGAGAATGAAAAACTGCACTCACCATGATGGAGCCTTTGTCGGGTGTGATTAAGCGTGAATAGCAAAACTGTCAGCGTATTTCTTGGGGTCTTTGCCGTCCCAAACGGTGCCGTCAAGGAGCTTGCTCGTTCTCATCACGTCTTTGGGGACCGGCGTCTTGGTGATCGAGGCCGCGTCTTTGTACAAGTCAATGCGGTTGATTTGCTTGGCGGTGGCCAAATAATCGGGATGGTCTTTAAGGAGGCCCCAGCGCTTTTGTTGTGTCAAAAACCACATGCCGTCTGAGAGGTAGGGGAAATTGACCGCGCCATCGTCATAAAACTTCATGTAGTTGGGGTCATCCCAGGTCTTGCCCAAACCGTTTTGATACCGCCCCAAAATGCGCTGATTGATCACGTCAACGCTGGTGTTGACATACGATTTGTCGGCAATGGTTTCGGCCATTTTGAGTTTGTTTTGTAAACCCGCGTCGATCCATTTGCTGGCTTCTAAAATGGCCGCCGTCACCGCGCGTGCAGTATTGGGGTACTTGCTCACAAATTCTGCGGTGGTGCCCAGGACTTTTTCTGGATGATCCTTCCAGATGTCTTGCGTGGTGATGGCCGTGATGCCAATGCCGTCAGCAATGGCCCGGTGACCCCAGGGCTCACCCACGCAGTAGCCGTCCATATTGCCCACGCGCATATTGGCCACCATTTGTGGTGGGGGCACGGTGATGACTTTGGCGTCTTTCATGGGGTTGATGCCCACACTGGCGAGCCAGTAATACAGCCACATCGCATGCGTGCCTGTTGGAAAAGTTTGCGCGAAGGTGTATTCGCGTTTTTCTTTGTTCATCAATTTGCCCAAACTCGCGCCATCCACTGCACCTTGATCGGCGAGTTTTTTGGACAAAGTGATGGCTTGACCATTGCGATTAATCGTCATGAGTGTTGCCATGTCTTTTTTGGGTCCGGCAATCCCTAAATGCACGCCATAGATCAGCCCATAAAGCACATGTGCACAGTCAAGCTCTCCGGTGATGAGTTTGTCACGCACGCCAGCCCAACTCGATTCTTTGGTGGGGATGATTTTGACGCCGTATTTTTTATCAAAGCCCAAAACCGAGGCCATCACGACGCTTGCGCAATCGGTGAGTGGGATGAATCCGATTTTTACTTCTTCTTTCTCCGGTTTGTCAGATCCTTGTGCGTAAACGGCGGCCCTGAGTGCGGGATCTACTCCGATGGCACCCACCGTGGCGGCTTGCAATACGGTGCGGCGACTCATCGATTGTTGGGAAAATGGAGTCATGGCGGCTCTCTTTCTAAAACAGTTGAAAACGAAACACACAAAAAAAAACGTCCAGGCTCAACTGTGTTCATCGCACAGATGGCTTGGACGTCTTTGCCCTGATATCTGACCTTCGTTGGTCAAACACTAACCGCTAAGGGTTTACACTGGCATTGCAATTAATATGCCGTTGTGGATTTCTGACCTGAAGGGCAGCAAACGGTTCTATGAATATTAAAAATAATATAAAAGTATTAAAAATATGTTGGAGTTGATCACTCCAACAAGAGGTGGTCCATCAAGCCAGGAATCAAAATGGGGATGGATGCACTGTTTTGGTGATATTGAGTGCATCGTCTTGCTCGATATTTGTGCGTTGCACAAGTGTCGACAGTGATGATCAAAGCCAAAGTTCAGCCATGTCGATGATTTGTTGTGAGACATCGGCGAGTTTGAGCCCTTTGTTCATCGCGATTTTGCGTATTTTGGCGTAGGCTTCGGGCTCCGAAATTTTTTGTCTTTTCATGATCAGTGTCTTGGCTTGGTCGACCACGTTTTTCGTCACCAACGCTTCTTGGGCGTGTGAAAGTTCGGTGCGCAAGCGTTGTTCGTGCTCAAAGCGCGCCATGGCAACATCCAAGATCGGCTTGATGCGACTCGGTGAAAGGCCTGAGACGATGTAAGCACTCACCCCCGCAGCCACGGCTTCATTCACATGGCTTGTATCCTCATCATCAGTGAAGAGCACGATGGCGCGTCGCTCGTCGCGCGTGGCCATGACCACGTGCTCCAACGCGTCGCGAGCGTCGCTTTCTGCGTCCACGATGATCAAATCGGGTTGCAATTGTGCAATGCGCTCTGCTAAAAAAACATCGGCAGGCAAGGTTGCGATCAAGTTGTAGCCGTTTTCCAATAAACCGATGCGCAGGGTTTTGGATCTCTCGATCAGGGACACCGCGTGTTCATCTTGAGAGTCTTCGGTAACCAAGTCGGGTGCGACAACGACGATTCTGAGATTGGGGTGCATGCTGCCTCGGTGATTGCAGAAATAAGACCAGCGCGTTGCGCTTTGGTCGTCATAGCAGTATACAAAGCGCAAAGATCATGCCCGGTTGATCTGACTTTTTGATGGCGCAGACTTGCGCTTTAGAATGACTTCAAGCAATCGTTGTTGGATCCATCCTTGAGCGCTTTTCCCCCAGCGGTTTTTCGATGGGCCTGTCGCGAGTCCAAACCCCGCAAAAAATGAACATTCTTGGCATTGAAACCTCCTGTGATGAAAGTGGCGTGGCATTGGTGCAACTCTTGCCGATTCAGCCTCAAGTTGGCATTGAGCTCAGTTGCTTAAAGCCTTTTGAGATGCAGGCATCATTGAAAGCCCATGCATTGCACACCCAAATTGCCATGCACCAACCCTACGGCGGTGTGGTGCCTGAATTGGCCTCTAGAGATCACATTCAGCGAATGACGCCCTTGGTGAATGAAGTCATGGCCCAGGCCAATCTGCCCATGGAGTCCTTGGATTTGATCGCTTACACCAAAGGCCCTGGGCTGGCGGGTGCCTTGCTCGTTGGCGCCGGAGTCGCGGCATCTTTGGCCGCGGCACTGGATAAGCCACTGCTAGGCATCCATCACTTGGAGGGGCATTTGCTGTCGCCCTTTTTGAGCGACAACCCACCAAGTTTCCCATTTGTATGTTTGCTGGTCTCGGGGGGGCACACACAGCTCATGCGGGTATCGAGCATGGGGCACTACGAACTGTTGGGTCAAAGTGTGGACGATGCTGCGGGTGAAGCGTTTGATAAATCTGCCAAACTGCTGGGCTTGGATTACCCCGGTGGGGCCGCTTTGTCGCAGTTGGCGTTGAAAGGCAACCCCAAGGCATTCGCATTTCCCCGCCCCTTGCTTCACAGCAAGGACTTGGATTTCTCCTTTGCTGGCCTAAAAACCTCGGTGCTCACACAAGTCAATAAGCTGGGTGACCAGATGATGGCGCACCGAGAAGACTTGGCGGCCAGTGTGCAGGCGGCCATTGTCGAGGTGTTGGTTAAAAAAGCCATGGCTTCGTTGGCGCAAACTGGCGACCGTTGTTTGGTGGTGGCTGGAGGTGTCGGAGCGAATCAACTCCTGAGAGCTGCTTTGCAAGTGGCTTGTGAGAAACAAAAAGTCGAAGTATTTTTCCCACCTTTGGAGTGGTGCACCGACAATGGTGCCATGATTGCACTGGCAGCCGCAATGCGAGTGCAGTACGGCATTGAGCACGGCACCAAAGACTATGGGTTTGAAGTATTGCCTCGCTGGAGTCTGGCCGAGGTCCTTCAGTGAACTGGTTTGTGTTGATCGGAGTTGTTGGCCATGTTCAGCGGTGAGCGATACCCAAAAAGAAGGGCGGCATTGACGCCGCCCAGTTCCCGCATTTGCATTGATTGGTGAAGCCTTGATGACTTGGCACCCTGGCGCCAAGGCACCCCCTTATTGGATGTTCAAAATGGCGGCCCGGTCCACAGGCTTTCTTTTGCTCAACTCGAGGCTCAAGACGCCCAACTCTAGTTTGGCTTGGCTGCTGGTGGGGTCTATGGCGACAGGCAACTCATAGCTCAGGTTGTATTTGCGGGCGGCCTCAGGGCTGGTCTCAAGACGCACCACTTGATCCTCCACTTTGATTAGCAAATGCTCCTTGGCGACACCAGGGACATCGATTTGCAATAGATAGCCAAGCTCATGCTCTTTGAATTGCGTGTGAGCGCCAGCAGTCTTGACCACGTCACCCAAAAATCGCTCAAATGCTTGAACGGAAGGGCGGCGTTGTGCTTGCGCAATGGCGGTGTTGATGGGGGTGAAAATCATTTGTTACTCCGATAGGTTGTTGATTGAAAATACAGTCAATGTTTGGCTGCTGTATGTTTCACAGATGGAGCGCAGGCCTTATAAAACAAGGGGTTTTGAGCAAAACTATATTTTTTTTCTGAGCCCTTGAAATTGATCTGCATGAGCCCAATGTTCGCGGCCTCATGGCCGCCACCCCTGGCTTGTTGCTGGTGTTTGAAGTCTTCTTTTGGGCTTGCTTTTTTCTTTGAGTTTGACCGTTTGAGCTTGGCGGTTGAATTCTCTTTCGATTCGAGTTCAAGCCAAGACTTTCCATGGTCGTCCAAACGCCAAGCCAACCTCAATCTTCAGCACAGCAATTCAATCAAGGTAAAACGACGCGCTCTGAGTCAAGCCTGAGCAGACTGGCCGCACGCACCCCAGTGGCTTTGAGTAGAACTGGCTTTTTGTTCAGTATTGCTGTTGAGTTGCCTGCCAGCAGTTTTTGCCTTATAATCCAAAGGCTTTGCCCCAACGTGGGGTGATAGTGCACGCGTTCCGTCTTTCCATGGGATTGCGCAAGTTTGATCAACCTTTACAGGGAAACAGGAAATGGATTTAAATACCACAGCGCAAGTTGTTGCGCAAAATGCTCGTTCAGCCAATGACACTGGTAGCCCAGAAGTGCAAGTTGCACTCTTGACCGCTCGCATCAACGAGTTGACCCCTCACTTCAAAACACACGCCAAAGATCACCACGGTCGCCGTGGTTTGCTTCGCATGGTGAGCCGTCGCCGTAAGTTGTTGGATTATTTAAAATCCAAGGACTTGGGCCGCTACGCTGCTTTGATTGCGAAATTGGGCTTGCGCAAATAATTGAGAATTTTTGACAAAGGCGTCTGAGTTATTTTGATAGCTCAGACGCCTTTATGCATGATGGGGAGTGATGGTACGCATTGCCCCCATGCGGATTGATCGGAGAGATTCGTCATGGATCGAAGCTGTGTCATTCCACCAACTGTTGAGCTTTGGGTGCAACTGCGCGGGCTGACAATTGATGGAATGGCATTCTGTTTCATGAGACTTCTCCGGGCTTCGGTGGCATGGCCTTCATGCCCCAATTCATGATGGAGAAGACGAAAATGTCGTTATTTAATAAAGTTACTAAAACTTTTCAATGGGGTCAACACAAGGTGACCATGGAGACGGGCGAAATCGCTCGTCAAGCCAGTGGCGCTGTTCTTTTGAACATGGATGACACCGTGGTGTTGGCCACGGTGGTGGCCTCCAAATCGGCCAAGCCTGGGCAGGATTTTTTCCCCTTGACTGTGGACTATATTGAGAAAACCTATGCTGCGGGCAAGATTCCCGGGAGTTTTTTCAAGCGCGAAGCCAAGCCCAGTGAGCTTGAAACGCTCACGAGCCGTTTGATTGATCGTCCTATTCGCCCACTCTTTCCCGAGGGCTTCTACAACGAAGTGCACGTGGTCATCCACACCCTTTCGCTCAACCCCGAGGTCGATGCAGACATCGCGGCCTTGATTGCTTCGAGTGCCGCCTTGTCTTTGGCGGGAATTCCTTTCAATGGCCCATTGGGTGCAGCCAGGGTGGGCTACATCAATGGCGAATATGTGCTCAATCCTGGTCAGACACAACGCAAAGACAGCATCATGGATTTGGTGGTGGCGGGTACGGAAGCGGCTGTGTTGATGGTCGAGTCAGAAGCTCTTCAATTGAGCGAAGAGATCATGCTCGGTGCCGTGGTGTTTGGACATGAGCAAGGCAAAGTTGCCATCGATGCCATCCATGAGCTTGTCAAAGAAGCTGGCCACCCTGTGTGGGACTGGGCAGCAGATGCCAAAGACGAGCCTTTGATTGCCAAAGTGAACGAAATTGCAGAAGGCCCATTGCGCGAGGCTTATCAGATTCGCAACAAACAGCAACGCACCCAAGCTTGTCGCGTGGCCTACAAGGCGACCATGGAAGCCTTGACTGCGCAAGGTGTTGCCTTTGATGCCGTGAAGGTTGAGACACTCTTATTCGATATTGAAGCACGCATCGTGCGCTCACAAATCTTGGCTGGTGAGCCCAGAATTGACGGACGCGATACTCGCACTGTTCGCCCCATTGAAATTCGCAACAGCGTGTTGCCCAGAACCCATGGTTCTGCACTCTTTACGCGTGGAGAAACACAGGCGTTGGTGGTGACGACCTTGGGCACTGAGCGCGATGCCCAGCGCATTGACGCCTTGGCCGGTGAGTTTGAAGACCGCTTCATGTTTCACTACAACATGCCTCCCTTTGCCACCGGTGAAGTCGGTCGCATGGGCAGCACCAAGCGCCGTGAAATCGGTCACGGCCGTTTGGCCAAGCGTGCTTTGGCCGCTTGCTTGCCAAAGAAAGAAGATTTCCCCTACACCATGCGCGTGGTCTCCGAGATCACCGAGTCCAATGGTTCATCGTCAATGGCCTCTGTGTGCGGCGGCTGTTTGTCCTTGATGGATGCAGGCGTTCCCATGCAAGCTCACGTGGCCGGTATTGCCATGGGCTTGATCAAAGACGGCAACCGTTTTGCTGTGCTCACCGATATTTTGGGCGATGAGGATCACCTGGGCGACATGGACTTTAAAGTGGCTGGAACGACCAACGGCATCACAGCGCTTCAAATGGACATCAAAATTCAAGGCATTACCAAAGAAATCATGCAAGTGGCACTGGCCCAAGCCAAAGAAGCTCGCATGCATATTTTGGGCAAAATGCAAGAAGCCATGGGTCAAGCCAAAGAAGAGGTGAGCGATTTTGCGCCTCGCCTTTACACCATGAAGATCAATGCGGACAAAATTCGTGATGTGATCGGCAAAGGAGGTGCCACCATCCGCGCTTTGACAGAAGAGACGGGCACGCAAATCAATATCGCAGAAGACGGCACCATCACCATTGCCTCCAACGATGGCGCCAAGGCCCAAGAAGCCAAGCGACGCATTGAGGAGATCACGGCGGAGGTTGAAATTGGCAAGGTCTATGAAGGCCCCGTGACCAAGATTTTAGATTTTGGCGCCTTGGTGAACTTGTTGCCTGGCAAAGACGGTTTGCTGCACATCTCTCAAATCAGTCACGAACGCATCAACAAAGTCACCGATGTGTTGGCTGAGGGCCAGATCGTTCGAGTGAAAGTCCTCGAGACCGATGAAAAAGGTCGCGTCAAGTTGTCCATGAAGGCCTTGAGTGAGCGTCCTGCTCACCCAGAGGAGCATTCACACTCGCCCGAATAAGGCGTTGCGGCACAACGTGTCGTCAATGACAAGGGGTGCTTGGTGCTCAACTCTTTGAGCCCCAAGCACGCACTGAATGTTGACTTCGCTTGGATTGCTTCGGGTTCGCTGGAGTTCGCTCATCGTTATGCTTTGATTGATTTTTAAACCATGCAAGCCATTGAAATTTCTGAATTCGGTGCTCCCGAGGTCCTCAGGTTGATCGAGCGCGCCAAGCCTGCTCCACTCCATGGGGAGGCCCTCATTCGAGTTCATGCCAGTGGCGTGAACCGACCCGATGTGCTGCAAAGAAAAGGCCACTATCCTGTTCCTGCGGGTGTTTCAGATATCCCGGGCTTGGAGATTGCTGGCATTGTTGAAGACGGTGACGCTCAACTGCTGGCGGCCCAAGGCTTGAAGATCGGAGATCGAGTGTGCGCTTTGGTCGCTGGTGGTGGCTACGCGCAGTGGTGCGTGGCGCCCATAGCCCAATGTTTGCCGGTTCCCAAAGGGCTCACGTTGAGTCAAGCCGCGAGCCTACCTGAGACGTTTTTCACCGTGTGGAGCAACGTCTTTGATCGAGGATTGCTCAAGCCTGGCGAGTGGTTTTTGGTGCAAGGTGGTACCAGTGGCATTGGTGTCACGGCCATTCAAATGGTCAAAGCGATGGGTGGGCGCGTGATCGCCACGGCCGGATCCGATACCAAGTGCGCAGCCTGTCTTGCGCTGGGCGCCGAGCATGTGATCAATTACAAGACACAAGACTTTGCAAAAGAGGTGCTCAGCATCACCCAAGGTCGTGGAGTGGACGTGATTTTGGACATGGTTGCTGGTGACTATGTTGCCAAAGAAATTGAAATTTTGGCGGAAGACGGTCGCTTGGTGTTAATAGCTGTTCAAGGTGGCGTGAAGTCTCAAGTCAACGCGGGCTTGGTGCTGAGAAAACGCTTGACGCTCACGGGCTCCACCCTCAGGCCGCGCGATGTGGGTTTCAAGGCGCAGATTGCTCAAAAACTCTTGCACCACGTCTGGCCCTTGTTGGAGAGCTCGGCCATCAAGCCCGTGCTCTTCAAAACTTTTGAAGCCTTGGACCCTCAGGCTGGTGCCCACGCCCACACCTTGATGGAATCCAACGAGCACATTGGCAAAATTGTCATTCACTGGTTAGGAGAGCCGTCATGACGGTGAAACGTAAACTGATAGCGGGCAACTGGAAGATGAATGCCAGCTTTTCAAGCAATGAAGCATTGGTGAAAGCCTTGGTCACGGGCCTTGATGCCCTCAAAGCCCAAGTGGGTCAGCCTTCCTTGCCCGATGTGTTGGTGTGCCCACCGGCGCCATACTGGGCCCAAGTGAGTGCATTGCTAGAAGGCTCTTCAATAGCACAAGGCGCTCAAGATGTCAGCGAACACGACAAGGGCGCCTACACCGGTGAGCTCTCGTTGTCCATGCTCAAAGAATTCAAAGTTGACCATGTGATTTTGGGCCATTCAGAGCGCAGGCGCTATCAGTTTCAAAACGATAGTTTGATTTGCCACAAGGTTTTCCAAGCCATGAATGCGGGACTGACACCGATTGTGTGTGTGGGTGAGACACAAGACGAGCGCGAGCAAGGGCAGACCTGGGCGGTGATCAAGCGACAAGTGATGTCGGCCCTGTCGATGCTGCCCGTTGACTTTGATCGAGTGGTGGTGGCCTATGAGCCAGTTTGGGCCATTGGCACGGGTTTGACCGCAACGCCAGTCATGGCGCAAGAAGTGCATGCCTACATCAGGTCCTTGCTCGAACCACGCACCACTCACGCCAAGGCATTGAGGATTTTGTATGGCGGGAGCATGAATGCGGCGAATGCGCAGGCGCTGCTCGCGCAACCCGATGTTGACGGTGGCTTGATTGGATCGGCCGCTTTGTCCTCGAGCGATTTTTTGAGCATCATTTCATCCGCTGTTGCTCGCAACCCCTAGGAAACATTGACCATGAATATCATTACCAATATTATTTTGCTCGTACAAATCATCTCGGCCTTGTCGATGATTGGTTTGATTTTGATCCAGCACGGCAAAGGTGCAGACATGGGCGCGGCTTTTGGCTCAGGCACTTCTGGCAGCCTTTTTGGTGCATCGGGTGGGGCCAATTTCTTGTCCAGGAGTACTGCCGTTTTGGCCGCAGTCTTTTTTATTGCGACATTGGCCTTGGCCTATTTGGGGGGTGCAAAACACGAAGCTCCTTCTGGCAGCGTGCTCGAAGGCGTGCAAGTTCAAGCACCTGTTCAGACCAATGCACCCGCAGTTGATGCCTCGATACCCACATCAAAATCAAGCGCACCCGGCACCCCAGACGGCGCCTCCGGTTCGCAGTCAATTCCCAGCAAGTGAAAATGGACTTCATCATTTTAAAAAAGCGTCCATCTGGACTTTTGGGCAATCCATTTATAGGGTAAACTCCAAGTCTTTGAGAGAGCTTAGAATACTGCTTCTAGGTACTCAATTGTTTAGCCGTCGTGGTGAAATTGGTAGACACGCTATCTTGAGGGGGTAGTGGCGAAAGCTGTGCGAGTTCGAGTCTCGCCGACGGCACCAACTTGATGCATCCCAGTCATTCCAAGTGAATGCTCGCTTGCATGGAAGATGGAGTGGCACTTTTTAAAAGGTTGAGATGAACCTAGACACCTATTTGCCCGTTTTGTTATTCATCCTGGTGGGTCTGGCCGTGGGTGTTGTGCCCCAGGTCTTGGGATACTTGCTAGGCCCTCAGCGGCCCGATGCGGCGAAAAACTCCCCCTATGAATGCGGATTTGATGCGTTTGAAGATGCGCGCATGAAGTTTGATGTGCGCTACTACTTGGTAGCCATTTTGTTCATCCTCTTTGACTTGGAAATTGCCTTTTTGTTTCCATGGGCCGTATCGCTCAAACAAATTGGTCCAACGGGCTTTTGGGCCATGATGATTTTTTTGGCGATTTTGGTGGTCGGTTTTGCCTATGAGTGGAAAAAAGGCGCACTCGATTGGGAATAAAGCATGTCAATGGACGGCATTTTAAAAGAAGGCTTCATCACCACATCGGTTGATTCGGTGGTGAATTGGGCTAAAACAGGGTCCTTGTGGCCCATGACATTTGGCTTGGCATGTTGTGCAGTGGAGATGATGCACGCAGGTGCCGCGCGTTATGACATGGATCGTTTTGGCATGTTGTTTCGACCCAGTCCACGTCAAAGCGATTTGATGATTGTGGCAGGGACCTTGTGCAACAAGATGGCCCCAGCACTGCGCAAAGTCTATGACCAAATGTCTGAGCCTCGGTGGGTGCTCTCCATGGGTTCATGTGCCAATGGTGGGGGGTACTATCACTACAGCTACTCGGTTGTTCGTGGCTGTGATCGCATCGTTCCTGTTGACGTCTATGTGCCAGGGTGTCCGCCCACGGCTGAGGCGCTTCTTTACGGTGTCTTGCAACTGCAAAACAAAATTCGCCGTGAAAACACCATTGCGAGGTGAAATGCATGAAGACGCCCAAACAGCTTGAAGAGCGAAAGTCCAGTCCATGAGTGCCTCTCTTGAACGATTGAATGCAATGGTCACCGAGGTCTTGGGTGACCAACTCAAGCATCACCAAACAGCACTGGGTGAAGTGACCTTGAGTGTGGCTGCCAAAGACTACTACCAAGTGGCCCAAACATTGAAAGAGCATCCTCAGTTGTGCTTTGATCAATTGATCGATCTGTGTGGGGTGGACTACATGGATTACAAGGAAGGAGCACCGAGTGTTTTCTCCGATGGCCCAAGGTTTGCAGCGGTTCTCCATTTGCTCTCTATTGAACACAATTGGCGTGTGCGGTTGCGGGTTTTCGCCAGTGATGATGAGTTTCCAATTTTGCCAAGCGTCACCACCCTTTGGAGTTCGGTCAATTGGTTTGAGCGTGAAGCCTTTGATTTGTATGGCATCGTGTTTGAAGGTCATGAGGATTTGCGCCGATTGCTCACCGATTACGGCTTCATTGGACACCCCTTCAGAAAAGACTTTCCAGTTTCTGGTCATGTCGAGATGCGCTATGACTCTGAGCTTGCTCGGGTCATCTATCAGCCCATCACCATTGAGCCACGTGAGATCACGCCGCGAGTTGTGCGCGAAGAACACTACGGTGGCTTGTAAGCAAATGCATCATGGCTGAAATTAAAAATTACACACTCAATCTAGGACCACAGCATCCTGCTGCTCACGGTGTCCTTCGACTGGTCTTGGAGCTCGATGGAGAAGTCGTCCAACGCGCTGACCCTCACATCGGCCTCTTGCACCGCGCCACAGAAAAACTCGCTGAAAGCAAGACCTTCATCCAGTCCTTGCCTTACATGGATCGACTCGACTACGTCTCGATGATGTGCAATGAGCATGCCTATTGCTTGGCCATTGAAAAGCTCTTGAAGTTGGACGTCCCGCTTCGGGCGCAATACATCCGAGTGATGTTTTCCGAAATCACGCGTTTGTTGAACCATCTGTTGTGGTTGGGTTGTCACGGGTTTGATTGTGGCGCCATGAATATTTTGATTTATTGCTTTCGCGAGCGAGAAGATCTCTTTGACATGTATGAAGCGGTCTCCGGTGCGCGCATGCACGCTGCTTATTTCAGGCCTGGGGGTGTTTACCGCGACTTGCCTGCTAGCATGCCACAGTACCAGGTGAGCAAGATTAAGAACGCCAAAACGATTGCTCGCATGAATGAAAATCGTCAAGGCTCCTTGCTTGACTTCATCGATGATTTCACCAAACGATTCCCAGGTCTGGTCGATGAGTACGAGACCCTTCTTACGGACAACCGCATTTGGAAGCAGCGCACCGTGGGCATTGGTGTGGTGACCCCTGAGCGCGCGAAGAATTTGGGGTTCACCGGCGCCATGTTGCGAGGCTCGGGCGTGGAGTGGGATTTGAGAAAACACCAGCCCTATGATGTTTACGACAAAATGGATTTTGACATCCCTGTGGGTGTCACCGGCGACTGCTATGACCGCTACTTGGTGCGAATTGAAGAGATGCGCCAGTCCAATCGCATTATTGAGCAGTGCGTTGCTTGGTTGCGTGCCAATCCTGGACCCGTCATCACGAGCAACCACAAAGTGGCTCCCCCAAGCCGAGTGGGCATGAAGTCCAGCATGGAGGAGTTGATTCATCACTTTAAACTTTTTACCGAGGGCTTTCACGTGCCAGAGGGAGAGGCTTACAGTGCGGTTGAGCATCCCAAGGGTGAGTTTGGTATTTACTTGATCAGCGATGGTGCTAACAAACCCTTTCGCATGAAAATTCGCGCTCCAGGCTTTGCCCATTTGGCCGCCATGGATGAAATGGTCCGAGGGCACATGATTGCTGATACGGTGGCCGTCATTGGCACCATGGATATTGTGTTTGGAGAAATAGACCGATGATCTTGTCCGCACCACTCACGCCCGCACAACAGCACCCTTCTGAGCTCCAATACTCTTTGTCTGGGTCGGTGCTGGATAAATTTGCACTGGAAGTGCAAAAATTTCCCCACGATCAGAGGCAGTCTGCTGTGATGGCCTGTTTGACCATTGTTCAGTTTGAGCACGGCTTTGTTTCCCAAGCCCATGAGTTGGAAGTTGCCCATTATCTAGAAATGCCCGCCATTGCCGTGCACGAGGTCGCCACGTTTTACAACATGTACAACTTGTCACAGCTCGGTCGCTACAAACTCAATGTTTGTACCAATTTGTCTTGTCTGCTCAAAGGTGGCGAAGATGCATTGGCCCATGCCTGCAAGAAATTGAAGGTTCAGCCAGGTGGTACGACGGCGGACGGGCTCTTTACGGTGCAACCTGCAGAATGTCTTGGTGCATGCGCTGACGCACCCGTGGTGTTGGTCAACGATCGCTCCATGTGCAGTTTCATGACGCCGGCCAAACTCGATGAGCTGATCGATGGCCTCACCAATCTCAAGGAGTCGACATGAGTCTGGCGACTTTACTCAAACGCTTTGAGACCACTGGTGTTGAAGCTTCATTTCATGGTCGCCACATCAACCCTCAAATTTTAGCGGACTTGGATGGACGCAATTGGTCCATTGAAGACTATGAGGCCAGAGGCGGCTACCAGGCTTTGAAAAAAATCTTGGGACTTGACGGCTCAGGCGAGCCCGCCATGACCCAAGAGCAAGTCATCGCCACGGTCAAGGATTCGGTCCTTCGCGGTCGAGGTGGTGCGGGGTTTCCCACGGGGCTCAAGTGGAGTTTCATGCCCAGGACCTTCCCCATTCAAAAATACCTCGTTTGCAATTCTGATGAAGGCGAGCCTGGGACTTTCAAAGACCGAGACATCTTGCACTTTAATCCGCACATCGTGATCGAGGGCATGGCCATTGCGGCTTACGCCATGGGAATCAATGTGGGCTACAACTACATCCATGGTGAAATATTCCAGACCTATGAGAGGTTTGAAGAAGCGCTCAGCCAAGCCCGCAGCAAAGGTTATTTGGGCCAAGGCATCATGGGCAGTTCATTCTCATTTCAATTGCATGCGGTTCATGGTTTTGGTGCTTACATTTGTGGTGAAGAGACGGCCCTCTTGGAGTCTTTGGAGGGCAAGAAAGGCCAGCCGCGCTTTAAACCACCGTATCCTGCAAGTTTTGGTTTGTATGCCAAGCCCACCAACATCAACAACACGGAAACCTATGCGGCTGTGCCCTGGATCATCAGAAACGGTGCGCCAGCTTATTTGGCTGCGGGCAAACCCAACAACGGTGGCACCAAAATATTTTCAATCAGTGGGGACGTTGAGCGCCCTGGCAATTATGAAATTCCCTTGGGCACGCCATTCTCCAAATTGTTGGAACTCGCTGGTGGTGTGAGCGGCGGTCGCTCATTGAAAGCGGTGATCCCCGGTGGGAGCTCGGCGCCCGTGGTGCCAGGTCACATCATGATGGACCTCACCATGGACTACGACTCCATAGCCAAGGCGGGCTCCATGTTGGGCTCGGGTGCTGTGATCGTGATGGATGAGCGTCGTTGCATGGTGAAGTGCCTGCTGAGATTGAGTGCCTTTTACATGCACGAATCTTGCGGTCAGTGCACCCCTTGTCGCGAGGGAACGGGATGGTTGTGGCGGGTGATCGAGCGAATTGAAAATGGTCAAGGCCAAGAGGGTGATTTGGCGCTCTTGGATTCTTTGACTGCGAACATTTCTGGTCGAACCATTTGCGCTTTGGGCGATGCTGCGGCCATGCCTGTGCAAGGCATGCTCAAGCATTTTCGCCCTGAGTTTGAGCACCACATTGTGCACAAACGTTGTTTAGATGGTGTGAGCGTTGAACATGGGATGTGATCATGGTTGAAGTACAAATTGATGACAAAACCGTCGAAGTGAGTGAGGGCAGCATGATCATGCATGCCGCCGAGGCCGCGGGCACCTATGTTCCGCATTTTTGTTATCACAAAAAACTCAGCATCGCCGCGAACTGCCGCATGTGCTTGGTCGATGTGGACAAGGCCGCCAAACCACTTCCAGCTTGTGCCACCCCGGTGACGCAAGGCATGATTGTCAGGACGCAAAGTAAAAAAGCTCTCCAAGCGCAAAAATCTGTGATGGAGTTTTTGCTCATCAATCACCCGCTCGATTGTCCCATTTGTGATCAAGGCGGTGAGTGTCAACTGCAAGACTTGGCGGTGGGGTATGGCGATGCTGCATCACGCTACCATGAAGAAAAACGCGTGGTGTTTCACAAGGAAGCGGGTCCCTTGATCAGCATGCAAGAGATGAGTCGGTGCATCCATTGCACCCGCTGTGTGCGTTTTGGTGTAGAGGTGGCAGGCTTACAGGAGCTGGGATTTACCCACCGCGGTGAGCACGCTGAGATAGAAAGCTTTGTGGGCATGTCGGTGGACTCTGAGCTGTCGGGCAATATGATCGACATCTGCCCAGTCGGGGCATTGACCAGCAAGCCTTTTCGTTACCATGCCAGGACTTGGGAGCTTGGGCGCCGCAAATCGGTCAGCCCCCATGACTCGACGGGCACGAATTTGATCATGCAAGTCAAGAACCACAAAGTCATGCGTGTGGTTCCACTGGAAAATGAAGCGATCAATGAGTGTTGGATTGCGGATCGAGATCGGTTCTCTTATGAGGCCCTTGATTCAAACGACAGGCTCACCACTCCCATGATCAAGCAAGCCGGTGTATGGCACGAGGTGGACTGGAACACCGCTTTGAGTTTTGTGACCGATGCCTTGAAAGACATCACCCACAAAGCTGGTGCCAAGTCCATTGGTGCGTTGATGTCCCCCCACAACACCACCGAAGAGTTGTTTTTGGGGGCGAAGTTGCTTCGCGCAATGGGCAGCGAAAATATAGACGCCAGACTCAGGCACGCAGACTTTCAACACAGCGCGCAGGTGAATTGGCTCGGTTGTGCCATCCAAGACCTCTCTCACATGGAGAACGTGCTTGTCGTGGGTGGCAATATTCGCAAAGACCATCCCCTGTTGGCGCAACGCCTGCGCTATGCCATTCGGCATGGTGCGCAAGTGTTGAGTCTCAATGCCAAAACCTCTGACTGGGCGATGCCTGTGGCCTACGATTGGGTTCAAGGTGCACAAGACTGGGTTGAATGCCTGGCCAATTTGTGCGCCACTGTGGCCCAAGAGTGCTCTAAAGCTGCACCCCATGGACTGGGTGAGGTGAGCGATGCTTTGCGCCCCATGGCCCAAGCTTTGCTCAGCGGCGAGCGAAAAATCATCTTGCTCGGCAACGCCGCAGTACACCACCCACGCTATAACGAATTGTTGAGTTGGATCAATGCGTTGGCCCAACTGACTGGCGCAAAATCAGGCGTGCTGGGTGAGAGTGCCAACACCGTGGGCGCCCAATGGGTCTCGGCCAGGCCCGAGCAGTCCTTGGGTGGCTTGAATGTTCAGCAAATGTTGGAGCCAGGTGCACTGAAGGCCATGATCCTCATGAATTTAGAGCCCGAGCACGATTGTGCTCAGCCGGCCAAAGCCTTGAAGGCTTTGAGTGCGATGGATTTGGTGGTCACGCTCTCACCCTTCAAAACCAACATGGATTACAGCGATGTCCTCTTGCCCATGGCACCTTTTACGGAGACGCCAGGGTCTTTTGTCAACACCGAGGGCTTGTCTCAGAGCTTTCATGCGGTGGTGAGGCCTCTCCTAGAGACGCGGCCCTTGTGGAAAATTTTGCGCGTCATGGCCAACATGCTCGACTTGCCTGGCTTTGAGTTCGAAACGATTGATGAGTTGAGGGTGCTCATGGAGCGAAGTTTGCCAAGTCTCTCAAGCCAGCTCTGCAACGACAGTGCACTCGTGCCCTCAGGCGACTATTCTGTGGCCTTGGATGAGCCCTGTGTGGCGGCAAGCTTGGCCTTGGATGGATTGGTGAGGCGCTCTCCTGCGTTGCAATCCACTCACGATGCGCGAGTGGGGGTATGACGCCATGATCGATTTCTTCTACAACACCGGGCTTGATGCCATCCAACTCGGGTGGTGGAAGCAGCTGGCTTGGCCAGTCATCTGGAATTTGATCAAAATTGTGGTCTTGCTGTTGCCGCTCATGGGGTGCGTGGCGTATTTGACCTTGTGGGAGCGCAAAGGCATTGGCTTTACCCAAATTCGAGTGGGTCCCAATCGCACAGGCCCCTTTGGTTTGTTGCAGCCCATTGCCGATGCGCTCAAGCTCTTGACCAAAGAGATCATTGTGCCCACGCGAGCCCATACGGGGCTTTTTTTGCTGGGCCCGATCATGACCATCATGCCCGCTTTGGCAGCCTGGGCGGTGGTGCCCTTTGGCCCTGAAGTGGCACTTGCCAATGTGAACGCTGGCCTCTTATTTTTGATGGCCATCACGTCGCTTGAGGTGTATGGGGTCATCATTGCCGGATGGGCCTCGAATTCAAAATATGCGTTTTTGGGGGCCATGAGGGCTTCTGCGCAAATGGTGAGTTATGAGATTGCGATGGGCTTTTGTCTGGTGGTGGTTTTGATGGTCTCGGGATCTTTGAATTTGAGCACCATCGTGGGTGTTCAAGGCCAAGGGTTTTTTGCGGCCCATGGGCTTGGCTTTTTGTCCTGGAATTGGTTGCCTTTGTTGCCGATTTTTGTGGTGTATTTCATCTCCGGCTTGGCTGAGACCAATCGCCATCCTTTTGACGTGGTCGAGGGTGAGTCGGAAATTGTTGCAGGTCACATGATTGAGTATTCAGGCATGTCCTTTGCCATGTTCTTTTTGGCCGAATACGCCAACATGATTTTGGTCTCGATGTTGGCTGTTTTGATGTTCCTGGGCGGATGGCTCTCGCCATTGGGCTTCCTTGACTGGGTGCCAGGATGGATTTGGCTGGGGCTGAAAACTTTTGTCGTGGTCACCCTCTTTCTTTGGGTGCGCGCGACTTTCCCTCGGTTTCGCTATGACCAAATCATGCGTTTGGGCTGGAAGATCTTCATCCCCATCACCTTGGTGTGGTTGGTGGTGGTGGGTCTTTGGATGCAAACGCCATGGAATATTTGGAATTGAAAGTAAATAGGATGCATTGCGCATGAATACGATGACTCTGCCCACCAAACGCTTGGAATTTTCTTGGCGTGACTTTCTCTCGAGCTTTTTGCTCTTGGAACTCTTCAAAGGCATGGCGCTCACCGGCAAATATATGTTTGCGCGCAAGATCACCATTCAATTTCCTGAAGAAAAGACGCCTGCAAGTCCACGTTTTAGGGGCTTGCATGCGCTCAGGCGTTATGAAAACGGAGAAGAGCGCTGCATTGCTTGCAAATTGTGCGAAGCGGTCTGTCCTGCCATGGCCATCACCATCGAGTCTGAGTTGAGGGACGACGGCACACGGCGCACGTCGCGCTACGACATCGATTTGACGAAATGTATATTTTGTGGATTTTGTGAAGAGAGTTGTCCAGTCGATTCGATTGTGGAGACCCATATATTTGAATACCACGGTGAAAAACGTGGGGACTTGTACTTCACCAAGGAGATGCTCCTGGCCGTTGGGGATCGATACGAGGGTGAAATTGCTCGATTGAAGGCTGCCGATGCGCCTTACCGTTAAACACTGAACGCCAAGACCTCAACGCAAAGTATCAAGTACCGCACCTTCAACCAACTACACAGCATGTATCCACAAGCCGTCCTTTTTTACGTTTTTTCAGCGATTTTGCTGTTTGCTGCTTTTCGTGTGATCACGGTGAGCAACCCAGTTCACGCGGCGCTTTTTTTGGTGTTGAGCTTTTTTCAGGCCTCTGGAATCTGGATGCTGTTGGAGGCTGAGTTTTTGTCCATCACCTTGGTGTTGGTGTATGTGGGTGCGGTGATGGTGCTGTTTTTGTTTGTGGTGATGATGCTTGATGTTGATTTAGAGAGTTTGCGAAAAGGCTTTTGGCGCAACTTTCATTTGGCGGCCTCGTTGGGGGCTGTCGTGGCGCTTGAATTGACCGCCGTCCTCATGGGTGGATTTCGCTTGAGCCAACCAGCGCATGCGCTCGGTGGCACAGCAGCAACGATGCCCAACACCCAAGCACTGGGGATTGCCTTGTACACCGAGTTTCTCTATCCCTTGGAACTCGCTGCCGTGATTTTGCTTGTCGCCATCATCGCCGCCATTGCGTTGACACTGAGAAAACGCAAAGACAGCAAGTTCCAAGACCCGTCAGAGCAAATCCGTGTTCAGCCCAAAGACCGAGTGCGCTTGGTCAAAATGAAGTCGGTGGTCCCTGAGATCGCGGACCCAGTCAGTGCCCCACTGGTGGAGGAGAAAAAATGAACATCACGCTTGGACACTATCTCACCTTGGGCGCCATTTTGTTTGCTCTGTCAGTCACGGGGATATTTCTCAACCGCAAGAACATCATCGTCATCCTCATGGCCATTGAGCTCATGCTGTTGGCGGTGAATATGAATTTTGTTGCGTTCTCGCATTATTTGAATGACATCCAAGGCCAAGTCTTTGTGTTCTTTATCTTGACGGTGGCTGCAGCAGAGTCGGCCATCGGTCTGGCCATTTTGGTTTTGCTCTTTAGAAACCGTTCCACCATTCACGTCGATGAGCTCAATACCCTCAAAGGCTAAATTGCTCTTCAACCCCATGACAGCCCCATTGCCTGACCTTCACTCAAGTTTTAAAGTCCCAAGCCTTCATCCCTAAGCCTACCCAACCAACATGGCCCCTTTGTTCATGAGTCCACACTTCAATATTCATCTTTTGCTGCTCGCGGCCTTGGCCCCATTGGTGGGTGCTATTTTGGTGGGCCTTTGGGGGACGGCATTGGGTGGAAATGTGCTGGGTCGTCGCGCCAGTCACTGTCTGGCCATCTTGGGTGTTTTTGTCTCCTTTGTGTTGTCGGCATGGACATTGTGGGTGGTGAGTACCACGGGGCAGCGGTATGAAGAGACGCTGTACTCTTGGATGCAAATCGGTTCGCTCAACATGGAGGTGGGCTTTTTGATTGATGGTCTGTCTTCGCTCATGATGTGTGTGGTGACCTTTGTCTCCTTGATGGTGCACATCTACACCATGGGCTACATGGAAGAAGACGAGGGCTACAACCGCTTTTTTGCTTACATCTCCTTGTTCACATTTGCCATGCTGATGCTGGTGATGAGCAATAATTTGCTGCAACTCTTCTTTGGTTGGGAAGGTGTTGGACTGGTCTCCTATCTCCTCATCGGATTTTGGTTCAATAAACCGAGCGCCGTGTTTGCCAATATGAAGGCCTTTTTGGTCAACCGCGTGGGTGACTTCGGTTTCATTCTCGGGATTGGTTTGATCGTGGCTTACACGGGGAGTTTAAATTACACTGAAATTTTTGCCAAATCCACGGAGCTCACAGCCTTGGTGTTGCCGGGGACCCATTGGTCGCTCCTCAGTGTCGTGTGCATTTGTCTTTTTGTTGGCGCCATGGGCAAGAGTGCGCAGTTCCCACTTCATGTGTGGTTGCCCGATTCGATGGAAGGCCCAACACCCATTTCCGCCTTGATTCACGCGGCCACCATGGTCACCGCTGGTATTTTCATGGTCTCTCGCATGTCACCCTATTTTGAACTGAGCGACACGGCCTTGAACTTGGTGCTGGTGGTGGGGGCCATCACGGCACTGTTCATGGGGTTTTTGGGCATCATTCAAAACGACATCAAGCGCGTTGTGGCTTATTCCACACTTTCCCAATTGGGCTACATGACGGTCGCTCTTGGGGTGTCGGCCTACCCCATCGCCATCTTTCATTTGATGACCCACGCTTTTTTCAAGGCGCTTCTCTTTTTGGCCGCAGGCTCGGTCATCATGGGTGTGCACCACAACCAAGACATTCGCTATATGGGTGGCCTCAAAAAATACATGCCCATCACGTGGATCACATCATTGATGGGCTCCTTGGCCCTCATCGGGACGCCTTTTTTCTCAGGCTTTTATTCAAAGGACAGCATCATTGAGGCGGTGTTTGCCTCTGATTTGCCAGGTTCTGGTTTTGCCAAATGGGCGGTCATGATGGGTGTGTTCGTGACCGCTTTTTACTCGTTTCGGATGTATTTTTTGGTCTTCCATGGGCAGGAGCGTTATCACTTGCTACCCCATACCGAGGGTGATGCCCACGCCCATGCAGAGGCCCACGGTGACTCGCACAAGCCCCATGAGTCGCCCTGGGTGGTGACCTTGCCCTTGGTGCTCTTGGCCATCCCGTCTGTCTTCATTGGTTACATGAGCATTCAAGGGGTGCTCTACAGCGACCTCTTGAGTGGCGCCATCACGGTGATCAGCGACCATCACCCCGTCATGCATGAACTCGCCAGTGAGTTCGAGTCCCCGTTGGCCATGGCCATGGCCGCGTTCACGAGTTTGCCTTTTGCGTTGGCACTTTTGGGCGTGCTCAGTGCTTATTACTGCTACATGGTCAATCCAAGGGTGCCACAGTGGTTTTCACAAAAGCTCTCTTTTGTGGTGGATGTGCTTGAGCATAAATATTACATGGACTGGTTCAATGAGCAGGTGCTGGCGCGCTTGACCAGGTGGGTGGGGCGGTTTTTGTGGCGAGAGGGCGATCAGCGTGTGATCGACGGCTACTTGGTCAATGGGTCCTGGCGGGCGATGGCTTATGCGTCGTCACGCATCAAGCCGCTCCAAACGGGCTACTTGTATCACTACGCGTTGGTCATGATCGTGGGTGTATTTTTATTGATGACCTGGTTCGTATGGATCAAGGCTTGATGCAGCTCATCACTGGAGTTGACAAAATAATGAAAGAAAAGCGAACATGGGACTTTTGAGCCTTTCGATCTGGATACCGATTTTCTCTGGATTGGTGCTATTGGTGCTCGGGCGCGATCAACATGCGCGTGCCACGCGCTGGATGGCACTCATTGGTAGCGTGTTGTCATTTGCGGTCACGTTGCCGCTGTTGAACAAGTTCTCCAATACCTTTGTCGGCTTGCAGTTTGTGGAGAGCGTGTCTTGGATTGAACGATTCAATGTGTTTTATGCCTTGGGCATTGATGGCTTGTCGCTGTGGCTCATCGTTCTCACCGCCTTCATGACCGTGATTGTGGTGATTGCTG
This sequence comes from uncultured Burkholderiales bacterium, assembly GCA_903864315.1. GTDB lineage: Bacteria > Pseudomonadota > Gammaproteobacteria > Burkholderiales > Burkholderiaceae_C > Limnohabitans. The sequence goes on along the minus strand of CAIPFK010000152.1, from coordinate 144,858 downwards.
GATGGGAAGTGATCACTGAGCGTGTGCACCAATACATGGGTGCTTTCTTGATTTTGAGCGGACTCATGATTGGGGTGTTTTGTGCTCAAGACGGCTTGCTGTTTTATGTGTTTTTTGAAGCGACCTTGATCCCCATGTACCTCATCATCGGGGTGTGGGGTGGTCCGAGAAAAATTTACGCGGCCTTCAAATTCTTTTTGTACACATTGACTGGCTCTGTGCTGATGCTCGTGGGCTTGATTTATTTGTACATCGAGTCGGGAGGCAGTTTTGAGTTGGCGCGGTGGTACCAGTTGCCACTGGAGGCGGGTGTGCAGAATTTGCTCTTTTTGGGTTTTTTTGCTGCCTTTGCGGTCAAAGTTCCCATGTGGCCCGTGCACACTTGGTTGCCCGATGTTCACGTCGAAGCACCCACGGGAGGCTCGGCCATTTTGGCCGCCATCATGCTCAAGCTTGGAGCGTATGGCTTTTTGCGGTTTTCCTTGCCCATCACGCCTGATGCGTCCCATCATTTTGCCCCTTGGGTATTGGGGCTGTCCTTGGTGGCTGTGATTTATGTGGGCCTGGTGGCCTTGGTGCAAGAGGACATGAAAAAACTCGTGGCCTACTCGTCTGTGGCGCACATGGGTTTTGTCACGCTTGGAATTTTTATCTTCACGCCTTTGGGTCTATCGGGTGCCATGGTGCAGATGATTGCCCACGGCTTTGTCTCGGGCGCCATGTTCCTTTGCATCGGGGTCTTGTATGACCGGGTGCATTCGCGGGAAATTTCAAGTTACGGTGGCGTGATCAACACCGCCCCCAAGTTCACGGCCTTTGCCATCTTGTTTGCCATGGCCAATTGTGGACTGCCTGGAACGGCCGGTTTTGTGGGCGAGTGGATGGTCATCTTGGGTGCCGTTCAGCAGTCTTTCTGGCTTGGGATGGGGGCCGCCAGCGCCTTGATTTTTGGTGCAGCCTATACGCTGTGGATGGTCAAGCGGGTGTACCTGGGCCCCGTGGCCAACGATGAGGTGCGTGCATTGAGTGACATCAATTCTCGTGAGTTTTTGATGCTGACACTGTTGGCCTTGGCGGTCTTGGCGATGGGGATTGATCCCAAGCCCATGACCGACACCATGGGTGTCTCGGTCAATGAGTTACTGCGTTTGGCGTCCTTGAGCAAAGTGGGCAATTGAGCCCAGTCACAACGCCAGACCTCAATCTCTTCAATTTTGAATTTCAACCATAAAGAACACGAACGATGATCGATTCCAGTGCTTGGTTCAGCATCAGTCCAGAGATCGCTCTCTTGGCGTTGACATGTTTGATTTGCTTCGTGGACTTGGGAGTCAAATCTCCCAAGCGTGACACCACCTTCGTCATGTCCCTTCTTACGTTGCTGTTGGTGGCCGTGATGGAGGGCTTCTTGGCGCAAGGCGGGGAGGTGAGTTATGGCTTCTCACGCATGGTGGTCTTTGACGCCATGGGTCACTGGCTCAAGTGTTTTTGCGCTGTGTCGGTTTTGGTGACACTCATTTATGCCCGAAGTTACAGTGCGGACCGCGGCATGCTTGCCGGTGGGGAGATTTTTAGTCTGAGCCTCTTTGCCCTATTGGGGATGATGGTGATGATATCGGGCAACCATTTCCTCGTTCTTTATTTGGGACTTGAGTTGCTGACACTGTGCAGTTATGCCTTGGTCGCTTTAAGGCGTGACAGTGCGCAAGCAAGCGAAGCGGCCATGAAGTACTTTGTGCTGGGTGCATTGGCCAGTGGCTTTTTGCTCTACGGCTTGTCGATGCTGTACGGTGCCACGGGGAGCTTGGAGATTGGCACGGTCTTCAATAGCGTACTCACGGGGCAGATCAATCACCAAGTGTTGATTTTGGGGCTCGTGTTTGTGGTGTGTGGCTTGGCCTTCAAATTGAGTCTGGTGCCCTTTCACATGTGGGTGCCCGATGTGTACGAGGGTTCACCCACGGGGGTGACTCTCATGATTGCAGCGGCTCCAAAGTTGGCGGCATTTGCCTTGACCATTCGCTTGCTGGTGAGTGGTTTGCTGCCGCTCGCGCAAGACTGGCAGCAAATGCTCATGATCTTGAGCGTGTGCTCTTTGTTGGTGGGCAATTTGGCCGCCATTGCACAAACCAACTTGAAGAGGATGCTGGCGTTCTCCACCATTTCCCAAATGGGTTTTGTGGTGATCGGTCTCTTTGCTGGCGTGGTCAATGGACAGAGTCTGTCCGCTGCCAACGCGTACAGCTCGGCCATGTTTTACACCGTCACGTATGTTCTCACCACCTTGGCGGCCTTTGGGGTGATTTTGCTCTTGGCCCGAGAAGGCTTCGAGAGCGAAGAGATTGCCGATTTGGCGGGGTTGAACCAACGCAGTCCTTTGTACGCGGGGGTCATGTCCATCGTCCTCTTTTCCCTGGCTGGTGTGCCTCCATTGGTGGGTTTTTATGCCAAACTCTCCGTGTTGCAAGCGTTGATGGCGTCCCACATGGAAGGCGCCACGGCCCTGGTGGTGTTTGCACTCATCATGTCCTTGTTGGCCGCGTTTTACTACATCCGCATCATCAAAGTGATGTACTTTGACCCTCCCATCACAGCAAGCACTGTCTCCGCTGGCAATGACGTGAAGTGGATGCTCGGGATCAATGGTTTTGCGATTTTGGGTCTGGGTTTGTTCCCCGGTGGTTTGATGAGTTTGTGCTCAGACGCCATTTTGAAATCCTTGGGCTGAACCGGGTCTGTCGCCCACGAAGACCGATTGGGGCAAGGGGTGAAGTGGCGAATCGGTCAATGACTCCATCGTTGGAGGGGTTCGGTGTTGATTTCGCTGTGACTTTTCAAGCCCCATCCCACACAACATGGATTCACCCCTCATGCAAAGAAGGCTCTTTGGGGGTCATGTATCCAAGGAGCAATTTTTAGGTCATAATTTCGTCATGAAAGTTTTAGACCTGCATTGCCCCCAAGAGCACCAATTTGAAGGTTGGTTTGCCAGCGAGGATGATTATCAATCCCAACTCGGCCGAGGCTTGATCGAGTGCCCCATGTGCGGCTCTCAAGACGTGGCCAAACGCCTGAGTGCGCCAAGGCTCAACTTGCTCGCCTCCAAATCCTCTCGTTCTGAGGGACTCTCGCGTGCCCAAGCCCAATTGCCCAATGGCATGACCGCCCAAGGCGAGTCGCTCGCGCATGGCTCATCAGAAGCGTCCTCTGCGGCTCAGGCGCTTGAGACCACTTTGCCAGGTGGTGTGGCTCCATCTGGGTCTGCCTCCAGCACTGAGATTGCGTCGAGTGTGCATCGGCTCCAAGTTCAGCAACAACTCCAAGCCAATTGGCTCAAGGTCGTTCAACAAGTCTTGGCCAACACCGAAGATGTGGGCAGTCAATTTGCCGACGAGGCCAGAAAAATTCATTACGGCGAGGCTCAAGAGAGAAATATCCGCGGCCAAGTCAGTGTGGATGAATCCATGGCCTTGCTCGATGAGGGCATCCCTGTCGTGCCCCTCATGGTGCCAAGCGCACTCAAGGGTTCAGTCCACTGAACCGCCATCGCGTTGGATGTGTTTTGAATACGCTCACGTTGAGAAGTTTTCAAATTTTAGTTTTTGATTTTGTATGCAAGCATTTTGGCGGCATGTGTATCTTGAATGCGTGTGAAGGCTAGGAAACTCATTGGATTGCTCATTGCATCGTCTGCGATGATGGCCTCTCAATTTGGGTATGCACAAGGTGTTTCTGCAAGCAAAACCGTGACAGTCATGAATGAAACACTTTCATTTGGCGGCGCCAAAGACGATGTCGATCTGACTCTGTTGGGCGGTGTACAAATTTCATATGCAATCAGTGCAATAGGCCGCTACGCCAAAGAGGAGGCCAGTAATTCTCTTGTGAATGACTTCTCGAACGCGCAGTTGATACTTCAAAAAAATCTTGGGTCATTCGCTTATTACATCCAAGCTGGAAACTACCTCATGGCGAATTTGGCAGAGCCCATTGCGAGGTCTTCGTCAGTGAGCAACGATTATGGTTTCATACCTCATGCTTATGTGACATATTCTTTCGATCAGCAATGGTCATTGATGGTTGGCAAACTCCTCTCTATGCCCGGATTTGAAAATCCATTCACATACCAAAATCAAAACATACAAAGAGGACTACTGGAGAGGCACAACAATACGATCAGTCGTGGCATTCAACTTAATTACAAAGATGATAATAAATCTTTTTTTATGTCGCTCAATGACGGATTTTATTCAGGAAAGTACTCGTGGATTGGAGTTGGTGGCACCTATCAAGAGGATGTATACAACTCCACGAGCATGATGTGGGGTGGGGCACAGCGAGCGAATCAAATGGGTTCGTTCGTTTCACCAATTCTGCAAAACAACTCACAGATATTCAACTTTTCGCACAGTTTGACATCTAAAAATTGGTCATTCATCCCTTACTATCAATTGACAGTGGTGCCTGTAAATGATGCCACTGTATTGAAAGATCAATTGAGCACTCATGGTTTGGCTACAATTCTCGACTATCAATTCCCCCAACAGATGTACTTCCTTGGACATTCATGGAGAGTTAACTTGCCCTTGCGAATTGAGAGATTGCGATCGAGTGCAATTGCAATGTTAAATTCAAGTAATTTCGATACAGTTGCTTACACCAACGCTCGTTCAGTAACTTTCACACCGACATTTCAAGCCGGTGACTATTTTTTTAGAACTGAAATCTCGCATACGCAGGCCATCAGTTCTGATTTCTTCAAATCGAGCAGTCCAACGCGAGTGCTGTTTGAAGTTGGCATATTGCATTGACCACTTCTGACCACTTCTGACCACTTTTAAACGTTTGAACACCATGGTTGTTGGCTTTGATTGAAGTTTGAACAGCGCAAGCATCCATGTTTTTTTACTCGGTGCCATTGAAGTTCTACCCAGTGCGGCCAACAAGCCGCCAAGCTTACCACTGCGTTAGGCCACCTCTGAAATCACAACCACCTCACCAGCTGAAATCAGGCATTGGGTGATTGGCCACTGCATGAATAACCTTGAACACTCAAAAAAAGAGCCCACTGCAATCGTGAGCTCTTGAATCGAATCTTATTGATGGTTGTGCATCATTGGCATTTCCTCAGAAGCCTTTGTGACATCTCCAAGTAGCGTTGGATCCAGCATCCCCGCAATCATTGCGATATGGCCAAAAACCAAGAACAATGCTACACATATAGCGTGAACTTTGCGCTTTTGTTCATCTGCAGCTGTTGAGTTGACCAAACCCAACTCTTGCACAGCAATGTAGATCAAAGGCAATCCACCTATCAAGTAGCTACCAACAGCAATCACATCAATGATGGTTCGCCACTCGCCGGCTTTCGTGATGGGTAAAACTGCCGTGTTCATCAAATAGATGATGACACCAATGAAATACAGGCCAACGGTCACTCCAGCTGCTCGGTTGAGGCCGTGAACCCAGCCTTGATGGGTTCGAGTAAAGAGCACATAGAGCTCAGTGATTGCCAAGGTCTCAGCCAAGATCACTGGGACCGCCATAAAAATCAAAAGGTTCCATGGTTGGTTACTTGCAAGTAACTCCATGTAATGCGTCATATTCATCAATTTCTCCTAATCAGTCAACAAAAACAGCCCAGTTTTGGGCAAGAAGAGTTAGCTTTTCAAGAGAGGGTTGCGGAGGTTTGAATCTTTGATCTGGGTCAATTTGCAAGGATAGCGTTTTAAAAATCGGATTGAATAACTGAGTAAGAGTGTCGTTGAGGGTGACTTTATTGCTGGTGGCTGCTGCAATACCAAGGCAGCAGATGTGAGCGCCGATTTTGCATTGCTTGCTATCGGATGAAGTTGGCGCTTCATCACACCCATGACTCAAGTGAGATTGAGTCACGTCATTTTGCTCTAGAGGAATAGTCACGACAGGCATGGCCGTTGCATGAAACATGCTGCTTAGCAAGCCAATACAAAGGAGGAGACATAATTTGCGCATCGGTTCATTCTAGGACAAAATGCATATCCTGGATGGAACACGCACGTCCAAGGACATACACTTTGATGCAGATCACTGCTGGCAAGTCGCTGGATTGACTGTTCCACATGTGTAAGCGTCAAGCGTCTTTGCGCTTGACGTCTCGCAATTTTTAGACGATTGGATTGAATCTACCGTCTGCATTGATTCCAGCACTTGAATGGATTGGCCCGATTGAGGAATGGGTCAATGGTTGATTTCAATGTGGACAGGCGAGTCGCCATGCGCTGTTCAGGGTGTGGTCCAAGAGTCTTTGAGACCCGTGGTCTTGTTAAAGACCAAGGCCTGGGGTTGGCTATCGAGCCGGTCGGCCACAAAATACCCCAGTCTCTCGAATTGATAAGACTCACCCGGCAGGGCTTTGATGAGAGAGGGCTCCACCATGGCGTGTACCTCAGACAAGCTGTTCGGATTCAAACAGCTCAAAAAGTCTTGTCCCCCAGCATCGGGTTGAGCTTGCGTGAAGAGGCGGTCATAGATGCGCACCACAGCTGGCAACGCATCCATGGCACTCACCCACGTGATCACTCCCTTGACCTTCACGGAGTTGGCGCCTGGGGTGCCACTTTTGGTATCAGGGATGAGCTTGGCGTTCACACGAATGACCTCGCCAGACTCGTTGACATCGGCCCCCAAGCACTCGATCACGTGTCCGTATTTGAGACGAACTTTATTGCCAGGAAAGAGTCTGAAAAAACCTTTCGCCGGCTCGAGTTCGAAATCACTGCGCTCAATCCAAAGCTTGGGTGAGAATAAGAATTCACGCACCCCCATCTGAGGGTGGTGTGGGTGTGCTGGGGCGCTCACGCGTTCAAACGCCTCGTTGCCCATCACCTCAGACCAGTTGGTGAGGACGAGTTCCACAGGGTCCAACACTGCCATGGCGCGGGCGGCCTTGCCCTCCAAGTCTTCACGCAAACAAGCCTCAAGGGTGCTGTAGTCAATCCAACTGTCGCTCTTGGTGACGCCGATGCGTTCGATAAAGAGCCGAATGCTCTCTGGCGTGTAGCCTCGCCGCCTGAGTCCCACAATGGTGGGCATGCGTGGGTCATCCCAACCAAAGACATGAGCATCGTTCACCAATTGGGCGAGTTTTCTTTTGCTGGTGACCACATAGGTCAAATTCAACCGTGCAAACTCGACTTGTTTGGGCGGGGGGGAGGGTAAGAGATTGAGCTCAATCAAGCGCGCCAAAAGCCAGTCGTAAAAAGGGCGTTGATCTTCAAACTCGAGTGTGCAAATGCTGTGGGTGATTTGCTCCAACGCATCCTCAATGGGGTGCGCAAAGGTGTACATCGGGTAGATGCACCACACATCCTGGGTGCGGTGGTGGTGGGCTTTTCGAATGCGGTAAATGGCTGGGTCTCTGAGGTTCAAATTGGGAGAGGCCATGTCGATCTTGGCTCGTAGAACTGCCGAGCCATCGGCCAGCAAGCCGCCTCGCATGTCTTTGAAACGCTGCAAGTTCTCCCCCACAGATCGATCCCGATAGGGGCTGTTCTTTCCTGGGGTGGTGAAGTCGCCACGGTTGTCTCGCATCTCTTGCGCACTTTGCTCGTCCACATAGGCCAAGTTCGCCTCAATGAGGGCGACTGCGCAGGCATGCATGAAATCAAAATAATCACTGGCTTGAAACAAATGCGAGACGGTTTGGCCATTGACCTCGCTCTCCCAGCCAAAGCCCAACCACTTCACCGCATCCAAAATCGAATTCACATATTCGGTGTCTTCTTTTTCTGGATTGGTGTCATCAAAACGCATGTGGCACACGCCTTGGTAGTCTTGTGCCAGTCCAAAGTTGATGCAAATGCTTTTGGCGTGTCCAATGTGCAAGTACCCATTGGGCTCAGGCGGAAAGCGTGTGCGAATGCGCGCTGTGTCCAACGGGCCTTGGCCCTGATGGGCCAATCCCCCAGGAGACCCCGCCCAGTGACGCCCAGCGTAGGTGCCCTGTGCCAGATCTTGCTCAATGATTTGACGCAAAAAATGGCTGGGTTTTTCTAGGGGTGAGGCCAAGCCGTCTTGAGGCTTGGTGGGGGGGGAATTTGTGCTCATTCATCGATTTTATGCGCTTCAGCGCCGTTTGGCCCGAGGGATGAATGAAGCGTGTCATAAATATTACTTTTTTCTTGCAATGTGTCGCTCGTCAAGTTGTCGGGCAATAGATGGCTCCAGTGCTCAAAACGGGCTTGGGGTGTGCATCGCAAGCGACCATTATTGGCGATAATGCACGATTGCGTGAAGTGCAGATGCAAGCACTCACACCCCATGTTTTGGTTTCATAAGGACGGCACAGTGGATTGGATACTTTTTCTCAAAGCTAGCGCCATGGGTTTGGTGGAAGGATTGACGGAATTTTTGCCCATTTCTTCAACGGGCCATTTGGTTCTCCTAGGCTCTTTGCTCGGGTTTGACGATGAACGTGCCAAGGTGTTTGATATCGCCATTCAGTCGGGTGCCATTTTTGCGGTGGTGTTGGTGTTTTGGCAAAAGATTTCTCAAACCGTGCTGGCCTTGCCGCGCTCTCGCATGGCGCAAGAGTTCACCTTGAATATCATCATCGCGTTCTTGCCTGCGGCTTTTTTTGGCTTGCTCTTGGGGCACTGGATCAAAGACCATTTGTTCACCCCCGAAGTGGTGGCGAGCACATTTGTTTTGGGGGGACTGATCATTTTGTGGGCTGAAAAACGCACCACCTCCAAGGAGGCCAATCACCACCCCAATGACGATGTGAGAATTTTGAATGTGGAGTCCATGACTCGCAAAGATGCATTGAAGGTGGGGTTGGTGCAGTGCTTGGCGATGATTCCAGGCACCTCGCGCTCGGGCGCCACCATCATTGGGGGGATGTTTTTGGGTCTCAGTCGCAAGGCCGCCACCGAGTTTTCTTTCTATTTGGCCATCCCCACGTTGCTGGCCGCCGGTGGGTACAGTTTGTTCAAAGCCCGTCACTTGCTGAGCGTGGCCGATGCGCCACTCTTTATCACGGGCTTGGTGGTCTCTTTCATCAGTGCCTGGGTGTGCGTGAAATGGTTGCTGCGCTACGTGGCCACGCATAGTTTTGTACCCTTTGCCTACTACCGCATTGTCTTTGGTGTGTTCATCTGGGCGAGCGTGAGCTCTGGGCTCGTGAGTTGGGGTGGCGCTTGATTGGAGGTCGGTTTTCTTGGGCCCGGATGGGGCCTGCGTTGGCCATGGGAAAGATCCCAGTCTCTCCCCGTGCAAGCCGCACAACACTGCGCACGCGAAAATATGAATTCTTTTAAATTAATATTTAAAAATAAAATAATTCAATATAATTATAAAAAATCCTGAGCCATCCTGTTGATGGCAGACTCTGGGATGTTTTCATGCGTCTTTTTTCCAGGAAAAAGGAGTTGTACATCAATCTCTATCCATTCAAAACTTGGACAAGTTTGCTCTTGCTTGGTGTCACCATTGGTTTTACCACTCAAGGCAACCACGCGCAGTACACCTTGGCACCGCAGGCCATCTTCTTGATTTTTGGAGTGGTATTTTTGCTGTTGCACTTGTTCACTTGCTGGCAAAGGGCCTCGATGCAGCGCGATGCTTTCAATCCAAGTCGGCCCACTCCTTACTGGAACCTATTGCTCATGGATGTGGGCTTGGTGTGTTTGATGGGGGCCGCAACTTGGAGTGGCCTGTGTTTTTTCAATGCTCAACTCGACACCGAGCCCGCCATGGAGCAAACGGTTGAAATTGTGAGCAAGCACCCCAACCGATCCCCGCGCTATGGTCGCGACACGGTGCACGTTGCCCACGCCGCATTCAATGCGCGGGTGATCACGCTGCCCTTGTCGCCGGCAGTTTTTGGCCGCCTAGAAATTGGCCAGTGCTTGTCGGTGCAGATGCACGCGGGCTATTTCCGTTGGGTGTGGATCGAGCCCGATGCGTTGGGCAGCTCGGTGAGTTGTCGCAATTGAGCTTCACTCATCGCGATAACCAGACCCAAGACAAGCCCCAGGAACCCATCGGTTTGTTGGGTGCAAGGATCAGATCAACTTTTGCGAAGCATTGGCGATTTTGCGCAAGGCCTGTGTGGTTGAGCTCTCACTCACAATGGGATGGGAGGCCGCTTCGCCATTCCACATCGGGTCTTCAATGCCATCAAAGACCTCGCGCAGTTTGTCCCCCCAGGAGGTGTGGAGCATCTTGAAGTAGGGATTGTTCTCATCCAAGCAGAGCAATTTGTGCGACTGGTATTGATCCACTTCATAGACCGCCAAGTCCAGCGGTAACCCCACCGAAAGGTTGGACTTGAGCGTGGAGTCCATGGAGACGAGCAAACATTTGGTGGCCTCATCCAAGGGAGTGTTTGGGCTGATCACCCGGTCCAAGACGGGTTTGCCGTACTTGGACTCTCCAATCTGAAAGTAAGGCGTCTCTGGCGTGGCTTCAATGAAATTACCGGCCGAATACACTTGAAACAGTCGCATGCCTTCGCCTTTGATTTGACCACCAAAGACCAAGGAGACATTGAAGTCCACGCCAGCGGCTTTCAGTGAGGCCCCGTCGCGTTCATACACCCGTCTCACGGCCTGGCCCAACACTCGGGTGGCGTCAAACATACTCTTCGCACTCCAAATGGTGATCGATTCTTCTTCGCCCGACGCGGCCGAGGTGTCTTTGACGCGTTCGACTTGCAAGATTTCTCGAATGGACTGGGCAATGCTCAAGTTACCCGCAGTGAGAAGCACCATGAAGCGATCGTTGGGTTTTTCGTAAACGATCATTTTGCGAAACGTGCTGATTTGATCCAGTCCTGCATTGGTTCTGGAGTCAGAGAGAAAAACCAAGCCAGCCTTGAGTTTGACGGCAACACAGTAAGTCATAACAACTTTCTTAATGAGTAAAGGGCGTCCAAAGCCTCTTTGGGGGTTAAAAGATCGGGGTTCAATGCGCTGAGCTGCGCATGAAGCTCGCTTCGAAGGCCCATGGAGTCTTCCACTGGGCTTGGGGTCACAGGGGTGGCAAAGAGGTCGTTTTGTACTCGTGCATCTTCACCTTGCTGCTGCAGCGCTTGAAGAAATTGACGCGCTTGATGGAGGACCGCGTGTGGAATACCGGCCAACTTGGCCACTTGGATGCCATAGCTTTGGCTGGCGGCGCCGGGTTGCACTTCATGCAAAAACACCACGCCACTCGAGGTCTCACTCGCACCCAGGTGCACATTGCAAGCATGGTGGTGAAGCGCGGGAAACTCGGTGAGCTCAAAGTAATGCGTCGCAAAAAGCGTGAAGGATTGGGACTTGTTGTGCAAATATGCCGCAATGGCACTGGCCAAGGACAAGCCGTCCGAGGTCGATGTCCCACGCCCAATTTCATCCATGAGCACCAAACTGTGCGGGCCAGCGTGGTTCAAAATCAGAGCGGCTTCGGTCATCTCCATCATGAACGTGGACTGCGCATTGGCCAAGTCGTCAGCCGCACCAATGCGTGTATGGATCGCATCGATGGGCCCCAAGACACAGGACTTGGCCGGCACATGTGAGCCCATGCTGGCCAAGAGCACAATGAGAGCTACTTGGCGCATGTAGGTCGATTTACCCCCCATGTTGGGGCCCGTGATGATTTGCATGCGGTGCTTGGGGCCGAGTTCGGTCGAGTTGCCAATGAAGGCCTTGCCCGAGCTCAATGCCAACCTTGACTCCACGACCGGATGGCGCCCTTGAAGAATCTCAATGCAGGGGTGGTTGACAAACTCGGGTGCGCACCAGCCCAGGGTGTCGGAGCGCTCGGCCAAGGCCAGCAGTGCGTCGAGTTTGGCCAACGCCTGGGCCAACGCACTCAAGGCTTGAACCCAGGACTGCAACGTCTCCAAGAGTTGCTCAAAGAGCCACTTCTCTCGCGACAAGGCTCTTTCTTGGGCGGACAAGGCCTTGTCTTCAAACGCTTTGAGCTCGGGCGTGATGAAGCGCTCAGCGTTTTTCAAGGTTTGACGTCTCTTGTAGTCCAGCGGAATGCGGTCCAACTGCCCTTGGCTCACTTCGATGAAAAAGCCATGCACTTTGTTGAATTGCACCCGCAAGTTGTGGATGCCCGTTCGCGCGCGCTCCTTGACTTCAAGGTCCAGTAAAAAGGAATCACAGTTGTTTTGAATGTCCCTGAGTTCATCAAGCTCTGTGTCATAGCCCGTGCTGAACACCCCACCATCTCGCACCAAGGCCGCACACTGCGCTGAGATGGCGCGCGTGAGGAGTTGTGACCACTCTTTGGGCACATTCAAAGAGGTTTGAAGTGCGGCCAAATAATCGATGTGCTTCAAAGGCGCCAATAAAGCGTGCACCTCGTGTGCGCCGTCCAGCGCACGCGCGAGGGCCAACAACTCTCGGGGACGCACTTGCTGCAAGGCAATGCGTGCACTGATGCGTTGCACATCGGCTTGCCCCTTCAAGGCCAGTCGCAGGGTTTGGAAATGGGGTGTTCCCTCGCCTGGGTCGAGCAGTGCTTTGAGCGACTGCAGGCGCGCTTTGGGTTCACTGCGTGAGATGGGCAGCTCAGTGATCCACGCTTTGAGCTCGCGAGAACCCATGGCCGTTTGACACGTATCGAGCAAGGAAAACAAGGTGGGCGAATCTTCCCCACGCAAGGTTTGCAAGAGCTCTAGATTTTTTCGGGTGTTGGCCGGCACATCGATAAAGCTCTTGTCTTCCAAGACTTGGACATGGTTGATGTGAGAGAGCGTTTGCCCCTGGGTGTGCTCGGCATAGGCCAAGAGAGCCGCCACAGCGGCTTGGGCGTTGGGGAGATCCTCCGCATGAAAAGCGGCCAGTGTTTGCACCATGAGCTGCGTGCACAATTTGCGCTCACCAAGGGCTGGGTCAAACTGCCAATCCGTTCTGGGGGTGAGCACGCCAGCACCGTCCAAGAGCCTCCTCAAAGGCTCGGGCATGCTTTGTGGGTGGATCACCTCTTTGGGAGAAATTCGGTTGATCCAAGATGGCCAATCTTCCTTGGCGCATTGAGTGAGGTAGATGGTGTTTTGGGTGAGGCTCATCCACGCCAGTCCACAGCCCTTGGGTGAATTGGGCCTGTCGCTGGCAAAGACCGACAACAAGTAGGACTCGGTTTTATCGCTCAAAAGCGCCGAGTCGGTGACGGTGCCCGGGGTCAAGACGCGAACAACTTTGCGCTCAACAGGGCCTTTGCCAGTGATCTCGCCCACTTGTTCGCAAATGGCCACGGACTCACCGCGATGCAGAAGTTTGGCCAAATAGCCTTCGGCTGAATGATAGGGCACGCCTGCCATGGCAATCGGTTGCCCCGCCGTTTGTCCACGGTGGGTGAGGGTGATGCCCAAGAGATCACTCGCTTTTTTGGCGTCCTCGAAAAACAGTTCATAGAAGTCCCCCATGCGATAAAACACCAGCGTGGACGGGAACTCGGCCTTGATGGCCAAGTACTGCTGCATCATGGGGGTGTGGGCTTCAGCCTTGGTGACAGACTCGCTCATGGACAGAATGGGCGTAAGTGAATGGAGGATGCTTGAAGGGCGTGACTGGGGATGTGTGATGGGGGCTTAGCGCGGGTTGTTTGAGCGTGGGCGTCTGGGCGCCGAGCCAGGGCGGGCATCGCCATCGAAGCCGCTGGGCTTGATGCTCATGGGTGTGCCTTTGACGCGTTGGATGCGTTTGGCCGGTGTGGGGGCAAGGGCATCGAGTACCGCGTTGGCATTCTCGTGAGCACCATCGGTCTCAACGCCACCAGCTTCGCTGGCAGAGTCCTCAGAAGGTTTTGATGCTGAGACTTTGGAGAACGCTGACAAGTGGTGGGCCATTTGGGCGTAAATCTTGGGGTTGGCGGCCATGCACTCTTTCACATGAAGGAAATTCGATTCACCAGAATAGTTGCCAATGAGTCCACCAGACTCTGTGATCAAGAGCGAGCCCGCTGCCGTGTCCCATGGTTGCAAGCCAGACTCAAAAAAACCATCGCTGAACCCCGCGGCCACATAGGCCAAATCGAGTGCTGCCGCACCAGGACGGCGCAGTGCCGCTGTTTTTTTGATCATCTCGCCCATCAACTGCAAATAGGTCTGCAAATCATCGCCTTGGCGGTACGGAAAGCCCGTGCTCAATAGGCAGTCTTTGAGCTGGGTGCGTTTGCCCACGCGCATGCGCCGATCGTTCATGAAGGCGCCACGTCCCTTGGTGGCCGAAAATAAATCGTTGCGAGTGGGATCGTAGACCACCGCTTGCTCAATTTTTCCTCGGTACTGCATGGCAATGCTCACACAGTAATAGGGAAACCCATGGATGAAATTGGTGGTGCCATCCAAGGGGTCAATGATCCAGATGAAATCAGATTGTGCGTTGCCGTGCTCTTGACCCGATTCTTCGGCCAAGATACCGTGGTCTGGGTATGCCCCCAAGAGCGTTTGGATGATGGCCTCTTCACTGGCTTGGTCAACTTCGGTGACAAAATCGTTGGCGTTCTTCTCGGCCACCCTCACCGACTCGATATCCAAGGCAGCGCGGTTGATGATGGAGCCTGCCGCGCGGGCTGCCTTGATGGCCACATTGAGCATGGGATGAAGGGTGTTGGAAGGCATCATGGCAAGGTCAATCAAGGAGGTGGTTCAGCAAAGCGGGTGCAAGACCCAAGGGGTCGAGCACCAAGGGGGCAACGATGAAAAAGAGCGACATTGGCGCTCTCCTCAAAAGAGAGCTCAAGCACCCAAAGAGTGGGTGCTGCTTGCGGCCAAGTACAGTCCCTATTTTAGACGCAAACTGCATGCGACAATGAGGCCTTCGTGGCAAGGGGCTGACAAGCGCGGCTTGCCATGGGTTGGACCTGACTGGCGTTGCCTGTTGGGGTGGACTCAAGTGGCACGCCCCTCAGCACGTCCTTCAGTACGCCCTCTTGCACTCCTCAGCTCACCCGGTTGAGCTGCCGACAGTCAATTCAAGCACCTTTCATCAGCAATCAGCACCCTTGAGCACTTCAGAGCATGCGCACGCGTTTCATTTTGATTGACACCTCCCATGCCGGCAATGTCGGGGGCACGGCGCGCGCCATGAAGGTCATGGGCTTTGATGAGTTGGTCTTGGTCAATCCGCGCTTTCCCAATGTGCTCAATCGCGACGAAACCATCCAGCGTGCCAGTGGGGCCTTGGATGTCCTCAACAACGCCAGGGTGGTCTCCCGCTTGGATGAGGCCCTGGAGGGCATGACTCATTTGTGCGCCACGGCCATGGTGCCCAGAGACTTTGGCCCACCCACTCGCACACCACGCGAGCACATGGCCGCTTTGGTGCAAGACTTAAAAGTCCACGATGGTGTGCTCGCGCCTGAGCATTTGGGGGTGGCTTTTTTGTTTGGCAGTGAGCGCTTTGGCATGAAAAACGAAGACGTCTACCGCTGCCATGTGGCCTTGACCATTCCAAGCAACCCCAGTTTTGGTTCACTCAATTTGGCCAGTGCGGTGCAGCTCCTCGCCTACGAGTGGCGCGTGGCGTTGGGTGGTTTTGCCGCCACACCTGAGCATCCCGCAGCAGCTCACACTGAACAAACGGACTCCATGGCCGATGCCCAGGCTGTCGCTGGGCTGTTAAAGCATTGGGAGACCTCGTTGATCAAGATTGGGTTTTTGGATCCCTTGGCCCCTAAAAAGCTCATGCCCCGTTTGCAGCAACTCTTCAATCGAGCGCAACTCACCCGTGAAGAAGTCCATATCCTCAGAGGTGTTGCTAAGCACATGGGCGAGCCTGCCCGAGTAAAAGAGATAGACTCCTAAGCTATATGTTTACACGATTGCGATCCGACATCGAAACCATTTTTGAGCGCGACCCCGCGGCCAAGAGCCGCTGGGAGGTGCTCACTTGCTATCCAGGGCTTCACGCCTTGATCTTGCACCGTTTGGCCCACGCTTTGTGGGGTCTGGGTTTTTGGTGGTTGGGTCGGTTCATTTCGCACTTGAGTCGTTTCTTGACGGGCATTGAGATCCATCCGGCCGCTGTGATTGGTGAGCGCGTCTTCTTTGACCATGCCATGGGGGTGGTGGTGGGGGAGACCGCTCAAATTGGCGACGGTTGCACCATCTATCAAGGGGTGACCTTGGGAGGAACGAGTTTGTACAAAGGCGTCAAGCGCCATCCCACCTTGGGTGCCAACGTCGTGGTGGGAGCAGGCGCCAAGGTGTTGGGTGGTTTTTTGGTGGGAGACGGCGCCAAAATTGGCTCCAATGCCGTGGTGACCAAGCCCGTTCCCGCAGGCGCCACGGCCATTGGGAACCCAGCCAGGCTCATCTTGCCGGGTGAAGTGCCGCTGGTGAACCCAGCGCAGGCCAGTGCTTCGCCCGCGCCGATAGACCCTGAAGGGCTGGTCTCCAAGGCGTTGCCAGGTCACTATTCCTCCAATGGGGTCAATGGCCAAGAGGAGAAAGATCAGGGTCCGGGGCTTGGGCAGGATTCGTCTGGAAATGGGTTCAGTGCCTATGGCGTGACGCAGGCCGATGACCCCGTACTGCAGATCTTGAAAGACTTGAGTGAGCAGTCACTTGCTCAAAGTGCACGCTTGGCCCAACTCGAGCAAGCCTTGGAAGATGTTCGTCGACTCCATGCCCAGGGTCTTGGACGTTAAAAAAACCGCGCAGTTCAAGCGAGAGGCCTTGAATTACACAGGGTTACCCTGATATGGATCAAGGGTTGGGATGAAGAAGTTCATTCAAGCCCTATTCATTTTTTTCCACCCAACGTGAGTGAATGCTGGGGGGGCTCGCCCTCACTGCATTGCTCTTGCTTGGTGATGGACTCAATTCCCGTTTTTTTACGTTCTCTGGAGCTCTCCCATGTCTGACACTTTAGCCACCATCCAAGGCCGCACATCGGCCAACAATTTTGATCCAACGCACCACATGAGTGAAGCTCAAATTCAGGAGTTGGTGGAGTTGACCTTGAATACGCCCACCTCATTCAATATGCAAAACTGGCGTTTGATTGCGGTGTCCTCAGCACAACAAAAAGCGAATTTGCGCAAACTGGCGTTCAATCAAGCCAAGGTCAGCGAGGCAGCGGTGACTTTCATTGTGGTGGGTGACTCCATGGGTTACCAGCAACTCCCCACCCTCATCAAGCCCATGCTCGATGCGGGCGCATTGGACCAAGCCGCCTATGATGGCTGGATTGGCATGTGCAACGGCATGTACAACGGCAATGCACAACTCCAGCGCGATGAGGCGATCCGCTCCGGTTCATTGGCCGCCATGACCCTCATGTACGCAGCTCAGGCCAAAGGTTATGTGTCGGGTGCAATGATCGGTTTTGATGGGGCGGCAGTGGCCAAGGAGTTTGGTTTGAACGAGCACGAAGTGCCCGTCATGTTGATCGCAGTGGGCAATGCCGCGCCAGGCAACTGGCCCAGGAAAGTCAGACGCTCATTGGCCCAAGCGGTCAAAACCGTTTGATGTTCAACTGTTGTTGATCAACCACCCCAAGCTCTTCGCGTGTCAAACACGCTTGGACTTGAGGGCTGTTTGGGGCCTGAAGGACGAGCAAAACTCATCCTTGGTCTCGATGTAGGGGCCGCCCAAAAGATCGATGCAGTAGGGTACCGCCGCAAAGATACCCTGGACCAATGCTTTTCCTTGCTCATCTTTGAGGCCGCCAAGAGTTTGCGCAATGGATTTGGGTTGGCCTGGTAAGTTGATGATCAAGGACTGTGCTCGAATCACAGCAACTTGGCGAGACAAGATGGCGGTGGGCACAAAGCGCAGACTCACCTGCCTCATTTGTTCGCCAAAGCCAGGCATTTCTTTATCACCAACGCTCAAGGTGGCCTCTGGGGTCACGTCCCTCAACGCGGGACCCGTGCCACCGGTGGTCAACACCAAATGACATCCCGCACTCACCAAAGACTTCAAGTGAGCGGCAATCACATCAAACTCATCGGCAATCAAAGACGTTTGCCATTCAACAGGATTGTGAATGGCTTGTTCTATCCAGGCTTTGAGCGCGGGGATGCCTTGGTCTTGATACACGCCACTCGCGGCTCGGTCTGAGGCGCTCAAGAGACCAATCTTGATGGTGTCGCAGCGCGTGTCTCCTGCGGTGTGTTCAACCGTGTGGGGGGTCTCGGAGTTCATGGCTTTTTAGAGGCTTTCGATGTTGACGTTGCCAACGGTTGGGTTGGCGTCTTTTTGATCGACGGCTTGACGCTCGCCTTGCTGATGGATTTGGCTGGAGTTTTGGCTGCCGACTTTTTTGCAGGTGTTTTCTTTGCCATATTTTTTGCAATAGATTGGAGTGCAGACTTTGTTGGGGTCTTCACCGCAGTCTTTGTAGCAGTCTTTGCTGCAGTCTTAGCTACAGTCTTTGTGGCCTTCGTTTGAGTCGAAGTTTCCTTTGCCTTTGTTGTTGCTGAGGTCTTGCTGGCAGTTTTTTTCACAGTTTTAGTGCCAGTTTTGTTTGCAGACGTCGCGGATTTAGGGGGCGATATTTTCTTGATGGGGGCCTCTTCTTTGAATCGTTCTTTCTCCGCCTGGAGCGCTTTGAGTTCTTCGCGGGCCAACTCTTCTTTGTATTTGATCTCCTCCACGCTCAAGAAGATGGGCTGAACTTGCACAGGCTTCAATGAGTCGTCTGGCTCATCATGTTGGGGGTCTTGTGGGTCGAAAAATGTGGCATCGTCACGGTGCTGATCCCCATCGACTCGGGTTGGGTGCAAAGTCTCACGAATCCAGCGAAACAGTTCACGATAGGCGCGTCCTTGGCGAGGTGCTTTGCCGGTGGAGACTTCGGCTCGGGTGAGAGGTTGAGCATCTTTCCTGGCCTGCCTCACCAAGGCCCTGAACTGTTGCGGCTCTTGGCGGGGGTATTTGGAGAGCCACTCACCAAGCGCTTGATCGTCTTCAATCAAGCGCTTTCGCCAAGCCTCGCTCTCGTGCAGAGCCAATGTCTCTTTTGCGCTGCCGCCGTGTTGGATCTCTAGGCTGTCGCGGATGGCTTGCAGGTCCGCTTCGTCCAAGCGGCGCATGAGCTTGCCCACATACTGCATTTGACGGCGCTTGCCCTCAAAATTGGTGATGCGTTTGGCCTCACTCACGGCATCCATCAAGGCTGTGCTGATGTGCCCTTGCTCGAGGAGCTTTTGCTTGAGATCGTTTCTGAGTTCAAGCAAGTCTTCCCCAAGCTTTTGGCGCTCGGTGCTTTCTCGCTTGAGGTCGGTTTTACTGGCTGCATCGGTGCCTTTGAGCTCGCGTTTATAGGCGAGGTCGAGCTCGCTGCCCAAGGCGATGAAGACGCCTTGTACGTAATAGCCTTTTTTGGGTTTTCTTGACATGTTGGAGGTGATTATCGCGTGCTTTGCGCCAAGTTGGGCTGGTCGCCAGTATGATAGCGTCACATGAAAACCTCCAAATCCTCCAACGTGTCCAAATCGACTGCCCTCACTCCTCACCCCAAGTCCTCGCACAAGTCGGGTTCCTCTTCGCACCCTACCTCAGACCACTCGGGGTTTGCTTACACGCGTGAGCAGTTTGAGGAGTTGGTGGACTTGGCCATGTCGCACGCCAAAACTCTGGGCGCGAGCGACTCAGCGGCCGAAGCGTCGGAGGGTTGTGGCTTGAGTGTGTCGGTGCGCAAAGGCGCTTTGGAGACCGTCGAGCGTAACCGCGACAAGGGTCTGGGTGTCACGGTGTATATGGGAGCCAGGCGTGGCAACGCCAGCACCTCGGACTTTTCTGCAGCGGCCATCAAACGCACCGTTCAAGCGGCATTTGACATCGCGCGCTTTACCGCGCAAGACCCGGCAGCAGGTCTTCCCGATCAGCGTGACATCGTTCGCAAGATCCCTGACTTGGAGCTCTTTCACCCATGGCAAGTCAATGCCGAACAAGCCTTTGAGCTGGCGCGGGCCTGCGAGGACGCTGCATTTGCCACGTCCAAACGCATCTCCAATAGCGAGGGTGCGGGTGTTTCAGCCCAGCAAAGTCATTTCTTCAGCGCCCACAGCCAAGGCTTTCGAGGCGGTTATGCCAGCTCACGCCACAGCCTCTCCGTGGCACCCATTGCCGGCAAAGGCGCCAACATGCAGCGCGATGCGTGGTACACCTCCATGCGAGACCCAGCACTCTTGGCCTCCCCGCAAGCGGTGGGTGAGTACGCTGCACGCCGCGCGTTGAGCCGTTTGAACTCTCGCAAAATCTCCACCATCCAGTGCCCTGTGCTCTTTGAGAACACCTTGGCCGCGGGTTTGGTGGGGCACTTGGTGCAGGCCTTGAGTGGTGGCGCGCTCTACCGAAAGACCTCCTTCTTGCAAGACTCCATGGGCAAACGTGTCTTGCCCTCTCACATCCATATGACAGAAGACCCCTTCATCTTGGGTGGCAAAGGCTCAGCCCCGTTTGACGACGAGGGCGTAAAAACCCAGGCGCGCAACGTGATCGATGCCGGTCGTGTTGAGGGTTATTTTTTGGGGACCTACTCCGCGCGCAAGCTTGGTATGCGAACCACTGGCAATGCTGGGGGCTCACACAATTTGGTGTTTGCCTCCAAGCGCACGAAAAAACACGACGACCTCAATGCCATGCTTCAAGCCTTGGGCACGGGTCTTTTTGTGATTGAACTCATGGGCCAAGGGGTCAATTACGTGACCGGTGACTATTCCAGAGGTGCTAGCGGGTTTTGGGTGGAAAACGGGGTCATCGCATTTCCTGTGCAAGAAATCACCATCGCGGGCAACCTCAAAGACATGTTCAAAGGCATCGTGGCCGTGGGCTCGGATGCCTACAACTATGGTGCCAAGACCGTGGGCTCAGTGCTCATTGATCGCATGCAAATCGCGGGCAGCTGAGTGTTCTCGCCCTGATCCCATTCAGTTGTATCAGGGGTTCAATGCGGCTTTGACCGCTTGGGAGACGTGCCCCATTTCGGCAACCCCTGCGAACTTGAGCTTGGCCGCGGCCATCACCCGACCCATGTCGCCCGCACCACTCGCGCCGAGTTCTTGCACCAAGGCTTGCACCGCCACTTGAACCTCTTGGGCTGTCATGCGCTGGGGCAGATAGGCCTGCAAGACCACCAACTCATCGCGCTCAATTTGAGCCAAGTCTTCCCTGGCCGCTTGCTCGTAGGCGCTGATGGAGTCTTTGCGTTGTTTGATGAGCTTGTCCAAAATGGCCACAATCTGCTCGTCGGTCAAGGTGATGCGCTCATCCACTTCTTTTTGTTTCATCGCTGAGAGGAGCAATCGAATCGTGCCCAAGCGAGCCGTGTCTTTGGCGCGCATCGCATCTTTCATATCGGCGGTGATGGTGTCTTTGAGTGACATGGTGGTGAATCCTGTATTGCGCCCATGGCGCGTGAGTCTTAACAATCAATCCAAAGCGCTTGAAGCACATGGTGTCGGACAAAAAAATAAAGCTCGTTTGGGATGCGACCCATACGAGCTTTCGTGAAGTTCCAGACCGTTGGGCTGGAACTTGGAGCCTAACTGATCAGTAAAGCTTTTTGGGCAACTGCATGCTGCGCACGCGCTTGTAGTGACGCTTCACGGCAGCGGCTTTTTTGCGCTTTCGCTCGGCGGTTGGTTTTTCGTAAAACTCACGGGCGCGCAAGTCGGTCAATAGACCTAATTTTTCAATGGTGCGTTTGAAGCGGCGCAAAGCCACATCAAAGGGCTCGTTTTCTTTAACTCGAATGGTTGTCATTGACGTTGCAAAATTGATTTGTGCGCTCAGAGGATTTCAAAGAAGATCGGACCTTGAAGTCGTGAATGCGAAAGTGCCCAACTAAAACATGTGAGCCAGCCGTTGGGTTATGCCAGCAAAGACAATGATTATAACTTATTTAATCGGCTTGCCAAGCCCTTGGCACAGGCGTGTGCGCTGGACCAGGCCCACTGGAAGTTATACCCACCTAGCCAGCCCGTGATGTCCACCACTTCACCAATGAAATAAAGTCCTGGTTGCTTTTTGGACTCCAACGTCTGCTGCGAGAGCTCGGACACGCTCACGCCCCCTGCGGTCACCTCGGCTTTTTTGTAACCCTCGGTGCCGTTGGGCTTGAGAAAGCACGATTTCAAAGACTGTGCCAATGCCGCCAAGCTCTTGTCGGGGGTGTCATTGATCGCCTTGTGCCATTGGGGCTGGTCCTCCAGCCAGGCTTGCACCAAACGGTTGGGCAACCATGCGGCCAACTCGTTGCCCAAAAGTTTTTTGGAGTGTTGTTTTAATGCAACCAAATCCGACCCCAAATCCTGTCCGGGCAGCCAATCGATGGTGAGGCTTTGCTCGGGGGCCCAGAAGCTCGATATTTGCAAGGCGGCCGGGCCAGACAGGCCCTTGTGGGTGAGGAGCAAATCTTCTTCAAACACGGTGGACTGTTTGCCCTGCGTCGTTTTGATCGAGACTGGCAGCGAGAGCCCCGAGAGGCCAGAAAACTTCTTCCAAGACTGGGCCTCAAACGTGAGGGCTACCAAGGCAGGCCTGGGTGTCACCACGCGCAAGCCAAATTGTGTGGCCAAGCGAAATCCCAAATCGGTGGCTCCAATGGCGGGAATGGACAGCCCTCCTGTGGCCACCACCACCGCGCGGGTTTGGACGGGGCCGCGATCGGTTTGCGCGAGGTAGTGTGGGTCAGCGTCACTGGAGTCATGGTGGGTGAGGGCGTGCAAAGCACAGGGCTGCCAATGAAGCAACTCGCCACCCTTGGAGCCAGATTGGCACTCTTTGATGAGCATGTCGATCAAGTCTTGCGAGCTGTGGTCACAAAACAATTGGCCCTTGTGTTTCTCGTGATAGGCCACCCCATGCTGATTCATGAGGCTCACAAAGTCTTGTGCCGTGTACCGCACCAAGGCCGAGCGAGCAAAGGCTGGGTTTTCACCCAAAAAATGCCGGTGCGGTTGCGATGCATCCATCAAGATGTTGGTGAAATTGCTGCGCCCGCCCCCCGAGATCCTGATTTTTTCCGCCACCTTGGGGTAGTGGTCAAGGAGCACCACCTTGAGGCCCAGTTGTTGGCACACACCCGCACAAAAAAGCCCTGCCGCTCCAGCCCCGATGATGAGCACGTCCGAAGTGGTCATGCCGTCATCTCCATGGCGCAGGTGGACGGGTCGCTCAAAAATTGAGTCAACATGCTGGCCAACATTCGGGGTTGATCATGGTGCAGCATGTGGCTTGCGTGAGCAATCTCCAAGTGCTGCACGCCCTCGATGGCCGACATGCGCTGCAAATAGTCCTCAAAAGTGTACATTGCCCCCCACTTTTTGAACAAGGCGCGCTCTTGCGTGTGAACACACAATGTGGGCGCCGTGATGCAGCGCAGGATGCTCAACACCTCGTCGACCTGGTAGAGGTGGGCGCTCACGACTTTGTGCGCGGCGCTGCCCAAAATCGACCATCGCCCAAGCGCAAGGGGCTGGGCCCAGTGCTCGGCAAGCCAAAGTGCTTTGTCCAGGGGCAGTCTTGCATTGGTTTTGATGAGCCGCTGGGCCACCTCTTGAACACTGGCGTAGGTTTTGAGTGCCAATGCACCTTCGCCCACCGACTTCACGTCCTTCATCCAGCGGCGCAGTCGCTCAGGCGCCATTGCTGGATGGCTTGGGGGCAGGCCAAATCCCTCGAGATTGACCAGTTTGTGAATTCTCTCGCCTCGAAGTCCCGCATAGAGCGTGGCCACATTGCCCCCCATGCTGTGGCCAATGAGGTTGAAGTGGGTGTGATCACTCTGGGCTTGGAGGTGATCGAGCAAACAATCCAAGTCGCACAAGTAGTCGGGAAAAGTGAAGTGGTCGTGGTGTTCGTCTTGGGTCAAACCAAATCCGCGCCAATCGGGTGCCACGACAAACGGTTCGCCCTTTAACTCATCCACCACAAATTGAAAGGACGCGCCCACATCCATCCATCCGTGCAGCATCACCCATGGTGCTTCATGGGGCTTGGGCTCGCCCCACGTGCGCACGTGATATTGCCGCCCGCGCACACTGAAGTAGTGGCTCTGACTTTGACGTTGGGCTTGGTAGACAGGAGTCATGTTTTGAGAGTGCGCAAATGAGGACGTTGGATGTTGACAGTCAAGCGGGACCTCAGGCTAGAGCGCGAGGTCACTACTTTAAGCAACTTCATCAAGCCGCTTACCTAAGAAGACGCTCGCTTTGATGAGGCCTGGCGCTAACAGACAGTGGATTTGAAGAGGATTCTATGGCCAACTGTTGTGGGGCGCTTGGCTGCTCAATTAAAAAGAAATATTGTCCAATGATCGCGTTGACTTGTTGCGTATACCGATTGAGTTTGTCGATCAGTTTCGCGCTCGGATAGGCGTGCTTGCATCTCAGGTCTGAATCATTGCGGTGGTATTGAATGAGCCCGAGTTGATGCAACTCTTTGAGTTTGCCCCTCATGGTGCGGTCGCACGCGAGGTCATTGTGATAAAAGGTTTTCATGGGTGTTTTTTTGACCGCTGGGCCGCCTTCGGTGCAAAACGCATGGAGTAGGCCCATGAAAATAATTTTCCCGCTGCTGGAGTTGAATTCAGGCAAGTGGTTCAACTCCCAAGTGTGGATCTCGCACAATATTTGCGACAATTCGATTGAATTTTTAGGGTTTTGCATAAGGCCTGTGTTGTATCAAAAGCCGAATTTGCCGTTGTTATTTTTGTGCTCAGCAACAGGCGCGATGGACTCGATCACATCCCAATGCTCTGCAATTTTTCCGGCCTGCACGCGAAAGAGGTCGTAAAAGCAACTGTGCTGCGCACCCAACCACCCTTCGCTGATCACCAAGACAAAGTTTCCTTCGCCAAGCACTTGGTGGACACGCTCGTAAAGGATCTGAATGCCCGCTTGCGACATGGTCTTGAGTGCCGTGCGCAATCCCCAGAGGTGGTCGCCAATGTGTGGGTTGTGCTGAATGTAATGTTCGCCATCAAAGTACTCGGCCAGCCGGTCCATGTGGCCCTTGATGAAAATGTCGTGGACAAAGCTTCGCACCAATTCTTTGTTGGCTTGTGTCTTGTCGCAATCCCTCACCTCAGTGGGTCCATCGATCATGGTGTGTCCGCTGGGATTGGGCTTTGCAGGAGTGGCTTGTAAATTGTCCCAGTGCTCCACAATGTTTCCGTCTTCAAAGCGAAATACATCGAATCCGATCTTGGGGCCAAAGAAGTTGTAGTTGGTATGGGTGAAGACAAAGTCAGCGTCTTGAAAAACCCTCACGGTATCGACCTTCGCTGAGTTTTTGGGCAGAGCCTTGAGTGCGTCCACAAACCCCTGCAAGCCGTCGCAAACGCTCAAGTTGTGCTGGACATAGTGGCTCTCATGGATGATCCTCGCAGGGGTTGGGTCCCCCGTTTCAATGCTTTTGAGCAGTTGGACAGTTTGGTGCTTGACGTCTTGCATAGGGGCCCCCTTTTTTTTATGGAGATGTGATGGGAATTTTTGATGGTCGAAAACATGAATTTTCCAAGAGTGTTTTTAATTTTCATAGGTTAAAATAGTTCAGAATATGGTCAAAATCAAGCATTTTTAATGAATTGAAGTCAGGGTAAAACCTTGCGGGTGTGATGGGGGAGACACAGCGTGAACAGCAAAAACCTCGACAGGATCCACATCAGGAAGACGCCGTTTGATAACCAACGATTGAGTGATCTGGGCGTGGAGGTGATGACGATGAAAGAGCTCAGGCGTCGCGTGCCGCCCAGCTATTTTTTATTGCCCGAACGGGTGGAGTTTTTCTTGTTGCTCTTGATCGATCAGGGCGAGGGCGAGCACCAAGTTGACTTTCAAAACGTCACATTGGAGCCAGGGAGCTTGATTTTCTTGCAGCCCGGACAAGTGCAGCATTGGCACATGAGCGAGGCCTTGCAAGGCACCATGGTCTTGGTCGATACCGTGGTGATGCCGGCTCAAATTTTGTTGTCTGCTGCTGGCCCCTCCTTGGCGGATCCGCTGCACGCTTGGCCCCACAGTGCATTGTTGTCGCCGCGAGATGCAACAGACATCCGTCACCAGATGGCTCAACTGAAAGAGGAATGCATGCGCTTTGATTCAAATTCAGCACAAAGCGCGTTGGATATATTGCTGGCCAAAACACTGCTGTCGTGTTTGTTGCTCCAAATCACCCGAGTTCACTCGCGCGCACAAGCCCAGGTGTTGGGGCACTCTAGGGCCCATCAGCTTGCCCGTTTGTTTGGTCAACACATTGAGTCTCAGTTGCACCTCAGACCCACGGTGCATGCGCTAGGTGAGCGCCTAGGCTACTCGGCGAGTTCAATCAACCGCGCGTGTCTTTTGGCAACGGGGCGCAGTGCCAAACAAGTGATCGATGAGAGGATTGCGCTCGAGGCCAAACGTTTGTTGGTCCACAGCCAAGTGTCCACAAGTCAAATTGGCATTCACCTGGGGTTTTCTGAGTCAACGAATTTTTTGAAATTCTTCAAGCGCTTGGTCGGCTGCACGCCAGAGGACTTCCGCCGTCGCCAAGTAAGAGCATAAAGCAGGCGTCTGTCGGGGTGGGCGGGTGGGCCAGTCTCCATCTCAAGCTCCTCCTTCAACAGGGCTCTATTTGGTTTTATACTCGAGCCACATCACAACCTTCACCCCGCTTGGACTGTTTCTTGTTGGAGCAACGGCTGACAGCTCTTGGAATTCAAACCTTAACCGATGCACGTCTATTTTTATCTCCAGGTGAACACACCATTGAGTCAGTCCTTCACACGGGGTGAGATTTGATGGGGGAGTTGAGTCTGGGTTGCAATGCGCCCACATGGACCATGGTGTTGCTGCTGGCTTATGCCTGCGGCTCTTTGTCCTTTGCCGTGCTGGTCTCGCGTGTGATGGGCTTGCAAGACCCCAGAACCTATGGCAGTCATAACCCAGGTGCCACCAATGTCCTCAGAACCGGCAACAAGGCAGCCGCTGCATTGACGCTCTTACTCGATGCCTTCAAGGGCTGGCTTCCAGTGCTTCTCTTCAAAACCTATGGGCTCGACAGCGTTGGCTGTACGCCTACTTTGGATTGGGATGCCTGGGGTTGGCCCCCACAGGCTTGGGGTCTGGGTTGCGTGGGCCTGGCGGCGTTTTTGGGGCATTTGTATCCCGTGTTTTTCCGATTCAAGGGTGGCAAAGGCGTTGCCACGGCATTTGGGGTGTTCCTGGGATACCAGCCTTGGTTGGGCTTGGCCACATTGCTGTGCTGGCTCTTGGTGGCGCGCCTGTGGCGCTATTCATCCTTGGCGGCGTTGCTGAGTGCCATTTTTGCGCCACTTTTTTACTGGGCCATGAGTCCCTGGGCCTGGGGTGCTCCCGTGGATGTGCTCCTCAGCAGTGTCTTGATGAGTGCTTTGCTCGTCTTTAGGCACCAGGCCAATTTACAGCGACTCTTTCGGGGCGAAGAAACACGCATTGGGGGCTAAAACACGCTGGCATGATGGCTTGGTGGTCCTGTGCGTGAGTCGTGTCAGTCCCTGAAATTATTAAAGCTCAGCGGCAAATCGGCCATGTCTTTCTTGATGAGTGCCATGGCGGCTTGCAAGTCGTCTCGTTTGGCGCCTGTGATGCGAACCGACTCGCCTTGAATGGAGGCTTGGACTTTCATCTTGCTGTCTTTGATGAGGCGTTGGAGTTTTTTGGCGGCCTCACTCTCGATGCCTTCGCGCACTTTCAATGCCACCTTCACTTTGTCGCCCCCCATTTTTTGCACATCGCCTTTGTCAATGAAGCGAATGTCGACCTCGCGTTTGGTGAGTTTGGCGCGCAAGATGTCTTCAATTTGGGTCAGCTGAAAATCCGCATCTCCAATGAGGGTGATCACTTTGTCTTTGAATTCAATGGCGGCTGCCGTGCCCTTGAAGTCAAACCGGGTGCCGATTTCTTTGGCGGTGTTTTCCACCGCGTTTTTGACTTCAACGAGATTGGCTTCGCAAACTGTATCGAATGAGGGCATGTTGTTTTAGAAAAATGGTTGCAAAAGGGCGAGCGGTGAGACAATGCAGGTCATGAAAGTCTTACACCAACAATCCTTGCAATCGTATAACACCTTTGGTATTTTGGCTAGAGCCCAAACGATGGTGCGCATCACCCGTCCCAGCGATGTGTTGGATGTCTTGCGTGATCCTCTCCTGGGGGCGAGTCCGAAATTTGTGCTGGGCGGGGGCTCCAACTTGGTGTTGACGGGGGATGTGAGTGCTTTGGTGCTGAAAGTGGAGATCATGGGCCGAGAGTTGGTCGCTGAGGATGATCGCGCCTACTTCGTTGAGGCCCAAGCGGGTGAGAACTGGCATGACTTTGTCACCTGGACCCTGGAGCAAGGCTGGCCTGGTCTGGAAAACTTGGCATTGATCCCCGGCTGCGTGGGGGCGTGTGCTGTGCAAAACATTGGCGCCTACGGTGTTGAGTTGCAAGACCGCTTCCATGAACTGGACGGCATCGATTTGCACACCGGCGAGTCCTTCACCTTGAATGCCGAGCAATGCGCCTTTGGTTACCGCGATTCTATTTTTAAACATGGAGCCGATACCCCCATGACCAGCCTGGCGTCTTTGGGTCCACACCCCGCACAGCATGGCGCCACCTTGGCGCGCGCCCAATGGGCCCAACGTGCAGAGTCTTCCAGTTCAGATTCAGCCACAAGCACAACTCCCACGCCCATTGGCTTGGCCAATCGCACCTTGATCACCCGGGTGCGTTTTAGGCTTGCCAAGAAGTGGAGGGCTGAGGTGGGATACCAAGACTTGAAAAAGAAAGTGCACCAGCTCACCCTGGCCGACCCCAGTGCCAAGCCCAGTCCTCAGCAAATATACGACTGGGTGTGCGAGATTCGACGCGACAAACTGCCCGACCCCAAAGACATGGGCAATGCGGGCAGCTTCTTTAAAAACCCCACCGTGAGTGCCGATCAGTGCCAAGACATCATCGCCCGTGAACCGGGTGTGGTGCATTACCCGCTCTTGGACGGGCGCTACAAACTCGCCGCCGCTTGGCTCATCGATGCGTGTGGCTGGCGCGGTAAAACCATGGGCTTGGCCGGTGTTTTCGACAAGCAAGCCTTGGTGTTGGTGAACAAAGGCACGCCTGAGCATCCTTGCACGGGCGGTGAGGTGATGACGCTGGCCAAAGCCATCCAGACCAGTGTGTACGAGCGTTTTGGTATTCGTTTGGAGCCCGAACCCGTTGTACTTTAAAAGAAACGAGTTGGCCGACTATTTGAATCAACGGGACTTTAAAAGAAGTAGCTTTCTCTGATTGGAGGTCATCCCTATAGGCTGTACAAGAGTAGCAGTGTAATATTGGGTTTTGCCACATTGGAGCCCCACCATGAGACCCACTCAAGTGCCTTTTGTCCAGTCTTTATTTTGTGCCTTTCTCGCCCTCGCGCTTGGGGGACCCATCTCCACTTGGGCTCAGTCCTATCCCAATAAGCCCATTCGCCTGCAAGTGCCCTTTGCCCCAGGTGGCACGACCGACATCGTGGCGCGTGTCATTGCCGAGCCGCTCTCGCGCGTCTTGGGTCAATCGGTCATTGTCGAGAATAAACCTGGCGGTGGCGGGGTGGTGGGGGCCAATGAAACCGCCAAGGCCATCCCGGATGGCTACAACCTCGGCGTGGCCACGGTCTCGACCACGGCAGCGAACCCTGCCATCAACCCCAAAACCCCCTACAACCCATTGACCGATTTCACCCCCATCATCAATGTGGCAGCCACGCCCAATGTGATCGCTGTCTTTCCTAAATTTCCCGCCACCGATTACGCATCTTTTTTGGCGGAACTCAAGAAAAATCCTGGCAAGTACGCCTACGCCTCATCGGGCACAGGGGGAATTGGCCACTTGCAAACGGAGCTCTTTAAAAGCCTCTCGGGCACCGATATCACCCACATTCCTTACAAAGGGGCGGGCCCCGCCTTGAACGACACCGTCGCGGGTCAAGTGCCGATGATTTTTGACAATTTGCCCTCAGCCTTGCCCTTCATCAAAGAAAACCGCTTGGTGGCCATTGTGGTGGCCGCTCCTGAGCGGTTGAAAGTGCTCCCCAACACCCCGACGTTTAAAGAAGTCGGGCTCGAAGCGGTCAATCGCATGGCTTATTACGGCATCTATGGCCCCAAGGGACTGCCCAAAGAGGTGGTGGACAAGATTTACCAGGGGGTTAAAAAAGTGCTCGAAGACCCCGCTGTCAAACACCGCATCGAAGACACGGGCTCCTTGGTCGTGGGCAATACCCCAGAGCAATTCGCCGCTCAAATCAAGGCCGAGTTCGAGGTCTATAAGAAAGTGGTCGAGACTCAAAAGCTGTCCCTTGACTGAGTTTTCCTGCCCCAATTGCGCTTGCATGCAGGGCAGGGTGGGCGTACTGCACTCCATGCGCTTGGGCCAAGGAGGCGATGCATGGCGTTGATGTCCGAGCCCAAGCCAGAGTCCACGCCAGAGTCCAAGCCAGATCCTTTGCTGGAAGAATTTTTGAGCGCCATGTGGCTCCAAGACGGGTTGTCACAGCACACCTTGAGTGCCTACCGCCAAGACCTCAAGGCGTTCAGTCAATGGCTCGTGGCCCAAGGGGCTGGAGGGTCCCTTTTGTTGGCCAGTGAGGTGGACTTGAACGCTTACTTTGCCGCTCGACATGGGCAAACGCGTGCCACCACTGCCAATCGCCGCTTGAGCGTTTTGCGCCGCTTTTACCGCTGGGCCCAGAGCGAGGGCAAAACCACCCAGGACCCCACCTTGCGCATGCTCTCTGCCAAGCAGCCCCTTCGTGTGCCCAAGGTCTTGAGTGAGGCCCAAGTCGAGGCCCTGTTGGCCGCCCCCGATGTCCAAACTGCGCTGGGTGTGAGAGACCGCACCATGCTCGAGTTGCTCTACGCTTGTGGGTTGCGGGTGAGTGAGTTGGTGGCGCTCAAAGTCTTTCAAGTCGGCCTCAAAGAAGGGGTGCTCCATGTCACAGGCAAAGGCCAGAAAGAGAGATTGGTGCCCTTTGGTGAGGTCGCTGGTGACTGGTTGGAGCGCTATTTGGGGCAGGCCCGTGGGGAGATTTTGCGAGGGCAAGTGCAAGACGCGTTGTTTGTGACGCAGCGCGGCTCGCGCGTGGGCGAGGCCATGTCTCGGGTGATGTTTTGGTCACTCATCAAGCGCTATGCACTGAGCGCGCAGATCAAGTCCCCCATCTCGCCGCACACCTTGAGGCACGCCTTTGCCACCCATTTGCTCAATCACGGGGCGGACTTGAGGGCCGTCCAAATGCTGTTGGGGCATGCCGACATCTCCACCACCACCATTTATACCCACGTTGCCAAGGAGCGGCTTCAGTCGCTGCATGCGGCGCACCACCCTCGCGGCTGAGACCCCCATGGAGTGCAGGGGAGAATGAAGGTCTAGAGAGGGTTCAAGCGCCCAAGCGCTCGAGCTCAAGCTCAGTGAAACCGGCTTGCCGTCTTGCCAACAGGTTAAAGGGAGGCCTGAGCTTGGGGGCCAAGTAGGTGATGGCCAACGCTTCGCTGTGATCCATGGGTGAGAGCCCCGCAGCTTCACACAGCCAGGTGTACCAGCGGTTGCCCACTTGAACATGCGTCACTTCGTCTCGCAAGATGATGTCCAAGATCGCCGAGGCTTGGCTTGCATGGGGTGAAGGGATGGTTTGCAGCTTGGCTTGAATCTGCGGCGTGGCGTCCAACCCCCTGGCCTCCAAAATGCGCGGCACCAAGGCCATTCGAGCGATTGGGTCGTGGCTGGTTTTTTGGCACATCTCCCAAAGCCCATCGTGGGCGTCAAAGTCCCCGTATTGGTAGCCCATCTCTCGCAGTAAGTTTTGCAGCATCTCAAAGTGCGTGGACTCCTCATAGGCCACACGAACCCAGTCCAAGTAGTAGTCTTTCGGTAGACCCGCGAATCGCCAAACCGCATCGAGTGCCAAGTTGATGGCGTTGAACTCAATGTGGCACACCGAATGCACCAAGGCGGCCAAGCCCTCGGGCGTGGAGGGTTTTCTTGAGGGAACCATCTTGGGGGACTTGAGTTGAGGTCGCGCAGGCCGACCCACTGGGCAGTCTGGCGTCATCGCTTGCTCAGGGTCGAGGTGCCACTGGTCTTTGCGGGTCCACAGTTGCGCCAAAGCCGCCACTTTGGCATGGGGCTCGCTCATGGCGAAGATCTCTTGACAAAGGGGTCTGATCTTGTGCATCCAGTCATTGTAAGATGTGGGTCTGAGGTCGGGTGAAGTTGGGGCTTTTTGCGATCGCTGGGCTTTGCCCTTCGTCAACTCCATCAGGCCATTCATTCAGAGCTCAACACTGCAAGGTTTTTCGCATGACGCTTTATCGTTTAGGAGATGACGCCCCCACACTCGCCCCAGGGGCCTGGGTCGCACCGAGCGCCCAACTCGTGGGCAAGGTTCATTTGGGCAAAGAAGCGAGCGTGTGGTTTGGCGTCATTGCCCGTGGTGACAACGAGGCACTCACGATTGGGGAAGGCTCCAACGTGCAAGACGGCAGCGTGATGCACTCTGACCTTGGCTACCCCTTGACCATCGGCCCCAGGGTGACCGTGGGGCACCAATGCGTGCTGCATGGTTGCACCATCGAGGAGGGGAGTTTGATTGGCATGGGATCGACCATCTTGAATGGCGCACATATTGGTAAACATTGTTTGGTCGGTGCGGGCTCTCTCGTGACCGAGGGCAAAGTGTTTGCGGATGGCTCCATGATCATGGGCTCGCCTGCCAAGGTGGTCAAAGCGCTCACGCAGGAGCAAATTTCTGGCCTTGAAAAAGCGGCGTTGGGCTATGTCGACAATGCAAAACGGTTTGCTCAAACGCTGGTGGCTTTGCCTGAACCTCCCCCCGGCTCAACGAGACCCTTGGGATCAACACCATGAGTGAGGTCCACAAATTTCTATTTGAGGGACTGCCAGTTCGAGGTCTTTTGGTCAAACTCACCGATTGTTGGCAAGAGGTCTTGAAGCGTCGTGCCGCCAACAAGGACACGGGCGCTTATCCACCCGAAGTGCGTGCGCTCTTGGGGGAGATGACTGCTGCGGCCGTGCTGATGCAGACCAACATCAAATTCAATGGCGCACTGGTGCTGCAAATCTTTGGAGACGGCCCCCTGAAATTGGCCGTGGTGGAAGTGCAAGCGGACCTGAGCCTGCGCGCCACGGCCAAGGTGGTGGGCGAGCCCAATCTCACTGTCGCCCACAGCGTGGACCCCGACCCGCAAGCCTTGGGCTACCAATTGAGCGACTGGGTGAATGTGCGCAACCAAGGCAAATGCGCCATCACCCTGGACCCCAAAGATCCATTTCCTGGTCAGCAACCCTACCAAGGTGTGGTGCCTTTTTTTGACGATTTGGGAGCTCCCATTGAACGCTTTCAAGAGGTGCTCGAGCACTACATGCTTCAAAGCGAGCAACTCGACACCACCTTGGTGCTGGCGAGCAACGATGATGTGGCGGCAGGCCTATTGATCCAGCGCTTGCCCTCACTGGGAATGGGCAATTTGGGGGGTGGCAAAGTGCTGCAAGACGAGGACCAAATTGGACTCAATGAGGATTTCAAACGCATCTCCATCCTGGCCAAAACCTTGACCCCCGCTGAGCTCTTGGGCCTGGCGCCCGATGAGGTCTTGCACCGCTTGTTTTGGGAAGAACGCTGCGTCAAACTCGAACCCACGGTGGATGCGCCGGCACTGTCTCCCCGTTTTGCGTGCTCATGCTCCAAGGAGCGGGTCTCGCGCATGATCCAAGGCCTGGGCGAGGAAGAAGCCAACAGCATCATTGCCGAGCGCAACGAAATCGAAGTGGGGTGTGAGTTTTGCGGTCGGCAATACCACTACGATGCGGTGGACGCGGCAGCCCTGTTTGCAACCAGCTTGGTGCTGCCAAGGCCTGCTGAGCCCGACCAAATGCATTGAGGGCTGCTCTCCCAAGAGCCCCGAGTCATCCTCCAAGATTTGAATCACCCCGGGGTGAGCTGCGGCGCCTTACTTGCCCAGCTGCACAAATATTTCATTGGAGCGGACCATGCCGATTTCTTTTCTGGCGCGTTCTTCCACCATCTCCAAGCCGTTTTTGAGATCCAAGAGCTCGGCATTCAAGCGCTGGTTGGTGATGAGTGCTTTGCCATTGAGTTGGGCTTGTTGGGAGAGTTGGCTCTGGAGTCGCCACACCTCGGGCAAACTGCCGCGGCCAATCCACAACTGTCCTTGCAAAACCACAAGGATGGTCAGTAGTGTCCAAGTCACGGCGCGTTGCATGGGTTTGAAGTTGGCTGAAAAAAGTTGGCAGTGATGGGGGCGTGCGTTGCCTCAGGCAGTGTCGGATGCGCTTTGTCTGTGGGCAATCAGGTCCAAGACGGGCCTAAGAGCGTGACAGTGCGCATCTTAAACTCGCTTTAGACTTGACGCAAGTTGTAAAACGCTTGGCGACCTGGATAAGAGGCCACATCGCCCAAATCCTCTTCAATGCGCAGGAGTTGGTTGTACTTGGCAATGCGGTCGCTGCGACTCAAGGAGCCGGTTTTGATTTGACCCGCGTTGGTGCCCACCGCTATATCAGCAATGGTGGTGTCCTCGGTTTCGCCTGAGCGGTGTGAGATCACATTGGTGTAGCCCGCGCGCTTGGCCATTTCGATGGCCTCGAAGGTCTCGCTCAAGGTGCCGATTTGATTAATTTTGATCAAAATGGAGTTGGCAATGCCTTGGTCAATGCCTTGTTTGAGAATCTTGGTGTTGGTGACAAAGAGGTCATCTCCCACCAATTGCACCTTGGACTTTAAGCGTTCCGAGAGTGTTTTCCAGCCGGCCCAGTCGCCTTCGGCCATGCCGTCTTCAATGCTGATGATGGGGTACTTGTCGCACCAAGAGGCGAGCATGTCGCTCCAGGCGGGTGCCTCAAGGCTCAAACCCTCACCTGAGAGCTCATATCGCCCGTCTTTGAAAAACTCACTGGACGCGCAGTCCAAGCCGAGCACAATTTGTGACCCCGCGGTGAAGCCTGCTGCGTCGATGGCGTCAAGCACCAACTGAATGGCGGCCTCATGATTTTTAACGCTTGGGGCAAAACCGCCTTCGTCACCAACGGCCGTGCTCATGCCTTGCTTATTCAAGATGCCCTTCAAAGCGTGAAAGACCTCGGCACCATAGCGCAGCGCTTCTCTAAAACTCGTGGCGCCGACTGGGATGATCATGAACTCTTGCAAGTCCAAGTTGTTGTTGGCGTGCGCGCCCCCATTGATCACATTCATCATGGGAACGGGCATTTGCATCTTGCCCATCCCGCCAAAATAGCGGTAAAGGGGGAGGCCGGCTTCTTCGGCTGCTGCTTTGGCCACGGCCATGGAGACCGCCAACGTGGCGTTGGCGCCGAGTTTGGATTTGTTCTCGGTGCCATCGAGGTCAATCAAGGTTTTGTCCAAAAACGCTTGTTCACTGGCGTCCAAGCCCAGCACGGCTTCACAAATTTCGGTGTTGATGTGCTCCACCGCTTTCAGCACACCCTTTCCAAGATAGCGACTTGGGTCCCCATCTCTGAGCTCAATGGCTTCGCGTGAACCGGTGGAAGCCCCTGAAGGCACGGCGGCGCGTCCCATGGTGCCGCTTTCAAGGAGCACATCACACTCCACGGTGGGGTTGCCTCGGCTGTCTAAAATTTCACGGCCAACGATGTCGACAATAGCGCTCATGAATGAAAAACTTTCACAAAGTTAATGAACAAGAAAAAAACTGGGAAACTGCTCTCAAGCCTCAAAATGGTCTTCTAAAAAGGGCTGGCGTTTGGTCACTTGGTCAATGGCCATCAAGCTCTCGAGAAGTGCGCGCATGTGCTTGAGTGGCACCGCATTGGGCCCGTCACTCAAAGCGTGCTTGGGGTCGGGGTGTGTTTCCATGAACAGACCACTCACCCCCACGGCCACGGCCGCACGCGCCAAGACTGGCACCATCTCGCGCATGCCGCCTGAACTTTGCCCCTGACCGCCAGGCAATTGCACCGAATGGGTGGCATCAAACACAATCGGCACTTGGCACTCTCGCATGATGGCCAAGGAGCGCATGTCGCTCACCAAGTTGTTGTACCCAAAACTGGCGCCACGCTCACAGGCCATGAACACATTGGGGTCCAAGTTCGCTCTTTGCGCCGCAAAGCGAGCCTTGTCGATCACGTTTTTCATCTCATGGGGCGATAGAAATTGGCCCTTTTTGATGTTGACAGGCTTGCCTGAACAGGCCACGGCGTGGATGAAATCGGTTTGACGGCATAAAAAGGCAGGGGTTTGCAGCACATCCACCACTTGAGCGACGCGAGCGATGTCTTCTTCTCGGTGCACATCGGTCAAGATGGGCAAGTTCAGCTCGCGTTTGACCTTGGCCAAGATCTCAAGGCCTTTGTCCATGCCAGGCCCGCGAAAACCGCTCTCAGACGTGCGGTTGGCTTTGTCGTAGCTCGACTTGAAGATCAAGTGAACCCCAAGCTCTGCGCACAAGGCTTTGAGTGTCCCTGCGGTGTCCATTTGCAACTGCTCGGACTCCACCACACAGGGGCCAGCGATCAAAAAAAAGGGTTGGTCTAAACCGACTTCAAAACCACAAAGTTTCATAAGGCATCCAGATTCATGGGCAAACGGGGCTGGGTGTTAGGCTTGAGGCCGCTCATCTCGCTCTATTGAAGGCTTGGGGTGTCTCAATTGGAGACGGTGCTTGGAGTGGGCTGCGCTTTGGCCGCTTTCAAAGCCAAGGCGCTGGCGATGAAGTGGTTAAAGAGCGGGTGACCATCCCACGGCGTGGATTTGAACTCGGGGTGAAACTGCACCCCCATGAACCAAGGGTGCACGCTTTGGGGCAACTCAATGATTTCGGTGAGGTGCTCACTTTGGGTGATGGCTGAAATCACCAACCCGGCTTTTTGCAATTGGTCCAAATAGTTCACATTGGCTTCAAAGCGGTGACGGTGGCGTTCGGTGACCACGCTGCCATAAATTTGAAAAGCCAAGGTGTTGGGGCTGACATCGGAGGATTGTGCGCCCAAGCGCATGGTGCCGCCCAAATCCGAGTTGGCATCGCGTTTTTTGATGCTGCCATCGGCATCCTTCCACTCATTGATCAAGGCAATCACGGGGTGGGGGCTGTCGGGTTCGAATTCAGTGCTGTTGGCATTGTCCAAATGGGCCACATGGCGAGCAAATTCAATGGTCGCGACTTGCATCCCTAGGCAAATGCCCAGGTAGGGCACTTGGTGGACTCTGGCAAATTGTGCAGCAGCGATTTTGCCCTCAATGCCACGCTTGCCGAATCCTCCAGGCACCAAGATCGCATCCACGTGGGACAACTGATCGATATTGTCTTGTGTCAATGTCTCGGAATCGATGTATTGGATTTTGACGCGCGAGCGGTTTTTCATGCCCGCATGCCTGAGCGCTTCGTTCAATGACTTGTAGCTGTCGGAGAGGTCCACGTACTTGCCCACCATTGCAATGGTGATCTCGTTTTTGGGGTCTTCAACTTCACTCACCAATCGGTCCCAACGCGAGAGGTTGGCCGGCGGTGTGTGCAAGTCCAATTTCTTGCAAATGAGGTCATCAAGGCCTTGCTCGTGCAGCATCCTGGGCACTTTGTAGATCACATTGACGTCCCACATCGAGATCACTCCCGACTCGGCCACATTGGAAAAGAGTGATATCTTGCTGCGTTCTTCCTCTGGAATGGGGCGGTCGGCGCGGCAAATGAGCGCATCGGCTTGGATGCCGATTTCTCTGAGTTTTTGCGCGGTGTGTTGTGTGGGCTTGGTTTTGAGCTCCCCTGCCGCAGCAATCCACGGCACGTAGCTCAGGTGCACAAAGGCCGCGTTTTGGGGCCCCATTTTGAGGCTCATTTGACGCACCGCTTCTAAAAACGGCAAAGACTCGATGTCACCCACTGTGCCACCGATCTCCACGATCGCGACATCGACCGCACGCTCCGTGTCCATGCCAGCGCCACGCTTGATGAAGTCTTGAATTTCGTTGGTGATGTGAGGAATCACTTGGACGGTTTTGCCCAAGTAGACCCCGCGGCGTTCTTTTTCAAGAACGCTTTGATAGATTTGACCGGTCGTGAAGTTGTTGGCTCGTCTCATGCGAGTCGTGATGAAACGCTCGTAGTGACCCAAATCCAAATCGGTTTCAGCGCCATCTTCGGTGACAAATACCTCACCGTGCTGGAATGGAGACATGGTCCCAGGGTCTACATTGATGTAGGGGTCCAGTTTGATGAGGGTGACTTTCAAGCCGCGAGACTCAAGGATCGCGGCAAGGGAGGCTGAGGCGATTCCCTTACCCAGGGAGGACACCACACCGCCAGTGACGAAGACAAATTTAGTCATGCCAATCGGGGACGAGTGTCCAAGGAGGTGGTAAAGTGAGATTATAGGGCTTGTTTGAAGTGAAGGCAGGGGGTTGGAACGGGCATGAAGTCGATTCTGGGTAAAAAAATTGTTTTGGGTTTGAGTGGGGGCATTGCTTGCTACAAGGCGGCTGAACTGTGCCGTTTGCTCATCAAAGCGGGCGCCGAGGTTCAAGTCGTCATGACCGAGGCTGCCACACAGTTCATCACACCCGTCACCATGCAGGCCTTGTCCAACCAAACGGTGTTTGCATCGCAGTGGGATGCCCGAGCGCCCAACAACATGGCGCACATCAACTTGACTCGCCAAGCCGACTTGGTCTTGGTTGCACCTGCGAGTGCTGATTTCATGGCCAAATTGCTGCACGGCCAAGCCGATGACTTGCTCAGTCTGCTGTGTTTGGCCCGCCCCATGGAGTCATGCCCGTTGGTGTTGGCACCCGCCATGAATCGCGAGATGTGGCAGCACCCGGCCACCCAGCGCAATGTGGCGCAGTTGCACGAGGACGGCTCTTGGGTCCTCGGGGTGGGGGTGGGTGAGCAAGCGTGTGGCGAGAGTGGAGATGGTCGCATGCTCGAGCCCTGGGAGATCGTTCAAGAGGTGGCGCGAGTGTTCACACCCAAAACGCTGTTGGGTCACCGGGTGCTCGTGAGCGCGGGGCCCACGTTTGAGGCCTTGGACCCAGTCAGAGGAATCACCAACCGCTCCAGTGGCAAGATGGGGTATGCCTTGGCCAGCGCTGCATGGCTGTCGGGTGCAGACGTCACCTTGGTGAGCGGCCCAGTGGGCTTGGAGTGTCCACGAGGGGTCAAGCGCGTCATGGTGGAGTCGGCGCTTGAGATGCATGCGGCGGTCGAGTCTTTTGCCAAGCAAAGCGATGTGTTCATCGCAACGGCCGCAGTGGCCGATTGGCGTGTCAAGCAAGCGGCGGTGAATAAAATTAAAAAAACCAAGGATTCACCCACGCCAGGGTTCGAATTCATTCAAAACCCTGATATCTTGGCCAGCGTTGCCGGCGGGCCTCGTGCCCAAGCCAGAGCGCTGTATTGCGTGGGTTTTGCGGCAGAAACCCAAGATGTGGCCCAGCAGACCCAAGAAAAACGCCTCTCCAAAGGCGTGCCCTTGATGGTGGGCAATTTGGGGCCAGCCACATTCGGCTTGGATGACAACGAGTTGCTTTTGGTCGACGAGGTGGGCACCAGCCATTTACCCAGAGCGAGCAAAGAGGAATTGGCCCAGTCTTTGATCGCTCACATTGCCAAGAGCTTGCCCGCTTTTTTGCGCACAGCCTAGCGCACGGATTTTTTCGGACAATGATATGAAAATAGAACTCAAAATTTTGGATGAGCGAATGAAAGACCATTTGCCCCAATACGCCACACCGGGGAGTGCGGGTCTGGACTTGCGCGCTTGCATGGATGCGCCCATCACCCTGGGGCCCAACGAGTGGCAATTGGTCTCCACGGGGATTGCGGTTCATGTGGCCGATCCAAGCTTTGCGGCGATGATATTGCCGCGCTCGGGCCTGGGCCACAAGCATGGCATCGTCTTGGGCAACTTGGTGGGGCTCATCGACAGCGACTACCAAGGTGCGCTCATGGTCAGTGCTTGGAACCGCTCGGGTGTGCCCTATGTGTTGAACCCCATGGAGAGACTGGCTCAATTGGTGATCGTGCCTGTGGTGCAGGCGAGCTTTGAGGTGGTGGGGGAATTTTCTGGTGAGAGCCTCAGGGGCGAGGGCGGTTACGGCTCCACTGGGAAAGCTTAAGCCCTAGGGGGTGTGAGAGGGCGGGGTAGGTAGGGCGCAAAAATCGCCCAAAATCGCATAGAAGCGCTCAGAATCGCTCAGTGCAAACGTTTGTCATGGGCCTTGTGAGTGGGCTCATTGGCGTTGTCACTGGGTGCAACATCTTCGCTGTCCACGTCATCCTCTTCGAAGTCGAATATGGCATCCAATCGCGCCAGCGCAGGATTGATCTGTGCCAAATCGATGGGCTCACTCTCTAGGGGGTCATGGGCGCTTTCCATCGTGTGGGCATGGCCATGGGCCTGAGGGGGTGCGAGTTCGGGAGAGTAAAAAAATCCCACCCCCATGCTGGCCGCTTTGCGTTCTGACTCGCTCGCCTCGCGCACACCATGAATGCTCAACTGCAATCGCAAGGCCATGCCTGACAGCGGGTGGTTGCCATCGAGAACCACATGCTCTGGATAGATTTCTGTGACGGTGTAGAGATGACCTTCAGGGGCTTGAGCCAAACCGTTTTTGGGCAACGCACTGCCCTCCAAGCATTGGCCTTCTTCGATTTCTGAGGGGAACAGGTCTCGGGACTCTAGAAAGACCAAATTTTCATCATAGTCGCCAAAGGCATCCTCGGGCTCCAAGTGCAAATCCAGTGTCGCGCCAGGGGCGAGACCGATCAAGGCTTCTTCGATTTTGGCCAGCAAATCATGCCCACCCACAAAAAATTCAACGCCTTCATGAAGCTCGTCAAGGAGGGTGCCCAAAGTGTCTTTGAGCGTCCAGGTCAGTTCGACCACGCAAGGTATAGTGATGTTCATGGTGAGCGATTGTCGCATTTCACGCAAGCCCCCCCATTTTGTTGATCATTTCTAATCATTTTTTTACCCACCTCCATGACCCCTATTGACCAACCCTCCACCTTGTTGGGTGGACTCACGCCCGACTACTTCATGCGCCACTACTGGCAAAAAAAACCCTTGCTCGTGCGAGGCGCATTGCCAGCCTTTGAGGCGCCCATCTCGCGCTCAGAGCTCTTTGCATTGGCCCAAAGGGACGATGTGGAGTCGCGCTTGGTGGTGCAAGCGGGGTCCAAAAATCTCGCTCGCAGTTGGACCTTGAAGCGCGGGCCCTTTCAGCGTCGAAGTCTGCCCGCACTCACGCAAAAGGCGTGGACCTTGTTGGTTCAAGGCGTGAACTTGTTTGACGCAAGGGCCCATGACATCTTGGAGATGTTTCGCTTCATTCCAAGGGTCAGGCTCGATGATTTGATGATTTCTTATGCCAGCGATCGAGGCGGTGTGGGACCACATTTCGATAGTTACGATGTGTTTTTATTGCAAGCCCAGGGTGAGCGTCGATGGCGCATTGCCCATGGCGTGGACGATCAATTCGTGCGGGGTGCTGAGCTCAAAATTTTGGCCCGATTCAAGCACGATGAGGAGTGGGTGCTGCAGCCCGGCGACATGCTTTACCTGCCTCCGAGCTACGCCCATGAGGGCGTCGCCATGGGCGAATGCATGACCTACTCCATCGGATTCAATGCCCCCCAGGGGCCAGCGTTGGCGCAGGCGGTGATGGCGTGGATGGCGGATGAGGGTAATGATGACGATCGATCCAGCCCAACCCATCAAATCCATCCATCTCGGCACAAGACCCAGTTGTATACCGATCAAGGACAAGGCGCCACCCAAAATCCTGGTGAAATTCCGCTTGCTTTACAAAACTTTGCCTATGAAAGTTACAAGCGTTTGGCATTCAATGAGCAGCACTTTCAGCGCGCCTTGGGTGAGAGCTTGACCGAGCCCAAGCCCCATGTTTGGTTCGAAGGGGAGCTTGAATTGGATGAGGCGCAGTGCTTGAGTCGCTTGAAGCGTTGGGCTGCGAGTGAGGGTCCAGAGGTGATCAGACTCGATCGTCAAACACAGATGCTTTTTGATGCGAAATTTATCTATATCAATGCTGAAAGTGTTGGTGCAAGCGGTGCAGAAGCCAAGATTTTACGAACCTTGGCCAACGATCGGGCCTTGTCGGTCAAGGTCTTGGCGCCACTGGTGAAGCGGCATTCTCGCGCCTTGCCAAGTGAGCAAAAGCACTTGGCGTCGTCGCTCTTAGGCACTCGTTTGGCCAGTCGTTTGGACGCCTTGCTCGGTCTTTTTGCGCAATGGATGCAATCGGGGTGGTTGCACTTGGAGGACTGAGTGACAAACCGCAAGGGCTCGTGCTGGTGAGTTTTTCCTGTCAACTGTCCATCACATTGACACGGTCTTGGCCCAAAGAGACGCGCCCATCGTGCTGGAGCCATGCGTGTCATTTGTCAAATGTGGTGCATTTATTGTGAACGTTACTGATTTACCCTATAATCCTCAGTTGAGTTGAAGGAGCTTGATAAAAAAACCAACAGCTCAGTCACAGCTTAATTTGTGGCAATTTCCGGAAATAGTTAACCCTACCTCACCCTCAAAGGACAACTGACATGACAAAGACACTTCTTTTGGCAACTCTTTTAGCTGCTGCATTGGTCGCATGTGGTAAAAAAGAAGCCCCAGCTCCTGAAGCTGCACCCGCTCCTGCCGCTGCACCTGCTGCCGATGCTGCCGCTCCTGCTGCTGCTCCTGCTGCTGATGCCGCCGCTCCTGCTGCTGCACCTGCTGCAGAAGAAAAGAAGTAATCACTTCTTGACGAATCCGGCCACCTTCGGGTGGCTTTTTTTTGGACTTTTTTTGGCGGGTGAGGCGAGGGTCTTTCGCGTCAAGCATTGCTCGCTATGACACCACCCACCAATCGGTGCCATGGTCTTGGTGGGCGATGATCACTTCGTGGGCAGGACAGTTCAAGACAGCACCAAAGGCCAGACCCACCAATTCTGGGGTATTGTTTTTTTCACTCAGATGCGCCGCCACCACGGTTTTGAGTTGGTCGTGCATCACGCTTTGCAGTAAGTGTGCCGAGGCTTGGTTTGATAAATGTCCCAAGGGGCCAGAGATGCGGGACTTTAAAAACGAGGGGTATTTGGAGAGCCTGAGCATGTCTTGATCATGGTTGGCTTCCAAAATCAGCGCTTGGCATTGACGCAGACTTTGGAGCACATGGGCACTTGCGTGCCCCAAGTCGGTCACCAATCCCAGTTTTACATTGCCGTCGCTCATGCACACTTGGAGTGGCTCGCGCGCGTCGTGGGGAACCGTGAAGGGTGTGAGTTGCAATTCGCCCACTTCAATGGTTTCACCATCTCTGGCGCAACACAACTGATCGCTGTTCAAGCCCCAATCAATCGTTTGACTGGCCAGTTGCGTGCCTTGGCTGCACCAAATGGGTTTGCCCGTTCTCAGGCCAAACTGCCGAGCATGCCCGACATGGTCTGAATGCTCGTGGGTGATGAAGAGGGCGTCCACGTCACTGAGCTCCAAGTCGATGAGCTCTAGCCTTGCGCTCAATTGCGCCATGGACAAACCGCAGTCAATCAAAACTTGCGTGGTTGACTGGCCAGACTGCGCTTGAACCAAAGTGGCATTGCCAGCGCTACCACTGCCTAGATTTTTAAATCGCAACACCTCTAGGTGCTCACATCACTTCAATTCGTCCATCAAGAGTTGGGCAATTTTTTGACTGGCATTGGAGTGGTCTGCCTCACCTGTGGCGTTCAAGATCGAAATGCTCGAAGCGCGATCATTCACGCTTTCAAGTTTTAAACGATAGCGTTGTGGGCCTTCTGGCGTTGAACTCGCACCCCACAGGCGGCTGAAAAATCCAGGCTCTTTGCCATCGGCAGTTCTCTCGACAAATCGCACGTAATAAAGCCCCAATTTGCGGTCCCGGTCTTCCACGGTGAAGCCCGAACGGTCCAGTGCCACGCCCACACGTCGCCAAGCGGTGTCAAAGCTTTCTTGATATGCAATGACAGTGCTGGTGCTGGAGCTTTGGAGGGTAGCTCGCTTGGCCGAGTTGGCTTGGGACTTGGCCATCAGTTCTTGGGCTTGCGCCTCAGGAGCACCCAGAGCGACCATCAAACGGCGCAAAAATTCGTTTTCTGCTTCAGGATCACTTGCCCGTGCACGCCAAGCGGTGCCAGGCACGAGCGCGTTGAATTGGACCTCTTCGATGGAGCGGTGGGCGATGGAGACTTCAACCTCATTGTCCTTGGATTCAACGCGAGTGATGAATTTGTCACGAATGCCCGAGCTCGATGCGCTAGAGAGGTACTTGTTGAGTGTTCGACTGATGAAGTCTTGAGGAAGGTCTTTTTTGTTGTCCAACCAGTCCGTTTCAAGAAAGCCCGTTTGGCTGTCTTCAGTTTGCAAGGCATAGCCATTGTCCAACCAAAACTGCTTGAGCAAAGGCCACACACTGCTGGCTGTGCGTTTGATCACCAGCCAATGCTCTGAGCCAAAGTGCTCGATGCGAATGTCTGCGAGTTGGGTGGGCGCGATGGTATTTTTGCTGGGCGCAATTTGTATCATGTCGTTGGCACTGACCGTGTCACCGGGGATCATGTACCGCGTCTCGCGGTTCAATTGGCTGAGATCGGGTGGAATGTCGAGGGTGATGGGTCGCTTGCTCACTTGCGCTTTGTAGTTGACTTTGTTGCTGTCAAATAGACTGCAAGAGCTCAGCAGTC
This sequence comes from uncultured Burkholderiales bacterium, assembly GCA_903864315.1. GTDB lineage: Bacteria > Pseudomonadota > Gammaproteobacteria > Burkholderiales > Burkholderiaceae_C > Limnohabitans. The sequence goes on along the minus strand of CAIPFK010000152.1, from coordinate 100,150 downwards.
CCAAAGTGGCGAGCAAGAGAACAACACGGTTGGTCAATGTCTGGGGGAGGCGATTCATGTTGGAGTGTGGTTCCGAGTTAGGGCTCATCGAGTGCGATGGGTGACTGAGTGTGGAGGTGGTGTTGATCAATTGGGTTGATGGTCTGGGTCTTGGGTCAAGAAACGCTTCAAAGTAGGCCACTGGCCTTCAATGCTGCTTCCAAGGTGGCTTCAAATTGAGAGGCCATGGGGGTCATCGGTAAGCGAAGTGTGGGTCCACAAAGACCCATGCGTGCCATGGCCCATTTGACTGGAATCGGGTTGGCTTCAAGAAAGAGGTTTTTGTGAATGGGCAACAATTTGAACTGAATGTCCATGGCTGTTGTGACCTGTCCATTCATTGCGGCCACACACAACTCATGCATCAATCGAGGCGCAATATTGGCGCTCACACTCACATTGCCTTGACCTCCACACAGCATCAATGCCACCGCAGTGGGGTCGTCTCCCGAATAGACCGCAAAGTGCGCAGGCTTGTCACGGATGAGCCACTGTGCTCGCTCAATGTTGCCCGTGGCTTCTTTGATACCCACGATGCCAGGAATTTCACTCAAACGCATCACCGTGTCGTGGTGCATGTCGGCCACCGTGCGGCCCGGTACGTTGTAGAGCACCATGGGCAAGTCCACCGCTTGGGCAATGGCTTTGAAGTGTTGGTATTGGCCCTCTTGGGTGGGCTTGTTGTAATAGGGGACGACTTGGAGTTGACAGTGGGCGCCCACTTGGGATGCGAATTTGGCCAAGTCGATGGCTTCACTCGTTGAGTTGGCTCCACAACCGGCCATGATGGGCACTCGGTTGTTGGATTGCTCCACCGCCACTCGAATGATTTCGCGGTGTTCGTTCACATTCACCGTGGGTGACTCGCCCGTGGTGCCGACCACGCCAATGCAATCGGTGCCTTGCTCAATGTGCCAATCGATGAGTTTGCGCAAGGTGGGGTAGTCCACCGCTCCATCGGGGTTCATGGGGGTGACCAACGCCACGATACTGCCAGTGATAGGTGCCATGGTGATTTCGTTTTAACGTTTAAGGTGAAATGCAGCTTGCCAAGGTATCATTCTAACGACCTCAAGGGACTGGCCTCTCGAGGGGCCCCAGGCTCGGGTTTTTGTGCCACCAAGCGTTGCAGTAAGCGTTGGGGCTCAAACTCCAGGCCTTCTTCAAAGGCGATGATGTGAAAGTCTCCAAATGCTGTCAAAAGCTCGCCTGAGCGGAGTAAAAAATCGGGATTTTTAGGCCGCCCCAGTGCCTCGTGTCCCATGGAGAAGGTTTCAAAAATGACCATCCCTTTGGGTTTGAGCACGGCTTTCAAATCGGGCCAAAGCGCTCGCCAAAGGTAGTGGGTGACGAGGACCGCATCCATGCTTTGGGGCTCAAAAGGCCAGGCATCTTGCTCTAAATCCGCCACCAAGACCTCAAAGCCGAGTGTTTTTAAATCTGCCAGCGCTTGCTCATCTCTGTCGACCCCAAGGGCATTGATTCCTTGTTGTTGGAGCCACTTCATGTGTCGCCCACTGCCGCACGCCACATCCAAGACCCGGGCGCTTGGAGTCAGCAAGTGGCTCCATCGCTCAACCCAGGCACTGGGTGCGAGCGTTGCATGGGGGGCCAGCAATGAGGAGCGGTGGAGAGTGGTCATTGAAGAGGCAAAAAAACGCCTAAAGTGTGATTTTTATTCAGGAAATTCAAGCCCCATTATCGCTTAGCATGGGGTTAAAAGAGTCTTTTATGCTGGGCAATATTGCAAGTCTTAAAATACCTGCTTTGGGTCTTGGACTGTGAATTCATACAGACCTTCTCAATTCTTGTCTACAATCGAGCGCATGGCCACCAAGCAAAACCCAGAATATTCAGAAAGCTCCATCCGTGTTCTCAAAGGACTGGAGCCAGTCAAACAGCGTCCCGGGATGTACACCCGTACGGACAATCCCTTGCACATCATTCAAGAGGTGCTGGACAACTCGGCCGATGAGGCCTTGGCTGGACACGGCAAAAAAATCAAAGTGACTTTGCACGCCGATGCCTCGGTGAGCATTCAAGATGACGGGCGTGGCATCCCCTTTGGCATGCACCCCGACGAGGGCGCGCCGGTGATCGAGCTGGTTTTTACGCGCTTGCACGCAGGCGGCAAGTTCGACAAAGGCTCTGGTGGAGCCTACAGTTTCTCTGGCGGCTTGCACGGGGTTGGGGTGAGCGTCACCAATGCCTTGTCCACGCGCATGGAAGTCACCTCGCATCGAGAAGGCAAAGTGGCCCACTTGGTCTTTCAAGCGGGTGATGTGGTGACTCCATTGACGCTCAAAGTCGCGGGGAAAGACGACCCCAAGTCCGGTACCCTGGTGCGGGTGTGGCCTGATGCCAAATATTTTGAAAGTGCCCACTTACCTCTGCAAGATTTGACCCACTTGCTTCGCTCCAAGGCCGTGTTGATGCCGGGTGTCACGGTCACATTGGTCAATGAAAAAACCAAAGAAGATCAAACGTGGCTCTACAAGGCCGGTTTGCGGGACTATTTGATGCAAACTTTGGTCACCGACCCAGTGATCCCTTTGTTTGAGGGAGAGGGGTTTGCGGACAGCGCGCATGAAAGTTTTGCCGAGGGCGAGGGCGCCACGTGGTGCGTGGCGTTTACGGAAGACGGCCAAGCCGTGAGGGAGAGTTACGTCAACTTGATTCCCACCAGTGCCGGGGGCACCCATGAGAGCGGTCTTCGCGAGGGTCTATTTCAGGCGGTGAAGAACTTCATCGACTTGCATGCCCTATTGCCCAAAGGCGTGAAGTTGTTGCCCGAGGATGTGTTTGCCAGGGCCAATTACGTGCTCAGTGCCAAGGTGCTCGATCCTCAGTTCCAAGGTCAAATCAAGGAGCGCTTGAATTCGCGCGATGCGGTTCGTTTGGTCTCCTCGTTTGTGAGACCGAGCCTGGAGTTGTGGCTCAATGAACACGTCGAGTATGGTAAAAAGTTGGCCGATTTGGCCATCAAGGCAGCCCAATCGCGACAGCGTGCTGGGCAAAAGGTAGAAAAAAGAAAAGGCTCGGGCGTGGCCGTCTTGCCCGGCAAGCTCACCGATTGCGAGAGCAAAGATTTGGCCCACAACGAAGTCTTCTTGGTCGAGGGAGACTCTGCGGGAGGGTCTGCCAAAATGGGTCGAGACAAAGAGAGTCAGGCGATATTGCCCCTGCGTGGCAAGGTGCTCAACACCTGGGAGGTCGAACGCGACCGCCTCTTTGCCAACAATGAAATTCATGACATCGCGGTGGCCATTGGGGTGGATCCCCATGGACCCAATGACACGCCAGATTTGAGTGGTTTGAGGTACGGCAAAGTGTGTATCTTGAGTGACGCCGATGTCGATGGCTCCCACATCCAGGTGCTCTTGCTCACCCTCTTTTTTCGGCATTTCCCCAAACTCATTGAGGCCGGTCACGTCTACATTGCTCGCCCGCCATTGTTTCGGGTGGATGCGCCTGCCAGGGGGAAAAAGCCCGCCACCAAAATTTATACCTTGGATGAAAGTGAACTCACCACAGTCCTGGACAAACTCAGAAAAGATGGTGTGCGCGAAGGCGCTTGGTCCGTGAGTCGCTTCAAGGGCCTGGGTGAGATGAATGCCGAGCAGTTGTGGGAGACCACCTTGAACCCCGACACGCGTCGACTGCTTTTGGTTCAACTCGGGAATTTGGATTTTTTGGCAACACAGTTTTTAATGTCTCAACTCATGGGCAAAGGTGAAGCGCAAGCCAGGCGCGAGCTCATGGAGTTGCATGGAGACGCGATTGAGGTGGATATTTAATGAGTGACGACACGACCGAAGCACTGGCCTTGCCCTCCAAAGACGAGGACCTGGGACTGGGTGACTATGCCCGAATGGCGTATTTGGAATATGCCTTGTCGGTGGTCAAGGGTCGCGCTTTGCCCGACATTTGCGATGGTCAAAAGCCCGTTCAAAGACGGATTTTGTATTCCATGTCTCGCATGGGCCTGGGATTTGGTGGGGCCAACGGCGCGGTGGGTGCTCGCCCTGTCAAAAGTGCCCGGGTGGTGGGTGATGTGCTGGGTCGTTTTCACCCGCACGGTGACCAAGCCGCCTACGACGCCTTGGTGCGCATGGCGCAGGACTTCTCCCAGCGCTACCCCTTGATTGACGGTCAGGGCAACTTTGGCTCTCGAGATGGAGACGGTGCTGCGGCGATGCGTTACACCGAAGCGCGCTTGTCGCGCATCACCAGTTTGCTGCTCGATGAACTCGATGAAGGCACGGTTGATTTTCAGCCCAATTACGACGGCTCCACTCAGGAGCCCAAGCAGCTCCCCGCACGCTTGCCGTTTGCACTCCTCAATGGTGCGAGTGGCATCGCGGTGGGACTGGCCACTGAAATTCCGTCGCACAATTTGCGCGAGGTGGCCCAGACTTGTATTGCGCTCATTAAAACCCCAAAGCTCACCGAAGACGAGTTTCTCGCCTTGCTCCCAGGCCCGGACTACCCGGGTGGTGGCCACATCATCAGCAGTCCTCAAGAGATCGCCGATGCCTATCGCACCGGCCGGGGATCTTTGAAGGTGCGTGCCCGTTGGTCCATTGAAGAGTTGGCCAGAGGGCAGTGGCAGTTGGTCGTCAACACCCTGCCACCCGGGGTGAGCAGTCAGCGCGTGCTGGAAGAAATCGAAGAGCTCACCAACCCGAAAGTGAAAGCGGGCAAGAAGGCGCTCTCGAGCGAGCAAAATATATTGAAGGCGACGGTGCTGAGCGTCTTGGATGTGGTGCGCGACGAGTCCTCCAAAGATGCGCCCGTACGCTTGGTGTTTGAGCCCAAAACCCGCACTGTTGAGCAGCAAGAGTTGATCCAAGTGCTGCTCTCGCACACGAGTTTAGAGACCTCCTCCTCGATCAATCTCACCTCGATAGGCATTGATGGACGACCGGTGCAGAAATCCATCCGCACCATGTTTGAGGAGTGGCTCAGCTTTCGGCAAACCACCGTACAGCATCGCTCCCAGTTCAGGCTCGACAAGGTGCTTGATCGCGTCCACATCTTGGAGGGGCGCCAACTCGTGCTCCTCAATATCGATGAAGTGATTGCCATCATTCGTCAAAGCGATGAGCCCAAGGAGGCCTTGATCGCGCGCTTTAAGTTGAGCGAGCGCCAAGCCGACGATATCTTGGACATTCGGCTGCGCCAACTCGCCCGATTGGAAGCCATCAAGATCGAGCAAGAGCTCAAAACCTTGCGCGAAGAGCGTGAAAAGCTCGAAGAGATTTTGGGCAGTCCCGCGGCCCAACGCCGTTTGATGGTCAAGGAAATTGAGGCCGATGCCAAGCTCTTTGGTGACGACAGGCGGACTTTGATCATGGCTGACAAGCGCTCCAGCGTTGAGGTCAAAATCATTGACGAGCCCGTGACGGTGGTGATCTCTGACAAGGGTTGGGTGAGGTCTCGTGCTGGCCACGGCCATGACCCCAGTGGCTTTGCCTTCAAGGCAGGAGACACCTTGTACGACACCTTTGAGTGCAGAACTGTCGACACCTTGCTGGGTTTTGGCTCCAATGGGCGAGTTTACGCAGTGGCGGTCGCGAGTTTGCCCGGTGCGCGAGGCGACGGCCAACCCATCACCACCATGGTCGAGCTCGAGAGCGGAACCCAGTTGGCGCATTACGTGGTGGGCCAGGCCGGGTCATGCTACTTGCTCAGCAGTTCTGGGGGCTATGGATTGATTGCCAATTTTGAGTCCATGATCTCCAGAAACCGAAGTGGCAAATCGTTTTTGAGCATCAACTCGGGTGAGCGTTTGCTCAAACCCTCTTTGGTGAGTTTGCCACCCATGGCGCAGGGGCTTGCACCTGCCAAATCGGTGGTGTGCGTGACTCAAAACGGACGTGTTTTGAGCTTTGAGTTGTCGCAACTCAAGGTGATGGAAAAGGGCGGTCGTGGCTTGGTTTTGATTGATCTCGAGCCCAAGGACGAGTTGGCCGGTGCGGCGGCCTACAACAAGAGCGTGCTCGTGCGCGGGGTTGGCAGAGGCGGCAAACCGCGTGAAGAGATGCTGGAGATTCGTGTGCTCAACAACGTGAGAAGCCAGCGCGCTAAAAAAGGTCGATCCACTGAGTTCGGCTTCAAACCCCATGAGGTGAGGCGAGTCGACTAAGTGACCGTTCAGGGCGATGCTGGTGCCCAGTGCTCTTGGGTGTGAACGTCTGGTCTGTCTGGCCTGTCAGGCCTGTAATGCAGCCACAAGCTCAATTTCCACACATGCGCCCAAGGGCAATTGGACAACGCCAAAGGCCGAACGGGCATGTTGGCCCTTGGCGCCAAACACGGCCCCAATGAGCTCGCTGCAACCATTGGTGACCAGATGTTGTTCAGTGTAGTGTGCGGTGCTGCTCACCAAACTCATGACTTTCACGATTTTGTCGATATCGTTCAAGTCCTTGCCCACCGACAGGCATGCGGCGTGCAAGGTGCCGAGCAAATCAATGGCGACCAGTTTGGCGGCCTCATGGCCTTGAGTCGTGGTCATGTTCAGGCCAAGTTGACCGCTCAAAACCTGACCATCTTTTTTTGCAATGTGGCCACTCAGGTAAATCCAAGAACCTTGCACCACGAAAGGGACATACGCCGCGGCAGGCGTGGCGACTGGGGGCAAATCAATGCCTAGCGCTTGGAGTTGAGTGTAGACGTTGTTCATGGTGGGTGGGGGTCACGTGGGTGGAGTAAGGGTTTGACGATGAGTGGCGCCAGGATCTGATCGTCGAATAGGCCCATTGATGGGATTGAGATCCAGTCCAAAACGGATGAATTTTAACCCTCCTCAGATCAACCATCACCTAGAGGTGAGCGCGCTGGCCTGGAACTTGAACGAGGGTTTGACGATGGCTTTGGGCTCAAGAAATGAATGCTCGGGTCGATCATTCACCAGTCGGTATCCAAATTGGGCACCCATCTCAATGGGGCCATCTCGTTCTTGACCCTTCACCCCTTTGTCTACCCTTCTAAAATAGCGCTCAACCATGTTGACTCTCAGATCCCCCTTCGCAAGCACCACTGCAGCGTTCCACCATACCTGGGGCCAGCTGGGTCATGCCATCAAGGTGCGGGCGTCTGTCTCTTTGATCTGTGCATTGGCGTTGGGCTCCTCGGTGCTTGTTGCACGCGCCGATTGGGCGGAGTTGGACAAGGACGACGACGTCACTCACCTCTGGGACAAACAAGCGGTCAAAGCCGTGCACGTCTCGCGTTACGTGTGGACGCTCTCCGATTTGAGCAAGGCCGGCAAAACCGTCAATGGTGAAAGTTACCAGTCCGAGATGACGCGCTGGAGGCTTTATTGCATGAACGACACCTTTGTGAAGCTCTCGGTCTCCATGTTTGAAAAGCCTCTCGGTAAAGGCCGCGAGGTTTATACAGCGGATGAGCAGGAGTGGAAAACCAAAGAGTTCCCCATTCGCCCCAACACCTATTTGGCAGCACTCAAAAAGCAAGTTTGCCAAAACGCCAATTCTTAAACCTGATGCCCGATGAAGGCGTGATCACGCCTTGATCGATGCATTCACCCGCGCCATGATGTGGGCCAAGGCCTCTTCGACTTGGTCGATCAAAATCAAGCACAAATCTCCCGAGGTCAAGGCGTTCAATGCCAAATCGATGGCCAAGAACTCGCCGTAGATCTCGTGAATTTTTTCGGTCTTCTTGGCGCCCTTGAGTCCTTCGCGCAAAAGAGCGAGGACCTCACCATCCACCCGTCCACGCTGGCAAGCGTCTTGGTAGAGGACCACTTCGTCAAACACGTCTCCAATGATGCGGGTTTGCTCGCGAATGTCCTCGTCTCTTCGGTCGCCAGCGCCGGAGATGACCACACTGCGTTTCTTGGCCGGTAAATTCGTCACGGCTTGGACCAAAGCTTTGATGGCATCGGGGTTGTGGCCGTAGTCAGCGATGACGGTGGCCCCTTTGTAGTCAAACACATTGAAGCGCCCAGGCACCGCCTGCGCATCACTCACAAAGGTGGCCAAGCCCTTGCAAATCATCTCCCAAGACAAGCCCGCCGCCCACGCCGCAGCAATGGACGCCATGGCGTTTTCGATCTGAAAGTTGATGGCGCCACTGCGCGTCAAAGGGATGTCAACCATGGGGATTCGCACTTGCATGCTGCCTTGCATGGCGACAATTTGATCGTCTTCGACAAAGACCACCCGCTTGCCTTGAGCGCGGTGAGTTGCAATGACCGGGTGATGGGGGTCGAGTGCAAAAAACGTCACTTGACCAGGGCAATTCGCCGCCATGGCCGCCACCATGGGGTCTGAGGCGTTCAAAACCGCCATGCCAGTTTCAGCCACGTTTTGCACGACCACCCGCTTCAAAACCGCCAAATCCTCGACCGTGGTGATGTAGTTCAACCCCAAATGGTCTCCCATGCCAATGTTGGTGACGACCGCGACTTGGCAGCGATCAAAGGCCAACCCTTCCCTGAGCATGCCTCCTCTGGCTGTTTCAAAAACTGCGGCATCGACATCGGGATGCATGAGGACATTTCGCGCACTTCTGGGTCCTGAGCAGTCGCCAGAATCGATTTGTCGCCCGTTCACAAACACCCCATCGGTGTTGGTCATGCCAATTCTGAGGCCACTCATTCTGAGCAAGTGACTGATCAAGCGAACCGTGGTGGTTTTTCCGTTCGTGCCAGTGACTGCAATGACGGGGATTCGGCCATCATTGTCTTTGGGGAATACCTGAGAGATGATCGCTTCGCCCACATCGCGGCCTTTGCCAAAGGAGGGATTCAAGTGCATTCTGAGGCCAGGTGCAGCGTTCACCTCGACCACGCCACCTTGTTGCTCCTCCAAGGGTCTCAGAACCGTCTCGCACACCACGTCAACCCCACACACATCGAGTCCCACCATTTGAGCGGCGGCGACCGCGCGCGCGGCCACTTCGGGGTGAACATCGTCGGTCACATCGGTGGCGCTGCCACCGGTGGAGAGGTTCGCGTTGTTTCTCAAGATCACCCGCACGCCTTTGTCGGGCACACTGTCCGACTCGTAGCCTTGCTCTTGAAGGCGCATCAAAGCCACTTCATCGAAGCGAATTTTGGTGAGTGATGTCGCGTGTCCATCTCCGCGCTTGGGGTCGGCATTGACAAGATCCACCAATTGTTTCACGCTGTGCACCCCGTCTCCAGTCACAAAGGGTGGTTCACGTCGGGCTGCCGCCACCAGTTTTTCGCCAATCACCAAGAGACGATAGTCGTTGCCCGGCAAAAATCGTTCGACCAAGATTTCTTCACGAAATGATTGTGCGTTTTCAAAGGCTTGCATCACTTCTTCTTGTGTACTGATGTTGACCGTTACCCCCTTGCCTTGATTACCATCTCGGGGCTTGACAACCACGGGCAGGCCAATCTCCAAGGCAGCGGCCCAAGCATCGGCCGCATCCGTCACGGGTCGTCCATGGGGGACGGGCACGCCTGCTGCAAACAAGAGTTTTTTGGTGAGCTCTTTGTCTTGTGCAATGGATTCGGCAATGGCGCTAGTCGCATCGATCTCGGCGGCTTGGATGCGGCGCTGCTTGGCGCCCCAGCCAAATTGAACCAAACTGCCCTGAGTCAAGCGCTTATAGGGTATTCCTCTGGCCAATGCGGCGTTCACAATCGAACCCGTGGAGGGGCCCAGGCGAATGTCTTCGTCGAGTTCGTGAAGGCGCTTCAAAGCGTCTTCCAAGTCAAAGCCCGTGTCGTTCAAGGCGGCCAAACACAAGGCCTGCGCCAACTCGATGGCCAAGATGCCCACCTCTTCTTCGGTGTACTCCACCACGACTTGATAAAGCCCCTCCTCTGAGGTGTGGGTGGTGCGACTGAAGGTGACAGGACAGCCGGCTTGGGTCTGCAAATGCAAGGTGGCAATCTCCAGTGCATTGGCCAAACTCATTTTGGCACCGCGCTCATTGGGTCTCAAGTTGCCCATGCCGGGGAAGAGATTGCGCAAGCGTTGCTCAAATTGAGACAATGCGCTCAAGTCGTTTTGATCGCCCTCACATCTGACCAATGCTTCAATGGCGGTGTGGCGTGTCCATAAATTGGGCCCTCTGAGGGGGCGAATGCGAGAGACGTTCATGCACGAGTCCTAACTTCTTGTGGCACAGCGTTGGTGGTTTGGCCGAAATTTTTCAAGCCCGCTCTGATGAGCAACGGCGCGATGTCAAGCGCCCAAGCACAGGCGACACCGGCCAAGATGGTCTCCAACTGAAAACCATCTTGTTGGATGCGCACGGCAATGGGTGGAAACTCGAGGTGAAAGAGCAAGGTTTCTTGATCTCCGCGCGCCAGCACGACATGGCCATCTCGGAAGTAGACGCTGCGCCGACCTTGTGCGCGGTTTTGTTGGATGGCCTGGATGCTGTAATCGGTGGAGTAAAGAATCACCTCCCCATCGCTGTACCGGGCCAATTCCAACACCTTTTCATCCTGGGCATTGAGCACACTGACGCCTTCGCTCAAAACCAAGTCAATTTGGGTGCGCATGACACTCTTGAATTTCTCTTCGTCGTGGATGTCATGATCGTCCAAATCCCAGGCTTGCCGGTTCATGTCCGTCACGACTCCCACCAAACAGCGGTCATAGGGCAAACCGTCTTGCAAAATATGCCACGGCGAAGTCTGAAAAATAGCCGCCTCGAGCGTGCGGTTGATGAGGAGTCGCTCGCCAATGGCGTAGTCCCGAGCGTCTTGGGATTGAACTTTGCGCTGATCCATGTAGAGGCCTTCTTGGCAGGCCAGTCCAACGCGAAGACCTGAGAGGTGAACAAGCCACGTGATCAAGTGTGAGAGCAAGGTGGTTTGTGTCGAACCCAGCACGCCAACAATGGGGATGCGCCCATTTTCTTTTTTGGAGAACAAGTGATCGATGATGGCTTGTCCCACAGGCCTGGGTTTGCCAGTGAGAGGCTTCAAATGCATCAAGAGGCCTGGGCCAGCATTCACCTCAACAATGGCCGCTCCTTGCTCACTCAAGGGGCGGGAGATGTCTTGGGCGACCAAATCAATGCCTGCAATGTCAAGTCCCACCACGCGAGCGGCCAAACACACGGCAGCTGCCACCTCGGGGTGAACCAGATCGGTCACGTCGTTGTTCAAATTGCCGTCGCGCTTGACGATGATTTCTCGCGCACTCTCAATGACCGTCTCAGGTTTAACGCCTTGGCTCTCGATTTGTAGCAAATCTTGGGGGTTTTCATTCAAACGAATGATGTCCATGGGGAAGTGGTCTTCCCGTCCGCGCCTGGGGTCTGAGTTGATTTGAAGCTCGATCAGCTCGGAGACCGTGTGCACGCCGTCTCCAATCACGCTGACGGTTTCGCCCTTGGTCGCAGCGACCAAGTGGTTGCCCACCACCAGCAAACGATGCTCGTCACCCAAGATGTAGCGCTCGACCAGTACCTCTGAGCCAGCGGCATCGGCAATGTGATAAGCCGCTTTGACGCCCTCTTCGGTCTTGAGCCCCAGGGAGACACCAATGCCATTGTTGTTGTCGGTGGGTTTGATCACCACGGGCAGCCCAATGTCTTGGGCCACGCTCCAAGCTTCCTCTGGACTGTTCACCAAGGAGCCTTCAGGGACTGGGATGCCACAGTTTTGAAGCAACTGCTTGGTGAGATCTTTGTCGCTGGAGATATTTTCGGCAATCGCACTGGTGTGGTCGGACTCTGCGGTCCAAATGCGGCGTTGCTTCTTGCCGTATCCAAGTTGCACCAAGTTGCCTTCGGTGAGTCGAATGCTGGGTATGCGCCTGGCAACAGCCGCTTCGACGATGCAATTGGTGCTGGGGCCCAAACACAATTTGTCCACCAAGCGCTTCATCTGTTTGACCGTGGTCATCATGTCAAAGGGCGTGTCATTGATGGCCGCCATGACCAAGTCTTTGGCCATCAGCAAGCTTTGGCGGCCAACCTCTTCTTGAGCCGCTCGAATGACGACTTTGTAAATGCCTGAGGTGCTGGTCTCACGTGCTTTGCCAAACCCAGTCTCCAAACCCGCCAAGGTCTGCAACTCAAGGGCCACGTGCTCCATGATGTGACCAGCCCACGTGCCATCTTTCAGACGCAGCAAAAAGCCGCCTCGCTCACCGATGCCACAGCGGTGCTCGATCAGTCCAGGCAACCACGTGGTCAGTCGCTCATAAAAGCCGGGAATCAAATTGGAGGGGAATTGCTCCAATTCACCCAAATCAACCCAAGCTTCAATCACCGAGCGGTAGGTCCAGATGTTGGGCCCGCTCAAATAGCGCATTTTGAGAATTTGAATGTCTTGATGTGACATGGTGCAGTTTCTGTGTTGGAGGGATGATGACGAGTGAGCCTAACAAACAGTCAAGTCACAATGGGCAAAATGCGATTTGATCGTGTTGCCTCGCACTTGAGAGGTTGGCGGTTTTTGACAACTGGTGTCACCACAAAGGACAAGGGTCTTGATTATCACTTTTTTTGATCGACTTTCTGCTGCTTTGACGGCTAAAAAGGGTGGGTGGTGGTCAATTTCGAAGGGGTGGATGGGGACTACAATGATGCGCAAGTCAACCCAATGGGGGTTTGGGGCGTTATAGGGTTTTGATCATGGCCAGTGAGTTCAAACACCATGGCGCCAACCCAGCATCTTGACCTGAAGTTTGGGCCCCCCTTTGGATTCTTTTTTATTCAACATTGCGAATTGCCCCTTACTGAATGTCCATGTCTAGCCAAGTTCCTTTGCCACCAAGCCTGCATGCTTTGGTCAAATCGCAACTCCATACCCATGAAAACGTTTTGGGGTGGCTAGAAGTTGACTTGAGTCTTGATTTAAAGTTTATCCAAGGGTTTTTGGTGGCCACCAACGAGAGATTGTTGTCGTGGATGCCTGCTGAGCGCGCTACGTTGAGCGCGGATTGGGGTTGCCAAGTTTTCCCGATTGAAGGCTTGGCCAGACTCGTTCACCAAGATTATGCCGGCGTGGGCTCCTTGGAGTTGCTCGATGCCCAAAAGCGATTGGCCCGTTGGCGTTTTACTTTGGCCCACAATGTCCAAGCCGTGTCTTTGCAAGAAGCGTGGAACGCGGCCGTGTCCAGGGCACAGGAGTTGGCTTCAAACCCATTGAGTCAGAACTTGCAAGCGAAAACTCGGGCGCAGACTGCGGGTCGATGCGTGAGTTGTAGTGAAGATGTCAAGATCGGCCTAAGCCACTGTGAGGTTTGTTCAGCACCATCGATAGCGGGTGAAGGCGCCATTGAAGACAGCACTCCATCGACTTGGGGGCTGTTGAGGCTTTGGCGATTTGCAAAGCCATACCGTGCCCGATTGGCGTTGGGGTTTGGATTGACCTTGTGTTCCACCGCCGCCACCTTGGTGCCACCTTATTTGACCATGCCCCTCATGGACGAGGTGTTGATCCCATTTCAAAACGGACAACAAATCGAAGCTTCAACGGTGTCCAAGTACTTGTTTGGATTGTTGGGGGCGGCCTTATTGGCGTGGGGCCTTGGGTGGATCAAAACCTATATATTGGCATTGGTCTCAGAGCGCATTGGAGCGGATTTGCGCACCACCGCTTATGAGCATTTGATGAAATTGTCCTTGGAGTACTTTGGCGGGCGTCGCACGGGAGACTTGATGACCCGAATCGGTGGGGAGACAGACCGCATTTGCGTGTTTTTGTCCTTGCATTTGTTGGATTTTGCGACCGATTTTTTGATGATTGTGATGACGTCCCTCATTTTGTTCAGCATTGATCCCTATTTGGCCATGGCCACTTTGCTGCCCCTGCCTTTCATTGGGTGGCTCATTCATGTGGTGAGAGACAGGCTCAGATTGGGGTTTGAGAAAATCGACCGCGTCTGGTCCGAGCTCACCAATGTGCTGGCCGACACCATTCCTGGTATTCGGGTGGTGAAAGCGTTTGCCCAAGAGGGGCGTGAGAGTGCTCGCTTTAGAGAGGCCAACAAGCACAATTTGGCCGTCAATGACCGCATCAATTTTTTATGGTCCTTGTTCTCCCCGACAGTCACCTTGATGACCGAAGTAGGTCTATTGGTGGTGTGGGCCTTTGGGATTTGGCAAGTTTCTCAGCACAAAGTCACGGTGGGCGTGTTGACTGCCTTTTTGGCCTACATTGGTCGCTTTTATACCCGACTCGATTCAATGAGTCGAATTGTCTCGCATACCCAAAAGGCAGCGGCAGGGACCAAGCGTATCTTTGAAATCTTGGACCACGTCTCCAGTGTTCCTGAGCCCAAAGATCCGATTGCACTCACCCATGTTCGAGGCGAGATCAGGCTCACCAATGCCTCATTTCGGTACGGCAATCGTTTGGTGATCAAAAATTTGGATTTGAATATTCAGCCCGGTGAGATGATAGGCTTGGTCGGTCAAAGTGGCTCGGGTAAAAGTACCCTGGTGAATTTGATTTGTCGCTTTTACGACCTGAGCGAGGGTCAAATCAGCGTCGACGGCGTGGACATCAGGCGGTTTCCCTTGGCGCAATACCGCAGTCACATTGGCCTGGTCTTGCAAGAGCCCTATCTGTTTTTTGGCACCATTGCGGACAACATCGCGTATGGCAAAAGCACCGCCTCCAGGCAAGAAATCATCTCTGCCGCCAGAGCGGCGCATGCTCACGAATTCATCTTGCGATTACCCCAAGGCTATGATTCCTTGGTGGGGGAGCGTGGACAGGGACTGTCTGGCGGCGAGCGCCAACGCATCTCCATCGCCCGCGCTTTGCTCATCAATCCCAAAATTTTGATCATGGACGAAGCCACATCCTCGGTAGACACAGAAACAGAGCAAGAAATCCAAAAAGCATTGGACAACTTGGTCAAGGGCAGAACCACCATCGCCATTGCGCACAGACTCTCGACCTTGAAGCGCGCCGATCGATTGGTCGTCTTGGAGCAAGGTGTGAAAGTTGAGGAGGGCGGGCATGACGAATTGCTGGCAGCCCAAGGTGCTTACTGGCGCCTTTATGAAGCCCAGGCCCAGCAGGCCCAAGATGCCCTCGCCACAGCCCATGTTGATTTGTCGCATCATTTGGCGCTGAACGCGCAAGTGGTTTGAGCGAATTTAGAAAATTTCATTCATGTCATCCACTGAAACTTCAACCCCCACTTCAACTCGATTGGACCTCAATGCCCCAAAGCTTTGGGCCGACGCTTTTGGTGTTTGGCATTTGAGCATCGAGCACGAGGTTCATGACCACGTGACGGCGGTCAGGGCCTTTCCCATCATGAGTCCTGATGAAGGTGTGTCAATACTGAGTCGCGAGGGCAAAGAACTCTGTTGGTTTGATTCCTTGGTCGGTCTTTCCGGCGAGCTCAAAGAGGCGTTGACCCTGTGCTTGCAAGGACGTGAATTCATGCCGGAGATTTTAAAATTGGATTCCGTGAGTGGTTATGTCACACCTTGTCATTGGCGAATTCAAACCACTCGAGGCTACACCCAGTTGCTGTTGAATGGTGAGGAGGACATCAAGCGTTTGAATGTCAATACGCTCATCGTCTCAGACGCCTATGGCGTTCAATTTTTAATTAAGAATTTATCGGCCATGGATCGATTGAGTCGAAAACTCTTGGATCGATTTTTGTAACTGGGTTTGGAGAGGCTATTTCATTTGGGCAGTTCCAGCCATGAGACATGTGCACTCACCACCACCCATTGTCCCTCATGCTTCATCCATGTTTGCGTTTGTCGGCCAGCGCGACCCGAGCTCAGGTTGACGTATTCAATGTGTGAGCACCCCAGCGCATCTCCATAGGTGGTGATCACTTGTTGGGTGATGGTTCTATTGAGCCCCTTGGGGGATCGGGCATTTCGAAACGCTTGAATCTCATCGTATCCATACAAATTTTCACCAGCACCATATCGAATGGTGAGAGGGTTATTCCAAAACAAACGGTCCAAGGTCTGAACATCATTGTTGACCAAGGCGGTTTCGTATTCGGCAAAGACTCGCGTCAATTCTTCCAAGGTTTCTTTTTGATTGATGATCATGGGGCAAAGTGGTTCAGGGAATCGATTAAATTGAAGAGTGGGTGGGTAACTGTTTTGCTGCTTGGTCACAAAGCAATGGATCGAGTTCGTACAAGCCTCTGCCCAAAAGGCCATGGGTCCCATCATGCGCCAACATGGCAATGTTCACCAAAGGATAACATTTTCCTTGGATGATCTTCAAAAGATCCAAGCCACAACGCACTTTCGGCGCTGTTGGGGCTTCGTGCTCAGCATTTGAGCGACTCATGCAAGAGGAGAAATAATCGTGATCGGTGCTCATGATGTGAGCCGCGCGAAGGGCGTAATCTTTGGGTAAATGCTCTTGGAGTGTTAGTAAGACTTGGGGGCTCGCACTGGTGATTTGCCCTCCAAAACCCATGGCATCAATCACACAGCTGTCACCCACAACGCCTTCGACCTCGACGGTTTGATGGACATGACCAAACCGCATTCCTATTGGAGGAGTTGCCATTTGCTTGTGCCAAAGCGTTGGGTCATGTGAGATTGATAACCCCATGCACTCGCCATTGCCGCCGATTCGAGTGATGAAACTGCAGTAGGGGATGCCCTCGATGCTTGAGAGCATCAGTTTGCAAGCGGCCATCCAAGGGGTTAAGAAAAAGCCGGGATTGCTTTTTATCAACTCTTGCACGATATGAATTTGGTCATGGGCAAATTGAGTTTGCGTGAGTCTGTCGTGAATTTCTAAGCCCAGTGCCTGGGTGGCGGCTGCAGTGCTTGAGTGCAACTCGTCTCCGCCTTGCAGCCCTAGAGATGCAAAATGAAAGAGATCGAGTGGCGTATTCAAAGCAGCCTTCATTGCGCTAAAGATGAGCGTATCGCGCAGTGTAAGGCTGCTCAGCACCTCGGGATTGTTGGTGCCAAAGCGGATATCGGGTCCAGGGCCACTGGAGAGTGGAGCAAAACAAGCAGGCAAGTCGGAGTTGGCATCATTGACGCACAGCAAAGTGGTTTTGGGCGTGATCATGGCGGCCAGTGGTGTCACACATCGGAAATCTTGAGCAGGTTTGAGCTCAATGAGTCCTTGATGCAAGAGCTTCAACGCCTCTTGTTCATTGCTGGCCCATCCTTCATAAAGTGCAGACAATACAATGGATGATTCAATGGTTTTTGGCAGTTTCTCAACATCTTTTAAGGGTGGCCCTGCATGCAAGATGGTGTAATTTTTGAGCCCCAGAGCCGACAGTGCACTTCCCACTGAGATCAGTTGTGGCCTCACGCTTAGAAGTTTTTCAATGGCTTTTTGATTCGCCAAACGAATGTGTTGGTCTAATTGATTCATGGCAACGAAATGTGCTTTGGAGACAAGAATTGTTGCTCACGTTCCAGGTTGTTTTTGCTCTTTGGCGTCATTGATTGGATCTAGCATCCAAAACACTCATAATGGCTTTGACGATGCCTGAGTAACCTGTGCAGCGGCATAAATTGCCAGCCAACTCCTTGCGCACACGAGCCTCATCTGCGAATGGAATTCGCATGACGATATCTCGAGCCGTCATGAGCATGCCTGGTGTGCAATAACCGCATTGAAGTGCGTGCTCCCTAGAAAAGGCGTCCCTCAAGGCTGCCATCACTTCATCGTTTTGAAAATCCTCAATGGTTCTTACCTTTTTGGCCTCGCAATTGGCTGCCAAGGTGATGCAAGAGCGCGCGGGAGCTCCATCAATGTCAAGGGTACAAGCCCCGCACACACCATGCTCGCATCCCAAATTCGTCCCCGACAGCCTTAAGTCCTCACGCAAAAAATCAGCCAGACTGGAACGCACTTGAATTTGGCGCTCAACGAATTGACCGTTCACTTCTAAACTCAGGGCAATGGTTTGCATGGCGATTGGTGGGTTAATGATGAGGGTCTGAGTGAGGCATCGAAGCCATGCGAATGGCTCGGATAACAGCGGTCACATGGTTTTGAAACTCAAAGTCGTCTGCCTCCAATCCATGTTCACGCAATGTGACTTGAATAGCCCCTTTGTCACAAGAGTGCAAAAGTGGCTTGGCGTCGTTGATCAATATGGGCTTCGAGTGTGTGGCACCTACCACGATGCGATGCACCCCAAGACTTTCGATGGATAAAACGGCCGCGATAGAGCGAGCAAATTCACCTGGTTTTTGACAAATTTTATAGTACCCCCAGTGTGCGTCAGGGGGAAAGGCCGAAATACTGATGTTCGTGAGGATTTCGTCTTCATGAATCTCGGTGGTGAAAGCGCCTAGCATAAAGTCACTGACCGCCATGTGACGTGTTTCCATGTTCCCATTGGCGCCCAGGCGGCTCATGTGCACTGTCGCGTCCAACACCATCATGGTGCTTACCCAATCGGCGGCCGGATCGGCGTGGCACAAACTGCCGCCCAGAGTTCCCTGGTTGCGAATGGCGCGGTAGGCGATGTTGGCCGCAACATAGGGCATGAATCCTTGGGTGACGTCTGGAACCACTTTGTCTTCAATTTGTGCATGGGTTGTCAAGGCCCCCAAAAACAGCTTGGACTCTTGAAGGCGATGGGCTTTGAGTCCGGCGATGCGTTGAAGGCTCACCAATTGATCGGGTTGTGCCAGTCTCAAATTGAGCATGGGGCCCATGGATTGACCGCCACCCAGAAATTTACTGTAGTTGGGGTATTGCGTTTGGAGCTCCAATGCGTTTAACAAAAGCGCAGGAGATATGAAGTTGAAAGCGGCAGACTTCATGATGTTGTCACCCCTACGTGCAAATTGGTTTTTGCTCTGGCCAGTGAAGTGAGAATTTTTCGAGGTGTAATGGGCAACTCTGTCATCTCCACTCCCCATAGTCTCAAGGCGTCATTCACCGCATTGGCAATGGCTGCAGGCGGACCAATGGCGCCACCCTCACCAATGCCCTTTTGACCAAAACTTGTGTAAGGCGAGGGTGTTTCTAAGTGAATGATCGTGGGGGTTGGAACTTCGGTGGCACCTGGCAAGCAATAGTCTGCCAAAGTGGAGGATTGGGGTTGACCTTGGTCGTCGTAATTCATCTCTTCATATAGTGCAGTTCCAATGCCCTGAGCCAAACCGCCGATGATTTGTCCCTCGACGATCATTGGGTTGACCATGACACCCGCATCTTCTGCAATGACGTAATCCAAAATACTCACTGCTCCAGTGTCGGTGTCCACTCTCAGTGCCACAGCATGACAGGCATAGCTGAATGTGCCCGTGTCAACCAAGGGTTTGTAGCCAGCGGTCACCTCCAGTCCAGCAGGGTCCACATCGGGTGGCAAACGCTGAGGCTGGCGGTACCAAACGTGACAAAGTTCTGCGATGGAGAGACTTTGTTGACCATCAAGGCTTTGGATACATTGGTTTTTGGTGATCAAGCCTTGGGCAGGGGTGCCGAGTAAAAAACTGGCAATTTTGACGAGTCGTTGATGCATGAGCTTACACGCTTGTGCCACAGCACCACCAGACATTACCATGCATCGAGAGCCCCAAGTTCCGGTCGAGTAGGGGGTCATGGCGGTGTCGCCATGCAAGACCCTGACGTGTTGTGGATCAATGCCGAGCACTTCATTGGCAACTTGGGCCAAGGTGGTCTCCAAGCCTTGGCCGTGAGAGTGTGCGCCAACGCGCAACTCAAGGGAGCCATCGGGCGTCATTCGGGCATGACATTGTTCATGCCCCGGGACCATGGGGATCCCCCAACCGTGATAAACCGATGTGCCATGAGCGGCTTGCTCGCAATACACTGCCAGCCCCACGCCGATCAAAGCCTCGCCATGGTCTTTTTTGTTTTGACGCTGCTGCAAGGCGCGCCATTTTTTAATGTCGAGCGCCTCTACCGCTTTTTCAACGGCCAAATGGTAGTTGCCAGAATCAAAATGTTTACCCGTGATATTGTCATAGGGCATCTCGTCTTTGGAGATAAGACTGTTGAGTCTCAGTTGGTAGGGCTCAATGTCCATTTCTCTGGCCATGGCATCCATCATCACTTCAAGTGCAAAACAGACATCGGTTCTGGCCACACCACGGTAGGGCAAGATCGGTGGCTTGTTGGTGGCCACAGAATATGCTGTGCATTCATAGCCTTGCATTTTGTAGGGGCCGGGTAGGATGGAGACGACTTGAGCCGCCTCTAGACAAGCCGAAAATGGATAGGAGGAGTAAGCACCTGAGTCCACAGTGGCTTCGCACTCAATGCCCAGCAGTCGACCTTGGTCGTCGCCATAGACAGTGATGTCATAAGCGTGCTCTCGGCAATTGGCATTGGCGGTGAGTTGTTCGCGACGGTCTTCGATCCATTTGACCGGTTTGCCCAAGTGAATACTCAGCCAAGCAAGACAAATTTCTTCTGGCAACAAGATGCCCTTGTAGCCAAATCCTCCACCCACATCAGGCGCCACCACTCGAATACTGGCTTGACCAAGCCCTAGGCACTCGGAAAGCCCTGCGCGGTTGATGTGCGGCATTTGAGCGGCACTGTACATGAGCAGTTGTTCAAGACGCTCATTCCATTGGCACACCACGCCGCGGCCTTCCATTGGTGACATGACTTGTCTGGCGGTTTTGAGGTGCTTGGTGATTTTGTATTTGGCGACCTCGCGAATGTGTGAAAGGTCTCCAGTTTTTTTGCTGGTTAAAAAGACGTTATCGCCCCAATGTTCGTGCACCAAGGCGGGCGGTGAGGTTCGTGCAGTGAGCATGTCCACTACGCTTGGGATTTCATCGTACTCGACCATGACTTGTTGGGCAATGTCCTCGGCCTCAGCCCGAGTGGGAGCCACACACATGGCCACCAACTCACCGACTTGGCGTACCTTATCTTTGGCCAAGGGCCATTGATCGCTGGACTTGAAGCCCTCCAATTGAGTTCGCGCTTGAATGGGCTTGACGCCATGCAGGTCATGCATGGTGAAGACTTGATGTTCCAATCCGGCGGGTTTTACAATGCTGCGCAAATGGGCATGGGCTAGGCTTGAGCGAACAAAAGCGACTTCAAGCATGCCCGGGATTTGAATGTTGCCAACGTATTCGCCTTGACCACTTAAAAAGCGTTTGTCTTCCTTTCTTTTGAGACTTGCGCCAACGCCCTTGTCGCTTTTTGAATGGAGATTTGTCATGCGGCCAACTTGAATTCAGACAGTTGTGGGAGCACACTGGCATTGGCTGTGTAGAGCACGCCTTGGCGAAGGCAGAATTCGGGTGTGAGGAGCCGCTCTGTCAGCACTTGTGTGCCTTCATTGTCTTTGAGCCACCATTTACCTCGGTGATCTTTCAAGATCGAGATGTCTGCAGTGCTGCCCACTCTCAAGTGGCCCACCTCATCGCTCAAGCCAGCCATGGCGGCAGGAGCACTGGTCACCATGGGAATGATGTCCTCTAGTTTCAGGCCAAGGGCCAGCATGGCGGTCATGGTGGAGACCAATGAGAATTTAACGCTGCCAGCAAACATGTGCTCGGAATCTGAGTGTTCATCTGGGGTGCCAGCAGGTTTGGGGATATGGCTGTTGTAGCCATGCAAGTCTGCCCCCAAAGTGTCGGGGACAATACCTGCATCAAGCGCAATGCGCGCCATGTTGAAACTAAAGTGTGAGCCGTGTCCCACATCGATCTTCAAGCCTTTCGCAATGGCCTCTTTGACGATGGGGTGAACTTGCCCTTGGCGGTTAACGAATCCTCCTGGATGACGGGTGAACGGGTGAGCCAAAATGTCGCCAGGCTTCAAGAGGTTGACCACTTGCTCAAGGATGGTGTCAGCGTCAACGCTGTGATTGCCGTCCGCTGGGAGTGGCCAGAGTTGACCAAAATGGATGTAAAGCGGTAAATTGGCTTGCTGTGCGATTTCAGCGCACAACTCCATGACCTTCATTCCCCATCTGGCAAACCCACCCAATTCAGCATGGGCTTTAAAGCCTTTGACAATGTCTGCGTTGGCCAAGGCGCTCTTGACGGTGGCATCCACATCGAGGCAGTCGGGTTTGTAGAGAGAGGGATAGTAGTGGCCTTCAAGGCCTCCTACCAAATAAGAGGATAAAAAGGCAACGACCTTGCTTTTTTTGGCCTCTACAACGTGACGTCTAAAAGCGGGTAAGGTAATGCATGACGGTCCACCTTGGTCTATCAGCGTGGTCACACCTGAATAAACCCCGGAGAGGTCGGCATCCACGCCAAATCGACCCGTGACCAAATCAAAAACATGGGCGTGGGTGTCAATGAGTCCAGGCAGGACCAAATGGTCACGCGCTTGAATGATATTTTTTGCCAGGCCAACGTCAATGTGAGGCTCAATGGCCACAATTTTCCCATCCTTGATGGCGATGTCCATGATTCCTTCAAGATGCTCGCAAGGGTCCATCACCTGTCCGTTTAGAAGCAAAGTGTCATACATCATGGGGGTTTCCAAATCAGGCTTTTAATGGTGCGAATTAATAGTGTTGTCTTTACTCTTGATCCCAAACCGAAACTTCGATGGGGGTGGGCTTAAAGCCAGCGGCCGCATTGTGCTCTTGAGGACAATTGGAGATCACGGCAATGATGGGCATCTCCGCTCTTAGTAAGACATGATCTCCTGGCTTGGAGGTGCTGGGCACAATTTCGACTTCACCATGAGCACCGACGGTCACGCGCATGAACCAGTTGATATTGGAGACGATGTCTGAGGTTGACATCGACCACTTGGCCAATTCAGCTGTGAAGTTGGCGCGGCAACTTTGGGTTTTGACAACACCATAACGCACGTAGTCAATTTCATTGCTGCAGCAGCCAGCCAGAGTGTCATGCAATCCGCAGGTGTCTTGAACCACGGTGAACATTTTTTTTGCCAGATCTGAATAAATGACATGATTTTTTTCAACGTAGAGTGATTTGTTGAGTTTGACGGTGTTGGGTATATTGAGCCGGTCGATGGGCAATTCGGCTGAATAGCATAAGAAATCCACCGCTTGCTGTCCTTCAAGGTCAATAATTTTCAAATACTGACCCTTTTCAATTCTTCGCGACCAACGACCCTTGGCCGCAATGACCTCTTGATACACGGGTTGGGAGGAGTTTTGTGCAGTGGACATTCGAAAATTCTTTCAGAGTTGGATTGGACGCAAAGGTTGATGACGCGTGATCAATTCGCTTTGCATTGATCTAGCATAAGTCGAGCCAATTGCAATTTTGTCTGGGTGGAAGATCGTTTTTGCTTGGCAAGTTTCACTCAACGATGCAAAGTCTGGTGGTTCAATGGTTCGTCTTTTCAGGCGGTTCATCGTGTCAATCTATACCCATTGCACCATTGCAGGGATTTTTATCGCACCAAGATGGCATTAAATATTTTGACTGGCACCAAAATAATATTTATAAGCTTGGCTTAGTGAATCAATGCAGATTGAATTGTTCATGGCCGAGAGATGCTTTGACAGATGAAATCAACACTCGTTTGAACGCAGTCGTGTTCACTGGCACATCAATTGCTAAAACAACTGAGTCCATCGAGTAATTCATCTGCAAATCAATGCTTGTGGAATTGCTCAGATGGGAACGAAATCTTTAAGTAGCCATTGAACGCCAATTGTTTTCTCCCATTCATTAAAGGAACTCACATGTTTTTACGTTCTGTCAAACCCAGTGCATCTCAAGCCAAGCCAAGCGCATGGAAGAGGCAAATCATCAAACTCGGTGGTTTGGGATTGTTGGCTTCTGTGGTCTCGCTCGGACAACTCCATGTTGTTCAGGCTGCAAGCTTGGATGAGGTGAAGGCGCGTGGTTATATCGCCGTTGCCACAGAAGACGATTTCAAGCCTTTTGAGTTTGTAGAAAACGGAGTTCCCACTGGTTTTGATACCGAATTGCTGGGACTCGTCAAGAAAAAAATCTCCATCGATATCAAGCAAGACATCATGCCTTGGCCTGGCATTTTGCCTGGCATCACAACTGGCAAATACGAAGCAGCTGTCACAGCCGTGTTGGTCACCGCTGAGCGTAAAGGCACCTTTGATTTCACCACACCCGTGGCCGAATCTACCACCTACTTTGCGACGAAAAAAGGCTCCAGCGTCAAGTCTGCTGATGACTTGGTCGGTAAGGTGGTGGGTGCTCAAACTGGTAGCGCCATGCTTGGTGACTTGAAGGCCCTTGATGCGGAGTTGAAGAAAAAACACGGCGGCAGTGGAATCAAAGAAATTGTGGAATACCAGTCCTATCCTGAGGCCTATCAAGATGTGGGCAATGGTCGACTCGATGCAGTTGCCAATACGCAAATCAACTTGAATTCCTTGATCCAAACCAGGCCAGACATGTTCGTCTTGGGTGGCAAGGTCGGCAATCCAGTCTACATCGCTTGGGCTTTGAAAAAGGGCAACACCGGTGTACTCCAACTCATGAATGGCGCTTTGCTCGATATTCGAAAGAGTGGTGCTATGTATCAGCTGCAAAAGAAGTGGTTTGGTGCGACATTTGAATCCATGCCCCAATCGGTCAATTGATTAGAGAATGTTTCAGTGAATGCCAATGACTATTACAGTATTTTGCAAGGCGCCATCTTTACGGTGTCCTTGTCCGTCGCCAGTTTAGTCATTGGTATTCCATTGGGCCTTGGCTTGGCCTTGATACGCTGGGCCAAGACCCCTGTATTGAAAGGTCTGGCCCACGCCTATGTCAACGTGATTCGGTCTTGTCCTGCTGTGACGCTGGTGTTGCTTATTTATTATGCAATGCCAGAGTTTGGTATATCGCTCAATCCTGTGCCTGCTGCTGTGCTGGCCCTCACTTTAAGCACGACAGCCTTCAACTGTGAAATTTGGCGAAGTGCACTGGTTGAATTCCCCAAGGATCAGCTCGATGCGGCGAATGCGTTGGGGTTGAATCGGTTCATGAGAATGCGATTGATTGTGTTCCCACAAATTTGGCGCGCCAGTTTACCCGGTATTTTTAATGAAATTACGCTGCAAATTAAATCCACGCCGGCCGTTGCAGTCATCGGAATCGTTGAAATCACCCGTGCGGCGCTGAGGGTGGGATCTAATACGTATGAGCCGTTACCCCCCTTTATATTTGCTTTGTTGATCTACAGCTCCATTGTCTATGTTTTTTTGAAACTTCAAAAGTTTTTTGAAGTTCGAATGAAAGAGCAGGGCTACATCTGATGCATGATTTCTTTCTCATTTGGGATCATCGGGAATTGGTTTGGATTGGTTTGATCAATACGTTGATCTTGATTGTGCTCTCGGGTGTAGTCTCGATTGCGCTCGGATTGATGTTGACTCCTGTGCTCGTGGGGCCGCGAAAGGCCCTTGCCAAAATGGTTCAATGCTATGTGGATGCCATGCGTTGCGTGCCATTTTTGTTGTTTGTATATTTGATTTATTTTGGCCTTCCTTCCCTGGGCCTAAGGTTGTCGAATTGGACAGCAGGAGCTCTGGCATTGGTGCTCTACAACACAGCCTATATGGCCGAGTTGCTCAGAGGAGCATGGATTGAATTGCCAGCCTCCATCTTGGAGTCAGGACGTTCATTTGGATTCACCGGTTGGGGTTTGTTGCGCCATATCATGGTGACTCCTATCTTGATCCGGGCTTTGCCCATGATTGGCAATCAGTTGATACAGATTCTCAAGGACAGCGCCTTCTTGACCGTCATTGCTGTCAAAGAGCTCACCCATGAGCTCAACGGCATTCAGTCAACATACTTCATCCCATTTGCATCATTCATCACCGCGCTGATCTTGTATTGGATCATTTGCATGTTGATGGAGATGATGATGGGAAGGTTTGAACAATTCGCGACATTGCGCAGGCCCTAAAAATAACACCCAGGATTGTCTATGCAAGAGAATATTCAGGCGTCAGAGTTGGTTTTGCAAATCAATGGCGTGTCCAAAAAATTTGATCAAAAAAGCGTTTTGAGTGACGTCTCTTTACAAGTCAAAAAAGGCGAGACTGTTTGTCTCTTGGGCCCATCGGGTTGCGGGAAATCAACTTTGCTGCGGTGCATCAATTGGCTGGAAGTGCCTGATGCAGGCAGTATCCATGTTGCAGGTGTTCGAATGGGGGTGAGGGACAACGGTGTTGTTAAAATGAACGATCATGATCTCTCCCAAATGCGTGCGCGCATTGGCATGGTGTTTCAAAGTTTTGCCCTGTGGCCACACTTGAGTGTTCTAGACAATGTGATGTTGTCACCCATTCATGTGCAAAAGCGAGATAAAAAATTGGTGCGTGAGGAGGCGATGTTGATTTTACAAAGAGTGGGACTGCAAGACCATTTTGCACAATTCCCTGCCAAATTGTCGGGTGGTCAAAAGCAGCGTGTGGGAATTGCAAGAGCCTTGGCCATGAAGCCTGAAGTGCTGCTACTCGATGAACCCACCAGCGCACTCGATCCCATGCTTGTGGGTGAAGTGCTGTCGGTGATTCAGTCCCTGGCGCTTGAGCAAGTCACCATGGTGATTGTGACGCACGAGATGCATTTTGCCAAACAAGTCTCCAATCGGGTGGTCTTCATGGACCAAGGTCGCGTGGTTGAATCGGCTCCGCCTGAGCAGTTTTTCAATCACCCACAAACGGACAAAGCGCAAAAGTTTTTATCGCGTTTTCACGGCCTAAGCCATTGAGTCATTGAGTCATTGAGTGAATAGAATTCAACTGAATTGAATAATCAAGGGAGACTTCGATGCAGCAAAGCATGACGCAGTATGTGAAGGTGGTGTCTGAGGCCATCGATTTGGAGTTGGATGATGCCCAAATCGAGCGCGTTGCTGCGCATCTGGAGAGGACCAAATTGATGTCCAAGGATTTGATGGCCTTGGATTTTTCACCTGAGCTTGAGTTGGTTGAAATTTTTGTCCCTTCTCCCTACCTGGTGGATTTACCCCTTCGCTGACAGTGAACCCCCCTCGTTACAAAGAGTACTCGCCTGATGAAACACACCATTCGCGACAGCATTGAGCAGCATATACAAACCATTGAACGCGTGGATCCGGTGGTCAATGCATTCACGTTCAAGAGTTTTGAGCGTGCGCGCCTTGAGGCCGACCAAGCGGATCAATTGATCAACGCTGGCGTGCCAGTGTCACCCCTGTGCGGTGTGGGATATGGCGTAAAAAATTTATTTGATGTTCAAGGTGTCACCACCATCGCAGGCTCCAAAATTTTGGCCCAGGCTCCTGCGGCCAAGAGTGACGCTGTTTTGGTGGAACGTCTTCAAAAAGCGGGTGCCATCATGTTGGGCTGCCTCAACATGGATGAATTCGCGTATGGATTCACCACGGAAAATACCCATTATGGGCCCACGCACAACCCACACCGACTCTCATGTATTGCCGGGGGCTCTTCGGGTGGATCTGGAGCGAGCGTGGCTGCGGAGATGCTGCCTTTTAGTCTGGGCTCAGACACCAATGGTTCTATCCGAGTACCCGCATCGCTTTGCGGTGTTTGGGGAATCAAGCCCACCTTTGGACGCCTCTCAAGGCGAGGAACTTATCCCTTTGTCAATAGCATTGATCACCTGGGTGTATTTGCCAATGGCGTTGAGTTGTTGAGTTCAAGTTATGACGCCATCCAAGGCCCCGATCCCTTGGACCCCGGGTGCGCAGCACTGTCCATCCATGCCACGCGACCGAGCTTGAGTCAAGGTATTCACGGTCTTCGCATTGGTGTCTTGGGCGACTATTTTTCTGATCACGCTTTGGACGCTGCGCAGGAATCGCTCGAGAGTGTCGCCAAGCTCTTGGGGGCGACTCAAGTGGTGTCATGGCCTGATGCCCATTTGGCCCGTGCGGCGGCATTTGTGACGACGGCCAGCGAAGGGGGTGTTCTCCATTTGGAGGAACTCAAGCGCCAGGCGCCTGATTTTGAGCCCTTGTCGGTGGATCGATTCTTGGCCGGTGCATTGCAACCGGTGGAGTGGTATCTCAAAGCACAGCGCTTTAGGCGACTTTACCGACAAAAAGTCAATGATCTCTTCAGGCATTGGGATATCTTGATCTGTCCCGCTACGCCAGTGCCTGCCATTGAAATCGGCACCGATTGGTTGGTCATCAATGGCCAAACCATGCCTGCCCGTGCCGCCATGGGGGTGTTGACCCAACCCATCTCCTTTGCAGGCTGCCCCGTGGTGGCGGCCCCAGTTTGGCCTGACTCCGCGAAGGGTCTTCCCTTGGGCGTTCAAGTCATTGCGGCACCTTGGCGTGAGGATTTGGCCCTCAGGGTTGGATATTTCTTACAGACATCGGGGCTATGTCACGTCAAGTCACCGAGTTTGAACTGAAGATTTCTTATTTTGGAGCTGATGGGAGTGCAGGCCAAGTCAACTCAATACCGGTGCGCTCAGTGAATGCGAGCACGTCTTGTGGGGTATCCAGGTCGGTGATGTAGTGGGTGTTGTCACACTCGAGTGCCATCACTTCTTCTTGGTGCAAACGCCTCCAATCGCGAACACCCATGTCGGGTGAGCAGGCCAAAATATCTTCTCGTGCTTTGCCACTCAGCAGCACAGGGTTACCCGGTTGGTTGTGCACCCTGGGATAAACCACCGAGGTGGACTTGCTGCATTGTTCAAAAAAATGAATGAGTTCGGCAACGTCTTGGGTTTCGATCAAAGGCTGATCGGCCAAGGCCATGATGATGGCATCGTGATGGGGCATGAGGTGCAATAGGCCCAGACGTTGAGAAGAGACTTGGCCAAGTTCAGGCTCGGGATTTTCAATGAAAGTCACAGGAAAATCTTTGAGCGCTGCCCGAACCTCAAGGCCATAGTGCCCAACCACCACCACCAAATCATGAACGCCCGCATCCAAAAGGGCCTGTGCGGTTCGAACAATCAAGGCTTGACCCTTGATTTCAAGCAAACACTTGGGTCTGTATCCCATTCGAGAGGCGGACCCTGCGGCTTGAAGGACTGCACCAAGTTGCATGATGGGATGTGCGTTGAAGAAGACGTCGTACGAGGTTGGTCAGTCCGCTGTAATTTTGGCGGCATTCACCACCGACTTCCATCGCACCACTTCTTTTTTGACCAAGTCAGCGAGTGCTTGCGGTGTGCTGGTTTCTACCTCTGCGCCTTGGTCTTCAATTCTCTTTTCATTGGCTTTTTCGGTCAGGACTTCATTGAGCTCTTTGTTCAAACGATCAATCACGACTTTGGGTGTTTTGGCTGGTGCAAAGAGTCCGTACCATTGATTGATATTGACATTGGGCACACCGAGTTCAGTGAGCGTAGGAATTTCTGGCATCACGGAGGAGCGTTTCTCGCCCGCAATCGCCAAGGCGCGAAGTTTGCCGGCCTTGACCTGGGGGTAGGCCGTGAAGAGACTGGGGAACATCACCTGGGTGGTGCCCCCAATGGTGTCAACCACCGCAGGCGCTGAGCCTTTGTAGGGGATGTGCACCAAGTCCACACCCGTGGCGAGTTTAAAGAGCTCTCCAGCCAAGTGTGGCGCCGTGCCTTTGCCCGCCGACGCGTAACTCATGGTCCCAGGTTTTGAGTTGATGAGGGCAATGAGATCCTTGGGTGTTTTGACATTCAAGCCCATGGTGGTGACGAGTAGCGTGGGTGAATTCGCAACCAGTCCAATGGCTTCAAAGTCTGTGGATGGATCGTATTTGAGTTTTTGCAGCGCAGGGTTGATGCCGTGTGTCGCAATGTAGCCGAAAAGAATGGTGTGACCATCGGGCGTGGCGCGAGCGACAAACTCGCAAGCGATGGCGCCATTGGCTCCTGCGCGGTTGTCCACCACCACCGATTGACCCAGTCGTGGGGACAAGCCTTGCGCAATAATGCGGGCCATCGCATCATTGGCACCTCCGGGTGCAGTGGGCACCACGATCGTCAAAGTTTTGGAGGGAAAAGCTTGTGCGTAGATCGATGAGGACAACGAACCCAATCCCGCTGTCAATGCAAGTGCTAATGAAGCTTTTATAAACGCTTTGTTGGTGGGTTTCATGTCTATCCTGGTTAAAGAGTCGAAGCAGCCTTGAGGTGCAACGGTTGTGGTCACTGTCAGGCATCACCCCAATGCTTCGTTTCATCCCTGTGGGACGGCGCAGCTCAATGGTTCGGGAACACGCAAGGTGAAAGGCCAAGGTAGGGGTGAGTCTGGATTCTACTGATAAATTCGCCCACGGGGATTCATGAATCTCAACCCTTGAAGGCCTGGGTTTGATCCAGGTCAGACAATGGGGACCACGATAAGGGTAAGCCACAGGCGGTAAATTTTTTTAATTGGATATGATTTTTACCATGGCGAACAAATGTTTGACGGGTTTAAATTTTTGAGACATAGAGGTCAAGGATGATTTTTGGCTTGATTGGTTTGGGACGCATGGGGTTGGCAGTGGCACAACGGCTTCAGTCCCAAGGCTTTGATGAAATTTTGGTTTGGGATAAAAATCCAGGCCGCTTGAGTGCTGCCCAACAAATGGGGTTGATGGTGGCTGAGCACGCAGAGGATGTATCGCAAAGGGCCTCCATGATCATGTCCTTGATCAATGATGATGCAGGCGCAAAGAATTTGTATCTTGGCCCCCAAGGACTGCTCCAATCCTCGGTTGAAGGGAAATTGTTCATTGAGTCCAGCACCCTTCAGCCTCAAACCGTTCGCGAGTTGAGTGTTCGAGTTCAGGATATGGGGGCACAACTCATTGGTGCACCCATCATGGGTACCATCCCCACGGTGAAGGCGGGGATGGTTTTTATACCCGCAGGGGGGCGTCTCCAAGATATCGAGAGAGCGCAACCGGTTTTGAGTGCATTGAGTGTGTCTGTCAAGCACATGGGGGCAGTCGGTGCTGGTCATGCGATCAAGTTGGTCTCGAATTTGACCTTGGCTGCATACATTCAGTCCTTGTCCGAGGGCTTGGCCTTGGGTCTGGGTGAGGGCTTGGAGATGGGGCAGATGCTGGAGGTGCTGGCCATGTCCCCCACCGCCAATGCATGGCTCAAAAACAAAAAAAATGTACTCTTGGGCCACACGGATGACACAACGCTGGACATCAATAATTTGCGCAAAGACATGACCAATGTGGTCGCTTGTGGATCTGCCTTGGGTGTTCCCATGGGGCTATCGAGTGCCTTGGCCACCAGCTTATCGGGCGCAGTGGCTGCAGGCGCAGGGCTAGAAGACATTGCCCATTTGCCCCAATTCTTCATTGAGCAGATGGTGCAAAAACCAGCTTGATAGGCCTGAATTGCCCTGGGTGAATGCCCATGCGCGAGTCGAATGCAGTTGTCCATGTTTCATCCACAACAACCGTTGTGGGCATGAAAAAGCCCCGCTCAAAAACGGGGCTTGAATGATGGATTCTGAGCCAGTGCCTGACCCAGAAATTCAATTGCTCAATTGACTTGCATCTTCACACCAGGTGCAGCCAAATTTTTCGGCCAAACCATGAGCCACTGGCCATTTTGGAGTTGTTTGACGTGCATCAAATCGTCTCCATAATTGAACGGACCATCAAACCTCACCTTGCCCACGACGGTATCGACTTGGTTGGCTTTGAGCCATTTGGCCAAGAGCGCGTCATCCAAACTCTTGGTGGCCGTCACGGCGGCTTCCAACATTTGCCAAGCCACAAATGAGCTGGCGGCTTGAACTTCAACCTTGGTATAGGGCAAACCTTCAGCCTTGGCTTTGAGGTCAAATGATTTGATCAACGTGTCAGAGCCCTTGTTCTTGGTAAACGGTGCATGCTCCTCAAATGGGGATATCGCAAATGAACCTTGCCCCTCAGGTGCTGCTGCCAAAATACCGGGTGACGGGTAAACGTGGGTGTGAAGGGGAGGGGTGTAGTCGATTTTTTTCATCGCCTCCAGCACTTGATTGCCCTCGGCTCCGATGTCACCAATCCATACCAGATCGGGCTTGGCGTCTTTGACGCGCGCGGCAATGGCTGAGAAATCACGATTACCAAAGTCCCACTCCAAATAAAGAACTTCTTTGAGTCCTCGTTGCTTGGCCACTTCTCTAGCACCAGTCGACAAGAAATAAACCGAAGGGAATTTACTGGTGATGATGGCGATGGTTTTGGGTGCTTTTTCCAAAGAGGCCATGGCATCAAAAACCGTATTGGGCACTGTTTTTTCGGGGTACGAGCCCAAAGCCCACGCAGGGAACTGCTTGTCGTATTTTGCTTGGCTTGGTATGCCAAAGGTGTGATGAATGAGCAGTTTGTTGTTGCGCTCGGCCACCACCATGGCTGACAAAATGGCCCCGGTTGCATAGGGACCCATGAGCAAGTCGACTTTGTCGCTGTTCAAGAGTTGCTCATAGAGTGTGCGCGCCAATTCGGGCTTGGATTGATCGTCCTTGAGAATCCATTCCACCTTTCTGCCCAAAAAGCCGCCTCTTTTGTTGATGTCTTCAATGGCAATTTCACCGGCCAATTTGTGCACGACACCCGTGGCAGAGAGTGGTCCTGTGAGTGCCAATGTGCTTCCAATGCGGATCGGGGGATTGGCTTGCGCAAAAGCAAGACCACTCAACAAGCTGAGGGCCAAGCCCAATGTGAGCCCCGTCAACTTTGCGCCGCATTGGGCGATGGATTTTGAGATGCAATTCATTTCATTCCTTTAATAGAACATACTTCAACGTTGCATTTTAAAGATCATGCATCGGTTGGAATCGGT
Organism: uncultured Burkholderiales bacterium; assembly: GCA_903864315.1. Classification (GTDB taxonomy): domain Bacteria; phylum Pseudomonadota; class Gammaproteobacteria; order Burkholderiales; family Burkholderiaceae_C; genus Limnohabitans. Next base: position 67,522 of record CAIPFK010000152.1, on the reverse strand, counting down.
AATTACCCTTTGGCTTGAACCCAATCGGGGGGCAATGGCGGTGGTCTTGACGTGGGGTGGTCAACTGTAGAATGACTACATGGCGAACCGCTGTAGATGAGTGTCATCATGATCAAAGGAATTTTATGAGTGCTGAGTTGTCAACGATTTTAAAAAACAATGTCATTGAAAAACTAAAGGCCAACCAAGTGGTCTCATCCATGACGGTGAAGTTGGTCTCGGGGATTGAGATCGCGCAGATTGCCAAAACTGCTGGCTTTGATTCAATCTACATCGATTTGGAGCACAGTAGTTTTTCACTGGAGACGACGGGTCAAATTTGTATGGCTGCCATGGCCATTGGTGTTGCAGCCTTTGTGCGTGTCCCAGACAACTCCTCGCAATGGATCTCCAGGGTTTTGGACGGCGGTGCGTTGGGGGTGATCGCGCCGCATGTACAAAGCAAAGAAGAAGCCCATGCGGTGGTGGCTTGTGCCAAATTCCCGCCTTTTGGCGAGCGTTCTGCTGCGGGTGCCCTGCCGCATTTGCACTACCGCTCCTTCCCCGCCGATCAAGCTTACCCTGCGCTCAATGCCAATACCATGGTGATTGTTCAGTTTGAAAATCAAGTCGCCTTGGACCATGCTGACGACATCATGTCGGTCCCTGGGGTTGACATGGTCATGATTGGCTCCAACGATTTGCTCGCTGACATGGGGATTGCTGGCCAGTATGATCACCCCAAACTCAAACAAGCCTATGCCCACACGATCGCAGTGTGTCAGAAATATGGGAAATTTTGTGGTGTCGGTGGCCTGTCTTCCAGACCAGATTTGGTGGCCCAATTTATTCAAATGGGCGCACGCTATGTCTCAACGGGCACTGATTTGGCTTTCCTCTTGAGTGCCGCGACTGAAAAAGCCAAACAGGTCAATGGCTTGAAGGTTTGAGGTTTTGTCGCGAGCGAGGAAGATCAAAAGCCAAACAGCCTGGAAGGGTTGTCGGCCAAGATCAGTTTCTTTTCTTGATCGTTCTCGCACCAGCGGTCGAGTAAATTAAAGAGCGCCACTGAGCTGTGCTCGCCAAAGGACAAGTGAGGGTAATCGCTGCCCCAAATGATGCGGTCTCCTGCCACCTTGATCAAGGCTTTGGCCATCGGATCTGCGTCAGTGTAGTGCTCGACTTTGGACATGCGGTAAATGCCGGTGAATTTCACGTAGGCCAATCGTTGTCCTTCACCCACCAATTTCAACAATGCTTGAAAGCCTGGCGAGTTGACGCCATCTTTGGCCAAATTCATGCCCATGTGGGCCATGGAGAAGGGAATGGTCAAGCGTCTCATCAATCCCAAAAGCTCTGCTGTGAGCCATCCGGGGAGTAAAAAGTCCAGGTGCCAGCCCAAGGTTTTGCATTTCTCGGCCAAAGTCTCGATGCGCGGCGTCATCGTTTGTGCCAAACCCACTTCATAGGGGTGCACTGGGCTCACATTGATCCGAATGCCTCTGACACCCAATGCGTGCAAAGACTGCATGTGCTCCAACGTGACATCGTCATCCAAGTCCACCACGCCTCGGCAGCGATCGGTGCCAACGTGTTTCATCGCGTCAAGCATGCAGCTGTTGTCGCGTGCATAAGCGCTGGGCTGCACAAAGACAAAGCGGGTGAGGCCCAAATGCTGCGCCAGTTTCAAATACTCTTGAAGCGGCGCGTGCGGTGGTGTGTATCTTAAATCGCCCCCATAGGGGTATTGCCCTGCTGTGCCAAAGACGTGAAAGTGGGCATCACAAGACAATGGAGGGGGAGTGAAGAGAGTTTTTTCAGAAAGGTCAAAAGACATGATGAGGTGCCCATGAAGGGGTGTGCTATAGGCGCAAGAGGCGGTTGTCTTGCGGCGTGAAAGGGTTGATGTTCGGCGTTTGATCTATCCGCGCGCGGATGCGAGGGCTGCCAGTGAGTCCACGTTGGGAGATCACTGGGCTGCCATTGATTTTAGTCCAGCTTTTTTGATCACCTCTGCCCACATGGCCGACTCATCGTGAACCAAGTTGGTGTATTCGGCGGGCGTGTTGGTCGCAGGCCTCACGCCAGCAGAAGCAAAAACCTCTTGGACTTTGGTCTGGGTCAATGCGTGGACCACTTCTTTTTGCATTCGATCAATGATGTCTTTGGCCACGCCATTGGGTGCCATCAAGCCAAACCAATACATCATTTTGTAATTGCCAAAGCCTGACTCGGCAAAGGTCGGGACTTGCGGCAAAAGGGGATGGCGTTGTGAGCCACTCACCGCAATCCCTTGCAGTCGTCCATCTTTGATGTGGGCCTGTGCCGAGCCCACAGATCCAATGGCCAAGTCGACACGATCGGCCGCCACATCGGTGATGGCACCAGCGATTCCTTTGAAGGGGATATGGGTGAGCTGTAAATTATTTTGAGTGAGGAAGGCTTCCATTGCCAAATGGGCCGATGATCCGACACCGCCCGAGCCGAAGGTGAGGGCACCTTGATTTTTTTGGGTGTATTGAACAATCTCTTTGAGGCTCTTCGAGTTCAAGCCGGGTCTGGCCACCAAAACTGCCGGAGATTCAGCGACGATGGTGATTTGTGCCACGTCTTTGACAGGGTTGTAGGGGAGCTTTTCATAAAGCGCTGTAGAGACGGCAAAAGAATTGTCCGTCAGTAAGAATGTGTAACCGTCAGGCGCAGATTTGGCAACCAGGTCTGTTCCCAAGGTGCTGCCTGCTCCTCCCTTGTTGTCCACGATCACGGTTTGACCTAGTTGCTTGGCGAGCTCAACGCTCAGTACACGAGCTGCCGTGTCGGTGAAAGATCCAGGCACGAAGGGGACAATGATTTTGATGACCTTGTTGGGCCACGTGTTGCTTTGAGCTGTCGCGTTGATGGAGATGATGCCAAGGAAAGTGCTGCACAATAAAAGTTGTTTGAATTTCATATGGGTTTTTAGCGGAATGATTCTTGTCAATGGTTTTTTGGAGTTCTACAAAAGACAAGCCACCCAAAGGACGGGCGGCTTGGAGAGACCGTGTTGACGATCGCGTTCATTGTGGTTTGATATTCGCCAATTTCACGACATTGCTCCATTTGTTTTTCTCGGCTTTCACAAAGTCGGCAAATTGTTCGGGGGTTTTACCGCCTGTCAATGATCCCGTGGAAGCGAATAAGTCATGTACCTCTTGGCTTGAGAGGGAGAACACCAATGCTTTGTAAAGAGTTTGAATCACTTCTTTGGAGGTGCCCGCGGGTGCAAAAAGACCATTCCATGCAGTGGTTTCCATTCCAGGTAAGCCGGCTTCTGCCATGGTTGCAATCTCTGGGGCCATGGGCAAGTGAGTTGAGCTCGCCACGGCCAGGGCCCTGATCTTGCCGCTTTTGATCAAGGGACCCAAAACCGACCACACGCCAAAGCCCACGTCCAAATGTCCCGCAATCAAATCGGGCATTTCTGCGCCTGGGGATTTGTAGGGGACTTCCAGTATTTTGATGTCTGCCGCGAGCTTCACCCGCTCACCCATGAGCTGAATCAGTCCCCCAGACCCGCCCGAGCCATAGGTGAGGACATTGGGCTTGGATTTGGCAAGCTCAATCAATTCTTTGAGGCTTTTGACTTGAACATTGGGGTTCACCACCACGATCAATGGGCCCGATTCAATGTCACCAATGGCGATTAAATCTTCGGCCAATCGTGTGCCTTTTTCTGAGGTGAAGACATCGTTGAGTAAGTTGCTGATATTGGCGTGTAAAAAGGTGTATCCGTCCGGTGCTGCTTTGGCCGCTTCACGCGCGCCAATGGCACCATTGGCGCCGGGTCGGTTCTCAATGATCAGGGGTTGACCCAAGAACTCCCCCATCTTTGGGGCCACTTGGCGCATGCGCACATCCGGTGCCGAGCCAGCAGTGGCGGGTACGATCACCACGATGGGTTTTTTGGGGTAATTCTGTGCGTGACTTGTTGGACTCAATAACGCCATCATGGTCAACAAAGAAATGGCTGCAATCAAGCGCAGTCGGGTGCGTGATGGGGGGCGTGATGGGGTGTGGAAAAAGTTGTTCATGGCTGAATCCTTGGCATGTGATCAAAGACGGGGGGATAAGGGCTGGACCAACTCACACATGGGTGACATGGCATGGGATCCGATTGAGCTCTTCACAGCCATCGGCCGTGACCACCACCGTGCCTCCAATATTGACGCGGTGACTCTCCCAGCAGGCATTGGGCTCGAAGGCAAAGACCATTCCTGGCTCAATGACTGCTTTGCGAATGGGCGCAGAGGGTTTGCCCATGAAGGTCACGCCCAAATTCAATTTCTCTGTATTGACTTGACTCCTGCCCGCCAAGAAATGAGGCGAGATGGAATGCACCAAGGGGGTGTAAGCCCAGTGCCCCGATGTCTTGAGTGGCTCTTCCATGGCCGCCACCAATTCTTGAAAGGTAATGCCTGGGCGCAGTGCTTTGATACCGGCGTCGTAAGATTGTCGGGCCACTTTTTCGCAGCCCTGGTTGATGACATCAATGGGATCCAAGGCCACCGTCATTTGGACTTGGACTTCTTGATTGCCGCACATGGGCATGAGCTCAGTTTGGAGCAAATCACCGCGTTGAAGTACACGAGGCCGCTCGCCTCTCGTGCTCCACCTTGGTGGCCCCCAAGAAAGGGTGGCCGGCCCGGAGTTCATCACCAATGCGGGGTAGCGCAATCCAATGCCAAACTCGAGCATGGCCATGCTGGCGTGTGCGAAAATTTTCTCTTCTCCAACGCCTGGTTTGGCCAATTTGGCCACCACCTCGCAAGCGACCTCTGCTGCATGGGCGGCGTATCGGATTTGCCCCAATTCTTCTGCTGACTTCACGAGCATGAGATGGCTAAAGAGTTCAGAGACATCTTTGAATTGTGCTTTGGGCAAGGACTCTGTGAGTTGCAACCAAAAATTGGCTGGAATGGCGCCATACGCCTCTGTGGGGGCCTGAGAGGTGAGGCCCACCACCCCCAGCGTCTCTTGATCCAAGTGCAGGTCTTTGAACCACTCCGCCACGGCTTGGCCATTGGTGGCGACGCGGTAGTCATTGATCCACAGTTTGTGGCCGCGTTCCTCAGACCACCTTGCTCTCATCACACGCAAGTGTGCCCAAGTGATCACGACTGGATCGCCCTCCAAGGGAAAGAGAACGCAGCCTTCGTTGTAGTCGTCGCTCAGATAACTCTCATACATCTCTCTGGAGCGAAACCCAGCGACCAAGAGGGCTTTGAGGTGCTGCTCACGCATCATGGCTCTCACGCGAGCCCATCGGCGATCGCGTTCAGTCAAACTGAGTTCTGGAGGGTGGACTTGACTCATGGGATTGCCTTTGATTGAAAATGTTCAAAAGCAATTTTTAATGGATTTGCTCACCTTTATCAATAGCGTTTATCCCCATTGAGAGTGATCTGTGTCTCAAGCTTGAAGTTTGTTATGACTATGTTTGCCCAAAATCAAAGCCCCTGGATTTTGAAGGCCAGGGGCTGATGGGGACCGGAGCTTGTGCAAACTCACTCAGTTGAAAAAGGCCTTCAACTTTTCAGCCCAACCCCCTTCGTTGGGGGAGTGCTTGACGCCACCTTTTCGAAGTGAGTCGTCCAATTCTTTCAACAGTTTTCTTTGATGTTCGGTCAATTTCACGGGCGTCTCAACCGTGATGTGGCAATACAAGTCGCCATTGAAACTGGCGCGAATGCCTTTGATGCCTTTGCCTCTTAAGCGAAACTGCTTGCCGGTTTGAGTGCCTTCGGGAATGTCGATGGCCGCTTCACCTTGCAATGTGGGGACTTGGATTTCTCCGCCGAGTGCAGCGATGGTAAAACCGATGGGGACAGCGCAGTGCAAGTCATCGCCATCGCGCTCAAAGATGTCATGCTTGTGAATTCGAATCTCAATGTACAAGTCACCTGCTGGCCCACCGTTTGCGCCTGGCTCGCCGTTGCCGGTGCTTCTGATTCGCATGCCCGAGTCGATGCCCGATGGGATCTTTATCTCGAGGGTCTTTTGTGACTGAATTTTGCCTTGACCTCGGCAGGGGCTGCAGGGGTCGGAGATGACTTTGCCCGCGCCTCGGCAGTGTGGACAGGTTTGCTGAACGCTGAAAAAGCCTTGGCGCATTTGAACCGCACCTGAGCCACCACAAGTTCCGCAATTCTTGGCCGATGTGCCAGGCTTGGCCCCAGAGCCATGACACACTTCACAAGAGTCCCAACTGGGGACTTGAATTTGTGTTTCTTTGCCCTTGGCCGCCTCCTCAAGGGTGATCTCCATGGCGTAATTCAAGTCATTGCCACGGTAGACTTGACGCCCACCTTGTTGGCGCCTGGCTTGACCAAAGATGTCACCAAAGATGTCACCAAAGGAGTCGCCAAATCCACCAAAGCCCGCCCCCCCAGCGCCACCTCTCATGTTGGGGTCCACGCCAGCGTGACCAAATTGGTCGTAAGCGCTGCGTTTTTCTGAGTCAGAAAGCATCTCGTAGGCTTCCTTGACCTCCTTGAATTTGACCTCTGCTTCTTTGGCGTCTTCGCCTTGGTTGCGGTCAGGGTGGTACTTCATCGCCAATTTGCGATAAGCTTTCTTGATCTCTTCTTCGCTGGCAGTTTTGCCCAGACCGAGTACTTCGTAAAAATCGCGTTTTGACATGATATCCGTGTGTCCTTGTTCAACAACAAAGCCGCGCCCACCTCACAAAGAGGCCAGGACGCGGCGTGCTTGCCGGTGTGGCTGAAAAGGCCTAGCCTTTTTTAACTTCCTTGACTTCTGCGTCGACCACATTGTCATCCTTGGCCGCTCCTGCGCCCGTTGTGCCGTGAGCACTTGCATCATGGGCTGCGCCAGCGGCTTGGGCGGCAGCGCCTTGGGCTTGCATGTCGGCGTAGGCCTTCTCGCCCAACTTTTGGCTGACCGTCATCAAGCTCTCTGTCTTGGCCGTGATGTCATCTTTGTCTTCTGTTTTGAGTGCTTCTTCCAGTGCTTTGCAAGCGTTTTGGATGGATTCTTTTTCAGATGCATCAAGTTTGTCACCATGCTCGGTCAAGCTCTTTTGCACAGAGTGCAATGCAGCGTCGCCTTGGTTTTTGGCTTGAACGATTTCGAGTTTCTTTTTGTCCTCGCCTGCATTGAGCTCGGCGTCTTTGACCATTTTTTGAATCTCTTGCTCTGACAGGCCCGAGTTGGCTTTGATCGTGATTTTGTTTTCTTTGCCCGTGCCCTTGTCTTTTGCGCCAACGTGCAAAATACCATTGGCATCAATGTCAAAGGACACTTCAATTTGAGGCGTGCCACGACTTGAGGGTGGGATACCCTCAAGATTAAACTCACCCAGCATTTTGTTGCCCGAGGCCAACTCACGCTCACCTTGGAAGACTTTGATCGTGACGGCCGGTTGGTTGTCCTCAGCGGTCGAGAAAGTTTGTGCGAATTTGGTTGGGATGGTCGTATTTTTGGTGATCATCTTGGTCATCACACCGCCCAGAGTTTCAATGCCCAAAGACAATGGCGTGACGTCCAAGAGGAGCACGTCGGTGCGGTCACCTGAGAGCACTTGACCTTGGATGGCCGCGCCCACGGCAACGGCTTCATCAGGGTTCACATCTTTCCTGGGCTCTTTGCCAAAGAACTCCTTGACCTTGTCTTGAACTTTGGGCATGCGAGTCATGCCGCCCACCAAAATGACGTCATCGATTTGATCCACACTCACGCCCGCGTCTTTGATGGCCATGCGGCAAGGGGCAATGGTGCGTTCGATCAATTCGTCAACCAAGGACTCCAATTTGGCACGGTTGAGCTTGATGCTCAAGTGTTTGGGTCCTGAGGCGTCGGCAGTGATGTAGGGTAAGTTGATGTCGGTTCCTGTGGAGGAAGACAATTCAATTTTGGCTTTCTCTGCAGCTTCCTTCAAGCGCTGCAAGGCCAACACGTCTTTGCCCAAGTCAACGCCTTGTTCGCGTTTGAATTCGGAAATGATGAAATCAATGATGCGTTGGTCAAAATCTTCACCACCCAAAAAGGTGTCGCCATTGGTGGAGAGAACTTCAAACTGTTTTTCTCCGTCAACATCGGCAATTTCGATGATGGAGACGTCAAACGTGCCACCACCCAAGTCATAGACGGCAATTTTTCGGTCGCCTTTTTCTGTTTTGTCCAAACCAAACGCAAGCGCTGCGGCGGTGGGCTCATTGATGATGCGCTTGACCTCCAAACCCTCGATGCGACCAGCATCCTTGGTGGCTTGGCGTTGAGCGTCATTGAAGTATGCCGGAACCGTGATCACCGCCTCAGTGACCGCTTCTCCAAGATAGTCTTCCGCGGTTTTTTTCATTTTGCGAAGCACTTCGGCGCTCACTTGAGGGGGGGCCAGTTTTTTGCCACGCACTTCAACCCAAGCATCCCCATTGTCCGCTTTGGCGATGGTGTAGGGCATGAGGTCGATGTCTTTTTGGACTTCTTTTTCTTCGAATTTACGGCCAATCAAACGCTTGACGGCGTACAAGGTGTTTCTGGGGTTGGTGACCGCTTGACGTTTGGCCGACGCCCCAACCAACACCTCTCCATCTTCTTGGTAGGCAATGATCGACGGGGTGGTTCTGGCGCCTTCGGAATTTTCGATAACACGCGTGGTGTTGCCCTCCATGATTGCAACACACGAGTTGGTGGTTCCCAAGTCAATACCGATGATTTTGCCCATTTTGATGCTCCGTTGATCGTGGGGTCAATTGCCCACGCTTAATTTAAAAACAGTTGAATTGGATATTGGGTCGAGTTGTATAAAAACAAGCCTATCCCGGAAAATTGAATACGCTCAGCCGTGTCCTGATCAAGCCGCAGCGGTAACTGTCACCAAGGCAGGGCGCAAAATTCTGTCGGCAATGGAGTAGCCTTTTTGCAAAACGCCCACCACCGTGTTGGGCGCTTGATCGGCGCTCACGACACTGATGGCCTGGTGTTGGTGGGGATCAAACTTCGTGCCAGGGGATGGGTCGATGGCGATCACTTTGTTTCGCTCGAGCGCACTTTTGAGTTGTCGCAGAGTGGCTTCAGCGCCTTCTTTGATTTGTTCTGGCGTGGCTTCTTTGATCGCCAAACCCGCTTCTAGGCTATCGATGACAGGCAATAAACTCTCGGAAAATGATTCCAGCGCAAACTTGCGAGCCTTGCTCACTTCTTCGTCAGCACGGCGCCTGGCATTCAAAACCTCGGCCTGACCTCTCAAATATTGGTCTTGGAGTTCGCTCACTTTGGCCGTGAGTAGCGCCACATCGGTCAACGCTTGGGTCAAAGGATCTTCAAGGGTGGCGTCGCCTGCGTTGGCCGCAGGTGCGGATTGTGAGGCGTGTTGCTGCTGCTCATGAGCGGCAGGGGCTTGGGCGGCAGGGTCGAAGGGGTGTGGCTGGTCAGACATGGTGAAATTTGGATGCGACTATAAAAACTGAACTCACACCAGAAATGAGGGCAGTTTGGAGCATTTCAAGGGCGAAATACCCAATTTATCCAAGAATTTTGTGCTTTTTAGAGCGTTTTAGGGCTTTTGTGGACCCTTCCCCGCAAGATTGGGGTTGCATTGGGTGTTTTAAATGTTTAAACCGCCATGCACCATCATGGACTCAAGCCCAGGTATGGCAAGCAGATTGGGCCCATGAAAATCCAAGGCCGAGCCCAAGCGCTGGTGAAGCTCGCCCAGCCACTGAATGCTGGTTGGGCGAATTGAGGCTTTAGTGACCCCAAATTTCTTGAGCGGTCTCGATCACCAGTCGGAGCTTGTTGCGTTGCGCTTGAACGGCAATGTTGTTGCCGTGCACAGTGCTTGAAAAGCCACACTGGGGTGACAACGCCAACTGCTCAATCGGGGCGTACTGGGCTGCTTGGTCGATTCTGCGCTTGATGTCGTCCTTGGTCTCCATGGTGTCAAACTTGGTGGTGACCAGGCCCAACACCACAATTTTGCCCTTGGGCAGGTATCGCAAGGGCTTGAAGTCGCCACTGCGGTCATCGTCATACTCCAAGAAGTAGGCATCCAAATTCATCTCAGACAAGAGTGCTTGAGCCACGGGTTCGTAGTTGCCGGAGGCGGCATGCGTACTTTTGAAGTTGCCACGGCACAAATGCATCGCCAAGGTCATGCCCTCTGGTTTTTGGGCGACCACTTTGTTCACAAAGGCCGCATAGCGATGTGGCAATTCATCTGGGTCATCCCCACGCTGCAATGCGGCTTGGCGCATTTTGTCATCGCACAAATAGGCTAAATTGGTGTCGTCCATTTGCACATAAGTGCAACCCGCCGCGGCAAGGGACCTCAACTCGTCACCATAGGCCTTGGCCACGTCATCATAAAACTGGGGGTCCAGTTCCGGATAGGCCACCTTGCTGATGCCGGCGCGTCCACCTCTGAAGTGGAGCATGGTGGGAGAGGGGATGGTGACTTTGGGGGTGTTGCCCGCACTCACATTGGCCTTTAGAAATTCAAAATCTGCGCGTTGAATATCCTTGGCGTGTACGACTTTATCAATCACCTTGATCACGGGAGGGGCCAGCTCTTCACTGCCGTCGGGTTTTTTGATGGTGACGGGGATGTCAGTTTTGACGCCACCGAGTTGCTCAAGAAAGTCGATGTGAAAATAGGTTCTTCTGAACTCTCCATCGGTGATGCTTTTGAGTCCGACGTCTTCTTGGAAGTGGATGATTTCTTTGATGGCGCGGTCTTCGACTTCACGCAACTGCTGTGCATTGATCTCGCCTTTGGCTTTTTGAGCTCGGGCGGTGAGCAAGTACTCTGGGCGCAAAAAACTACCCACATGGTCAAATCGGGCTGGCAAGATTTTGTCTAAAGGCAATGACATGGTGTCTCCACAGTTAAAAAGTAGAAGGATGTTAAACCAACATTCTCGCCGATTGGGGTATCAATTGGAATCGACTGAAAATATTCTCTTGTCGCCCAAGCGCAATGCCCTGCTGAGGATGGAGGAGGGGACTCATTGTCTTGGTCACCACCAACGATTTCCACGCTTGGGGCAGAAAAGCTCGATGGTAGACCCAATTGAGACAAATTTGCCTTTTGTTCTTGATTGGCGCACTCTCGAGTCTAAAATGCTGATATCCATGAAGACTTTTTATTCCATTCATTGTGAGTCAACCTTGCCATGCTGACGCTGCTTTTTGATGGCGTGGCCTATGGCATGCTTCTTTTTGTCTTGGCCGTGGGTTTGTCCATTACCCTGGGGCTCATGAATTTCATCAACCTGGCCCATGGCTCTTTTGCCATGGTCGGGGGATACGCCATGGTGATGTTGTCCAAACAAATGCAAATTCCTTTTTTGATCTGTTTGCCCATTGTTTTCGTCGTGGTGGCCTTGCTGGGTGCATTGCTGGAGTCCACGCTTTATCGGCGCATGTACAAAAAAACGCATTTGGATCAGGTGCTGTTCTCCATCGGCTTGGCGTTCATGTCAGTGGCGGCCATGGATTTTTTCATGGGATCTTCTCAACAAAATATGGATTTGCCGCTTTGGCTGCAAGGCCGAGATGAGTGGGGACAGGCGCCTTGGGTGCTTGGCGTGGGTCACTACCGACTCTTCATCGTGGGCGTATGTGCTGTGTTGACCTTGGTGCTTCAACTCATCTTGTCCAAAACCCGCTTTGGCTCTCAACTGCGTGCCTCGGTCGACAACCCCGTGGTGGCTTCGGGTCTTGGCATTCGGGTGAACCGAGTTTTTTTGATCACCTTTGCCGTGGGATCTGGCTTGGCCGGGTTGGGGGGTGCTTTGGGGGCTGAGATCTTGTCAATTGAGCCACTGTTCCCATTGAAATACATGATTTACTTTTTGATTGTGGTGGCCGTGGGTGGCACGTCCTCCATCACTGGACCGCTGTGCGCGGCAGTTTTTCTGGGTGTGGCCGATGTCTTTGGTAAATACTATATTCCCCAATTGGGTGGCTTTGTGGTCTATGTGTTGATGATCTTGATTTTGTTGTGGCGCCCACAAGGCCTCTTTGTGCGAGGGTCCAAGTGATGTCGCCCGTGTTGCCCCAATCCAAGAGTTTTTTGAACTTGCAAAATCACGCCAAGGTGAAATCTTGGGAGTGGCTAGGCGTGGTGGTGATCTTGGCATGCCCCTGGGTCTTTGTCTCTCACGCCATGCTGGTCAACGAAATCGCCATCACGGCGCTCTTTGCGGTGTCTTTGGATTTGATACTGGGCTATGGCGGAATTGTGTCCTTGGGGCACGCCGCATTTTTTGGTTGGGGCTGCTACAGCGCTGGGCTCTTTGCCAAACATTGGATCCCCGATCCGTTGGTGGGTTTGGTTTTTTCTTCCTTGAGCGGCGTGCTCTTGGGGTTGATGTTTAGTTTGAGCATTTTGCGAGGAACTGACTTGACTCGAATCATGGTGACGCTTGGGGTCTCCTTGATCGGCTATGAATTGGCCAACCGCTTGAGTGGTTTGACGGGAGGCGCCGATGGACTCCAGGGCGTCGTGATGGGGCCTGTGTTGGGCCGGTTTGAATTTGATTTGATAGGTCAGGTGGCCGCTTGCTATTCGGTCGCGATCTTGGTGGTGGTGTTGGTGGTGCTGCGTCGCTTGGTTTATTCGCCCTTTGGTATTGGTCTCACAGCGATTCGCGATAACCGCTTGAGGGCGGAGTCGGTGGGTCTGCCTGTGGCCAAACGTTTGATGGCGGTCTACAGTTTGTCTGCGGGTGTGGCTGCGCTGGCGGGAGCGTTGCTCGCGCAAACCACGGGTTTTGCGTCCTTGGATGTGTTTTCATTTGAGCGCTCGGCCGATGTGCTTTTGATGCTGGTCATTGGTGGCGCTGGTTGGCTTTATGGGGGGGTGGTGGGGGCTGTGGTGTTCAAATTGATCCAGCAAGAGCTCTCATCGATCACGCCCCAATATTGGATGTTTTGGATAGGACTTTTGCTGCTGATCTTGGTGCTGGTGGGGCGCGAAAAATTATTCAGTCCTTTGAGGCGGTTGTTGCCATGAATAAAGCGTTGAATCCAGAATTGGCAAGCACCGAGGTGGTGCTCAGGGCGAGCGCTTTGTGCAAAAATTTTGGCGGGATCAAGGCCACTCAAAACGTGAGCTTGGCGCTGCCGCGCGGTGCACGGCATGCGTTGATTGGTCCCAACGGAGCGGGCAAGACCACCCTCATCAATTTGCTCACGGGTGTGCTGCCTTTGAGCTCGGGCTCCATTGAGCTCTTGGGGGAGGACATCACCCGGTTGCGATCGAATCAGCGGGTCAAGCGCGGTTTGGTGCGTACTTTTCAAATCAACCAACTCTTTGGCTCCATGAGCCCAGTCACCACCTTGGCCTGGGTGGTCACCCAGCACATGGGGTGGGGCTCTCAGTGGTGGTCTCCTTTGGGGCGCAACCCGGCGGTGTTGTCAAGAGTGGATGAACTCTTGGAGCAGTTTCATTTGACCGACGTCGGACTTGAGCGTGTGAGCACATTGAGTTACGGCAAACAGCGTTTGCTAGAAATCGCCATTGCCTTGGCCTGCGAGCCCAAAGTGCTCTTGCTCGATGAGCCCGTCGCGGGGGTGCCAGCAGGTGACAGAGAAGAAATTTTGAGCACCTTGGGTCAATTGCCCGGGGACGTGTGCATTTTGCTCATTGAGCACGACATGGACTTGGTCTTTAGTTTTGCCAATCGCATGACGGTTCTCGTCAACGGTGCATTGCTGTGCGAAGGCAGCAACGAAGAAATTGCCAACGACCCCCGAGTCAAAGAAGTCTACTTGGGCGCCGAAGCCATTGCGGGAGTCTAGCTTGAATGAAATCTTGAAGGTCAATCGGGTCGTGGCGGGTTATGCTGAGTCGGTCATTTTGACCAATATTTCTTTCACGATCGGTGAAGGGCAGACCCTGGCCTTGCTTGGCAGAAATGGGGTGGGTAAAACCACGCTCATCAACACCTTGATGGGGGTCACGCGTTTGCACTCGGGTGAGATTGCCTTGGATGGCCAAGAGATTCAAGCTTGGCCCTCCTTCAAACGCGTCAATGCCTTGAGTCGTGGTGGCATAGGGTGGGTGCCGCAAGAGCGGGATATTTTCAAGTCGCTCACAGTGCATGAGAATTTAACCGCTGTGTACCGCCACGTGGAGTCCCCACACGCGTGGAACCCAGCTCGAGCGTATGAGTTTTTCCCCAGACTTCTTGAGCGACAAGGCAATTTGGGCAATCAACTCTCCGGAGGTGAGCAACAAATGTTGGCCTTGGCCCGCGCTTTGATGGTCAACCCGAGGCTGTTGCTTCTGGACGAGCCCTTGGAAGGCTTGGCGCCCATCATTGTGCAAGAAATTTTGACTGCGATTCGGCGAATAACCCGAGAAGAGGGAATGACCGCTATCATCGTGGAGCAGCACCCTCAGATGATCTTGGCCATCTCTGATCAAGCATTGGTGCTTGATCGAGGGCAAGTGGTGCTGCAAGAATCTGCACCGACTCTTTTGAGTCGTCCAGACTTGCTAGATGATCTGTTAGGCGTGAGGCACTGAGTGAGTCCCCACAACTGTCGAGTGTTTTTAACCCATGGGCCTGTGATGAAAATAATCAAATCTGCATTGTCGAAGGTGACCCCAGTCCAATTGAACTGGTGGGGCTTTATCGTTGGTTTGTTGAGATTGGGTGCGCTGGGAGCGTTGGCTGCCGTGGTGTTTGCCAATTCACTCTCGCATGCACAAACCTATCCTGTCAAGCCCATTCGCATCGTGGTCCCCTTTGGCGCCGGAGGCGTCGCCGATCTCACTGCACGCATCATTGCGCAAAAGATGTCCGAGGGTTTGGGTCAGTCGGTGGTGGTTGACAACCGGCCAGGTGCTGGGGGTGTCGTGGCGGCAGACTTGGTGGCCAAATCTGAGCCCGATGGTTACACCTTGTTTTTGATCTCCAACGGCACAGCGGTGAGTGCATCCTTGATGCACTCCCTGCCATTTGATCCAATCAATGACTTTGTCAATTTGGGACTCTTGGCAACTTTTGATATTGCCATCTTGGTCAATTCGGACTCCAAGTTCAATTCACTCACAGAGCTGATTCAGCATGCGAAGACCCATCCTGGTGCACTCAATGTGGGCAGCATCAATATCGGTAGCACACAACATTTAACTGCTGAGTTGTTCAAGTCGACCTCCGGCATTGACGTTCAAGTCATCCCCTTCAACGGCACGCCTGCAGTCATGACGGCTTTGAAGGGTGGACAAATTGACGTGGCCACAGAAATTCTGGGTCCCGTGTTGCCGCAAATCAAGGCCAAAAACTTCAAAGTCTTGGCGCTCACCAGTGAGCAACGCTCCGCTAGCTTGCCCGATACACCCACGGCCAAAGAGCTCGGTGTAAAAGCCTTGGTCGCAGCGTCTTGGAATGGCTTGGCCGCTCCTGCCAAGACTCCGAAGGCCGTTGTAGATCGACTCAACAAAGAGATCAATATCGCGCTACAAAACCCAGCGACTGAGAAAAAACTCATGGAGCTCAACATCAACCCCAAGGTGTCGACTCCTGCGCAGGCACAAGAATGGTATTTGAATGAAATCAAAGCTTGGGCGCGTGTGATTGACAAGGCGGGTATTGCAAAGCAATGACTTCGGATGTGCGGGATCACATTCGCCGCATTTGAATGACGTGGTGACACGCGTAAAACGCTCACGGCAATCCAATCTCATTGATCAAATTCGATTGGAACTTGTTGGAATCAGCCCTGCCATATGGCACAGCCTCAGCGTACTGGGTTCGATCAAATTGCACAAGTTCGACAGGGTGATTCAAGCCGCCTTTGGTTGGACCAATTCCCGTCTCCATGAGTTTCAATTCTTCAATGCACGCTTTGGCAGTATGGCGTTTGCGCAAGAATTGGACGGGCAGGGCGCTTTAGCAAGCGCCGTTTCCTGGGCCCCACCCTGGCTTGCGCCGAGGGTGTGGAATGCGCTCACATTTTCAAAGCAGACAAGATGATTTTCTGCGTCAGATTGAGTGATATCTTTTGTGTCTTCGTGCTCGGTCGTTTGGAGGACCACACGAGCATCAGCTGAGAGCGCAACTGCGGTGACTTGATGGCGTGTGTCGTGAAAGGTGTTGTGTCAGGAAATTGATTCAATGTGTAGGTGGGCAGCACAGCGAACCCGAGCCCTTCTTTGACCAATTCCAAGATGGCATTGATGCCATCGATCTCCAAAATGATGTGGGGCTTTTTGCCGATCCTGTGCATTTCAGTTTCAATCAGAAGTCGAAATGCGTTGGGCCGACTCGGCACGATCAAGGGCAGCTCGCACAACTCCTTGAGAGTCAAAGCCGCTTTGATCGGTTTCAAGTGGTGGAAATGTTTGAGGGGTTGTTTGCTGGCAATGAGGATCAAGGCATCTTCGTGCAGCAGCGTTTGCTCGAGCTCTGGCGTTGGGGCGGGGTTGTAGAGCAGTGCAATATCGATTCGTCCCGAGCGCAGGCTTTCATACATGGGGGCCGAAAACCCCTCGGTCAAGGTGAGTTTGGCCTGGGGCAGTGCTTTTTGAAAGGCCAAGGTGAGTGGCACGGTGATGAGCTTGGATAAACTGGGGGGTAGTCCTATGGAGATGGGGCCTGAGAGTGTGCCCTTCGTACCGCTCAGTTCCTCCTTGGCCAGGGCAACTTGGTGCAAAATGCCCCTGGCATGCTCGAGCATCAAGAGCCCTGCGGCGGTGGGGGAGACCCCACGGCCGTTTCGGATCAGCAAGTTCTGGTGCAATTCGACTTCAAGGTGCCTTACATGCCGGCTCAGCAACGGTTGGGCCAAGCCCATCGCAATCGATGCCTTGGTAAAACTGCCCAATTCGGCCACGCGAACGAACGACTCGATTTGTTTCAATTCCAAGGCCTGGGCCTCCTCTAGGGTTGAATTCAAGCATTGAGATCTATCTTTTATGCATAGTTTATCTCAAGGTATGCATAATTGTTATAACAGCTAGTGTGCTTTTTGGTTTGAAACCGGTGGTTTCACCCTAAAATCCAAACATTCCAAATTTCAGCTCCATTGGGGGGTGTCCCCACAGATGGGTGCGCCCTTGGGCCTGACTGAATTCAATTCATTGTTTTGACGCAAAAGGATTTTCGCCATGAGTCACCAAAAACCACTGATCATCGATGTGCATGGTCACTACACCACTGCTCCCAAGGCACTGGAGGAGTGGAGAAACCGGCAAATTGCAGGGATCAAAGACCCGCAACTCACGCCCAAGGTCTCTGAGCTCAAAATCAGCGATGATGAATTGCGTGAAAGCATAGAGAACAATCAATTAAAACTCATGCGTGAGCGTGGCAGCGATCTGACCATTTTCAGCCCACGCGCTAGTTTCATGGCGCACCACATTGGCGACTTTCAAGTCTCCTCGACATGGGCGGCCATTTGCAACGAGTTGTGCTACAGGGTCTCCAAACTCTTTCCTGAGAGCTTCATGGGCGCGGCCATGCTTCCCCAGTCACCTGGCGTGGACCCCAAGACCAGTTTGGCTGAAATCGACAAGTGCGTGAAAGACTATGGTTTTGTGGCGATCAATTTGAATCCAGACCCCTCTGGTGGACATTGGACTTCACCCCCTTTGAGCGATCGGCACTGGTACCCCATTTATGAAAAAATGGTGGAGCTCGATATTCCAGCCATGATCCATGTATCGACCAGTTGCAATGCGTGCTTTCACACCACGGGCTCCCACTACTTGAACGCCGATACCACGGCCTTCATGCAATGCTTGACCTCTGACCTCTTCAAAGACTTTCCCACGTTGCGCTTTTTGATTCCTCACGGCGGTGGTGCAGTGCCTTACCACTGGGGACGTTTCCGGGGCCTGGCCCAGGAGCTCAAAAAGCCACTCTTGAGTGAGCATTTGATGAACAATATCTTTTTTGATACTTGCGTTTATCACCAGCCCGGCATCAATTTGTTGACCGAAGTGATCGATGTCAAAAACATTTTGTTCGCCAGTGAGATGATCGGTGCTGTGCGTGGGATCGATCCGCAAACAGGTCACTATTTTGATGACACCAAGCGCTATATTTTGTCGACACCGAATTTGAGCGATGAACAGCGTTATCAAGTCTTTGAAGGCAACGCACGCCGTGTGTTCCCCCGCTTGGACACAGCACTCAAGGCACGTGGCATTTGATTGCCAACTTGACTGCCAATGGGCACCTCACACTTCGAGATTTTGTATTTGATTTCACGATCCACTGATTAAAGGACAACACAATGAGCATGAATCACATGGGAATGGTCAAGAGAAACATTCCTCGCGCCCAAGCGCCCACCATTGCACACTTGGAAAAATTCGGCGTGGCCACCGTTCATGAAGCCATGGGCCGAGTGGGTTTGATGCAGAACTACATGCGTCCCATTTATTCGGGTGCGCGAATTGCGGGCAGCGCAGTCACTGTGTTGGCCCACCCAGGAGACAACTGGATGATGCACGTGGTGGCCGAACAAATTCAGCCTGGCGACATCGTTGTGGTGGCCTTGTCAGCGATCAATTGCGATGGTTTTTTTGGCGATTTGTTGGCCACGTCCTTCAAGGCCAGAGGCGCCAAAGGACTCATCATTGACTCAGGCGTGCGCGATGTCAATGAACTCACCGCCATGGGTTTCCCCGTTTGGAGCCGTGGCATCAGCGCCAAGGGAACCATCAAAGCGACTCTGGGAAGTGTGAATTTCCCGGTCGTTTGCGCTGGTGTCAATATCAATCCAGGCGACGTGATCTTGGCCGACGATGATGGTGTGGTTGTGGTGCCCCTGGAGCATGCTGAGCAAGCCGCCCAAGCCACCCAAGCGCGCGAAGACAACGAAGGAGAAAAACGCGCCAAACTGGCCGCAGGCGTCTTGGGACTCGACATGTACAAGATGCGTGAGCCGTTGGAAAAAGCGGGTCTGAAATACGTGGACTGATGCTTGTTGGCACTGCCCAGCGGTTTCATGAATTGTTTTGCTCAGCCCCATCACCCCGATGTCAACCCTGCTTATCTTGCATCGACATTTGACTCGCGCCATGAAGGCACTTCTCGGGTATTGTGTGGGCGCTGAGGTGACCTCGGCCAGCCAAGAACAATTTGCCCACTGCTTGCACAAAGAGAGACTGCGATAGGACAGGCACATCAAGCCAGCAAAGATCAAACCCGATTGAAGACCCAAAGATTTCTGTGTTCAACCCCAAACGAGAAAAGAAAACAATGACTGAATTTATCAAAACCCCAGGTTGGCTAGATTGGTACACGGGACCGAGCAAACCCCAATTTCAATTGCCCCAAGGAGCGGTGGACGCACATTGCCATGTGTTTGGACCCAGCGATGTGTTTCCGTATTCACCCGAGCGCAAGTACACCCCGTGTGATGCAAGCAAGGCGCAACTCTTTGCGCTCAGAGATCATCTCGGCTTTGATCGCAACATCATTGTTCAAGCCACTTGTCACGGTGCAGACAACCGCGCATTGGTGGATGCATTGACCCATTCTGGCGGCAAGGCCAGAGGGGTGGGTACCGTCAAACGAAGTGTCACTGATCAAGAGCTGCAAAGTTTGCATGACGCGGGTGTGCGCGGCGTGCGTTTTAATTTTGTCAAGCGTCTGGTCGATTTCACCCCCAAAGACGAGTTGATGGAAATTGCCGCCAGAATCGCGCACTGGGGTTGGCATGTGGTGATTTATTTCGAAGCCGTGGACTTGCCTGAGTTGTGGGACTTCTTTACCAAGTTGCCCACCACGGTCGTGGTCGACCACATGGGGCGCCCTGATGTGAGCAAGCCCGTTGATGGACCTGAATTTGAGCTCTTCATCAAATTCATGCGTGAGCACCCCAATGTCTGGAGCAAAGTCACATGTCCCGAACGCTTGACGGTGACGGGGCCTGCGGCCTTGAATGGTGAGAGACACGCCTACCACGATGTGATTCCCTTTGCCAAACGCTTGGTCGATACATTCAGTGACCGTGTCATTTGGGGGACCGATTGGCCCCATCCGAATTTGAAGGATCACATGCCCGATGATGGATTGTTGGTCGATTTCATTCCTCACATAGCCACGACCCATGAGCTTCAGCAAAAGTTGTTGGTCACCAATCCACGCAGACTCTATTGGCCTGAGGAGAAATAAAATGGCGCTTGATAAACCCTATTTGGATGTGCCTGGCACCACCATTTTTGATGCTGAGCAGTCTCGCAAGGGATACTGGTTGAACCAGTTTTGCATGACCCTCATGAAGGCACAAAACCGCGAAGTGTTCAAGTCCAATGAGCGTGCCTATTTGGACCAGTGGCCCATGAGTGAGGAGCAAAAACAAGCGGTGCTCGATCGCGATTTGAATCGTTGCATTTCCTTGGGTGGCAATATTTACTTCTTGGCCAAAATCGGTGCCACCGATGGCAAGAGTTTCCAGCAAATGGCGGGCAGCATGACTGGCATGACCGAAGAAGAGTATCGCGATATGATGATCAAAGGAGGTCGAAGCGTCCAAGGCAACCGAGTCGTTGGGGAGGATGGGGATGCGCAAGCCCACCGTCAACCTCAAGGCCAACATTCACCCCAAGGAGCCCATTGAATGGCACACCTCTCAGCCAGTGTTTACACCTCCCACGTCCCTGCGATTGGCGCGGCCCTTGACTTGGGGAAATCTGCAGAGCCTTATTGGCAACCTCTCTTCAAAGGCTATGAGTACTCCAAGCAATGGCTCAAGGACAACACGCCCGATGTGATTTTTTTGGTCTACAACGATCACGCGACCGCCTTCAGTTTGGACATCATTCCTACCTTTGCCATCGGTTGTGCGGCTGAATTTCAGCCCGCCGATGAGGGTTGGGGGCCCAGGCCTGTGCCCATGGTGAAAGGTCACCCAGAGCTTGCCAGTCACATTGCCCATTCGGTGATTCAGCAAGACTTTGACTTGACCATTGTGAACAAGATGGACGTGGACCACGGCTTGACCGTGCCCTTGTCATTGATGTGTGGTCAGCCCGCATCCTGGCCTTGTCCAGTCATCCCATTCGCGGTGAACGTGGTCCAGTACCCGGTGCCCAGTGGCAAGCGATGCTTTCAATTGGGACAAGCCATTCAGCGCGCGATCAAGAGTTTTGATGAACCCTTGAATGTGCAGATCTGGGGGACAGGGGGGATGAGTCACCAATTGCAAGGACCACGCGCTGGACTCATCAACAAGGAGTTTGATGCCCGGTTCATGGATTTGCTCATTCACCAACCAGAACAAGCGGCGGCCATTTCGCACATTGATTATGTGCGTGACGCGGGCTCTGAGGGCATTGAATTGGTGATGTGGTTGATTGCGCGAGGCGCCATGGCCGATGTCAATGGTGGACCCCCAGTTGAGTTGATGCACCGCTTTTATCACGTGCCTGCATCCAACACGGCTGTGGGCCACGCCATTTTAAAAAATAGTTGATTTTTTCTTTTTATTACTTTTACAGGAGCTTGCATGAAAACAATTAAAGTTGCTCTCGCTGGTGCTGGTGCATTTGGCTCCAAGCATTTGGATGGCATTAAAAATATTGATGGTGTGGAAGTGATCTCATTGGTGGGGCGTGAGTTGGGTAAAACCAAAGAAATCGCCGCCAAATATGGGATCGATCACGTGAGTACCGATTTGGCTGACAGCTTGGCGATCAAGGAAGTGGACGCGGTGATTTTGTGCACCCCCACCCAAATGCATGCTTCACAAACGCTGGCTTGCTTGAAAGCGGGCAAGCATGTGCAAGTGGAGATTCCCATGGCCGACAAGCTCGATGATGCCAAAGCCATTGTGGCATTGCAAAAATCCACTGGCTTGGTGGCCATGGCTGGTCACACGCGGCGCTTTAACCCATCGCACCAATGGGTTCACCAAAAGATCAAGGCGGGTGAATTCAACATTCAGCAATTGGATGTACAAACTTACTTTTTCCGTCGCACGAATATGAATGCCTTGGGCCAACCCAGAAGCTGGACGGACCACTTGCTTTGGCACCATGCTGCTCACACGGTGGATTTGTTTGCCTACCAATGTGGCAGTCCCGTTGTGAAAGCCAATGCTGTTCAAGGCCCCATTCACCCCACGCTTGGAATTTCAATGGACATGAGCATTCAGCTCAAAGCGGCCAACGGTGCGATTTGTACCTTGTCTTTGTCATTCAATAACGATGGGCCTTTGGGAACGTGGTTTCGCTACATCGGTGACACAGGAACTTACTTGGCCAAGTACGATGACTTGTACAACGGCAAGGAGGAGCAAATTGATGTCTCCAAAGTGGCTGTGAGCTTGAATGGTATTGAGCTCCAAGACCGTGAGTTTTTTGGTGCGATCCGCGAAGGACGAGAGCCCATTTCGAGTGTTTCCAACGTGCTGGCTTGTTACCAAGTTTTGCACGACTGCGAAGTGCAAATGGGTCATTGAGTTCATTCATCATTTTGCTGTGATTTATAAGAGGCGTTCAATATGACCCAAAGATCCATCGGTCCTTTCCAAGTCAACCCCATTGGCATGGGGTGCATGAATTTAAGCCACGCTTACGGCACGCCTCCCTCTGCCGAGCAAGCCGCCAAAGTGGTTTACCGTGCCTTGGATTTGGGGGTTGATCTGTTTGATACGGCGGCGCTCTATGGCTTTGGTGCCAATGAAAAACTGCTCGGCCCGTTGCTGAAGTCTCATCGCTCTGAGATCACCTTGTGTTCAAAAGGAGGCATGGCCGGGGTCAATTTTCCGGATGGTCTGAAGCGTGTGATCGACGGCAGCCCAAAGGCCATTCGCCTCAATTGTGAGGACTCACTGTCCAGACTGCAAACGGACGTCATTGATTTGTACTATCTGCACCGATGGGACAAAAAAGTGCCCATTGAAGAGAGTGTGGGTGCTTTGAGTGATTTGGTCAAAGCGGGCAAGGTGAGGTCGATTGGTTTGAGTGAGGTCTCGGCGGCCACCATCGTGCGCGCGAACGCAGTGCACCCCATTGCGGCTGTTCAAACAGAGTATTCTTTGTGGACTCGAAATCCAGAAATCGCCGTGCTCAAAGCTTGTCGTGATATTGGTGCCACGTTTGTGGCCTTCAGTCCTGTGGCGCGCGGTTTTTTGTGTTCGAACCAGTTGGACATCAATACTTTTGATGCCAAAGACATTCGGCGCGCAATGCCTCGTTTTGAAGCAGCCCACTTTGCGGCCAATCAAAAGTTGTTGATGCCGTTCTTGGAAATCGCACGTGAGCAGCATTGCACGCCAGCACAATTGGCGCTGGCGTGGTTATTGACCAAAGAGCCCGGTTTGATTGCGATTCCTGGGACACAAAATATTTTGCATTTGGAAGAAAATTTGGCTGCATCGTCTTTGCGTTTGAGCGAGGCGGTCATGCAAAAGTTGGATGCCTTGATCAACAACCAAACGGTCAGTGGTCAACGCTACAACCCGCAAAATGCTTCCGAGGTTGACACCGAAGACTTTGTCTAAGTCAATCCACTTGAACACAGGCCACCTGCACGGGAGCACGTGCAGGGCTTAGGTTCAGGCCTGTGGGTTTTGTGATTGGCTTATCTCAGCACCAAGACGGGAATCTCTGTGTAGGTGAGGACGTTTTGAGTTTCGCTGCCGAGAATGAGCTTTTGTATACCTTGCCGACCATGGGAAGCCATCACGATCAGGTCGGCTTTCTTCTTCACCGCCACATCGACAATGGCCTTGTAGATGATATCGGACTTGGCCACCATCGACTCAGCTTTGAGTCCCATTTTTTCCGCCTTGGCTTGGTCCTCGTCCACGATCTCATGCGCAGCTTTGGCCCAACTTTTCTCAATCCTGGAAATCTCCGAGGCCCTGAGCGCCAATGCGCCATCAAAATGAGACTCAATCACCCGGGGTATGACTTTGAGAATCAAAACCTCAGAACCCATCAATTTCGCAAGTTTAAAAGCGTGAGCAACGGCACGCTTGGACAGGGGTGAGCCATCGTTGCAGATCAAAATTTTGTTGTACATAAATAACCTCTTCGTTGGAGTGGATGTTTGCATCCTAATTGTTTGACTTGGGCTTGGATTTGATATGAATCAAAAATCTGAGAAACATGAGCCCAAAATTTCTTCGCTCGGGCCCTTCAATTGATCTCCTTCGCTCACCCCCGGGGAGGGTGGGTTTTAGGCACCTAGTCACCCAAAACGAAGATCAATTGAATTTTTTACTACTTTATGGTATATTTATTTCGAAAATAATAAGTATTTATAATTATTATAAGTGCTTTGCGTTTTCCATCTGTTCTTCTAAGTTGGAGCGGGTGCACTCCATTGAATAGGTCGATCTGGCCTTTTAGATGCCCAGAAGGTGAACGATGAATTACTCCTCAATCGATGTGTTCGTGGCTCGATGGCCTCTCAAACTAGATTTCAAGAGCAGTATCTTGAATGTTGTGCATGGCCAAGAGATGTGTTGCTCTTGGGGCTGGAGAATTCAAGTGAGCCCACGGGCAGGGGCGTTGAGCACTCTATTGGCAAGCTTTGCCCTTGTTCATGCGCAGCAATCTCTCCCGCCAAAGCCATTGCAGCTTCCAATGCTCACCACGGTGAGCCAAGGCGGGGTGAGCATTTCACAAACCCAACAAGTCAGTGCGATCACTGCAAGTCAGATGAAGGCACTGTCGTTTTCACAATTCACGGCGATCGCCACGCCTTTGGTCAAGCGTTACATGACCGCCAATGTGTCTTCAACCGATATTTTGAACTACTTCTTGGCCAATCCCTCGGTGAGTGATGCGCAGGTGGTGATGGCCATGGATCAACTGGGTGTCAGCCCACTGCAAGTGGCCAACGCTTTGTCAGTGCCTTTGAGTGTCGTGCAAGTGCGCTACGAGGCCAGTGCTGGTTTGGTGTATGCGAACCTTCAAGCGCCATTTGTCGCCTTGTTTCCAACGCATTGGGGTCTGGGCATCAATTACACACCCACCCAGATTGTCAATGTCGCCTTGGGCCTTCAAGCCAATGGGGCAACGTTTTTGGACATTGCCTCAGACATGTACACCCTCGGTGTGACGCCTTCGCAATTTAGAAATGCTTTTTTGGGGATCAATATTGCCCAATAAAGTGGCTTGTCAGTGTGTTTTTCTGACGTGGACGGCTGGCGTTGTAAGGTCGTCTTGGCGCGTGGACGTCGTGCCTGGCAGGAAATTGCTGGCAGCGATGTTTTTGTGATTTGAATCACCCTCGCGCTTTGAGGCATGATCTGAGCGTTGCAAAAGAAAAACGTCGGACTCAATCAACTTGGTAACAATTGGTATTTTTGAACCACTTCCCTTGATTGCTCACGCAGTGCTGAATATAGCGTGCGGTGTTCAGGTCCGTCAAAAAATAGGAGCGATAGACTTGGTTGTGCTTGACTTGCAAAGTTACATTGCGCTCAATTGTGCACCGGTGCCTTTCAATGCAGTCCTTCAATTGGTCAATATTTTGATAAAGACGAATGGTGAAGAGTCCCGGCGTGAGGCTTTTTTCGTTCTCAATGCTGATGATGCAAGCCGTCTTATCAATGCCCACCAACTTGGATTGAGCAGCAAAGTAGTTCATCTCCTCGCTCACGATGCTTAAAAACCAACTGGAGACGACGCCTTGGCAATCATAGAAATTTTCTTTCTCCTGTGATTTGATGATCTGCGTCATGGGGAGTTGGTTGCTGCCCAGAATCAAGAGGGTGGTGGTGTGCTCTTTGTCGGCGTTGAGTGCAGTTGCAGCAAGACTCTCATCGGCCGAGCCCCAGGCAGGGCAGAGCAATTGCATCAACCACAGCAACACAAAGCCGATTTTCGCCCTCGCCTGAGGTGTTGTCTTATTCAAATGGGGTCAACCGATGGGTGTTCATGAGTTGGTGTGTCGAGTCGATTTGATCGAGTGTACGGCTTTGGGCTTGGATTTTTTGAGTTGGTGCAATTCTCGTCCACTTTTTTCCAGCCGCCATTTTTTGAGGGATTCGCGAGCCTTGGGGTAGGCCATCGATTCTTCGAGCTGCATGTGCTCCATATTGAGCAGGTAAAAAATATCAAAACCGTGCACCAATTCACTCACGATGGGCCAGGATTGCCCATCCTCGATGGCCCTGAGCATGGGGCCGAGTTCGATCCAATTCTCTTCTAACCAACCATGGTCTTGGAAGAGTTGGTTGGCAATGCGCACACTCCTCAAATCATCGGAGTGGATGAGAGAGGGAAACACCATGGTTTCTTCTTGCAAGTGGTGCTCTCGCACTTCCGTGTCAAAGAAGTGGCAGATGCGCCCCAACTCCTTTTTATCACTGCTTTGGAGTCTGTCTTCTTGGATGCGTTGGACCAACTCTTTGAGTGTATTGAGGTGAGTGTAAATACCGGTGTGGGTGTGGTCTAAAAATTCAAACAGGGTATGGTCTGGGTTATCCATGGGGGTGGTATGTCCATTGAACGTTGTTGAGTGGGATTGTTTCAAATTTTTTAATCTTGACATTGACGCACATCAAGGAGCCTTGCCAAAGCCTATAGAAAAATCAAGTCTCCTCACTCTTTGGGTGCGCAGCACTCCAAGACCAAGACTTTAGAGAGCACCTCATGCACCCAACCCTCCAAATCATTCAAAAAGAACATGCCAGTTTGACTGCCATGCTGCAGTCCATCCGCATGATGATCAAGCGCGGGCCTCGCGATAAACCCTTGACCTTCTTTGAAGTGATGCGGGCCATGTTGTTTTACATCGATGAGTTCCCGGAAAAATCACATCACCCCAAAGAAACCAACTATTTATTCCCCGTGATCTTGAAGAGATGCCCTGAACTCAAAGGGGTGATTGATCGCTTGGACGCTGAGCATGACGCCGGTGAGACGCGGGTGCGCGAGTTGCAGCATTTGTTGCTGGCTTGGGAGCTCTTGGGCGAGACCCACAGACAAGCCTTCGTCAGCGCTTGCGAGACGTATATTGACTACTACTTGGAACACATCCATGTGGAGAACACCCAGTTGCTTCCCCAAGCAGCGCAGCACTTGTCGGCTGAGGACTGGGTGAGTTTGGACATGGAGTTTTCGAAAAACTTGGATCCACTGGCTCACTTTGGCGTCGCGGCATCGGAGTTGCAAACGCCCTTGGCCCAAGAGTTCAATCACCTCTTCACACAAATCACCCACCACGCGCCGGCTCCCATTGGCCTGGGAGACGACTAGTCGACCAGGCGGCAAGCCAGGTCCGTCACTCTGGAGCCAAGATATCCAGGATTTGGATATCTTGAGGCAATCTTGAGAGCTTTTCTCTTTGACGAGTTGCTCGCCAAAGAGAGCGTGCCTTAGATGGTGTCGATGAAGCTGCGCAACTTGTCGCTGCGCGAGGGGTGTTTGAGTTTTCTCAAGGCCTTGGCCTCAATTTGACGAATCCGCTCGCGGGTGACATCAAATTGTTTGCCCACTTCTTCCAAAGTGTGATCCGTGCTCATCTCAATGCCAAAGCGCATGCGCAGCACCTTGGCTTCACGGGGTGTGAGGCCATCCAAAATGTCCTTGACCACGTCTCTGAGGCCTGCTTGCATGGCCGCCTCAATCGGCGCAGTGTTGGCGGAGTCTTCAATGAAATCGCCCAAATGCGAATCCTCATCATCCCCGATGGGGGTCTCCATGGAGATGGGCTCCTTGGCGATTTTCATGATCTTGCGAATTTTGTCTTCGGGGATTTCCATTTTTTCCGCGAGCACACTGGCGTCTGGCTCAAAACCAAATTCCTGCAGGTGTTGACGAGAAATTCGATTCATCTTGTTGATGGTTTCGATCATGTGAACAGGAATGCGGATGGTTCTGGCTTGGTCTGCAATCGATCGGGTGATGGCTTGGCGAATCCACCAGGTGGCATAGGTGGAGAATTTATAGCCGCGGCGGTATTCGAACTTGTCCACCGCCTTCATGAGACCAATGTTGCCTTCTTGGATCAGATCCAAAAATTGCAAGCCACGGTTGGTGTATTTTTTGGCAATCGAGATGACCAAGCGCAAGTTCGCTTCGATCATTTCTTTTTTTGCATTTCTTGAAGCGGCTTCGCCTTCGTTCATGCGCTTGTTGATGTCTTTGAGCTCGCCCAGTGGTACCACCACTTTGGATTGCAGGTCCATCAAATTTTGCTGCAACTCTTGGATGGGGGGAATGTTCCTGGCCATGGTATTGGACCAATTCTTGCCCGCACTCGATTGCTTGATCACCCAGTCTAAATTGAGCAAATTGGGTGGAAAGTCTTTGACGAAAATGTCTTGGGGCATGCCGCACTTGTCGACAATGATGCGGCGCAATTGACGCTCTTTTTTACGCACATCTTCAACTTGAGCGCGGACCATGTCGCACAATTTTTCAATGGTTTTGGCGGTGAAGCGAATCGTCATGAGCTCATCGCTCAATGCGCGCTGGGCGGTTTGATAAGCCCGCGTACCGTAGCCTTCTTTGTCGTAGATTTTGTGCACGCTTTCAAACAACGTGACGATGCGATCAAAGCGCGTCAAGGCTTCTCGTTTGAGTTCTTCTAATTTTTTCGTCAAGGCTTTGGAGCCGCCCTTGCCATCATCATCATCGGCTTCGTCGAATTCATCAAAGTCCTCCTCGGCAACGTAGTCGTCGGCCTCGTCGGTATTGCTAAACCCATCAACCACGGTGGAGATGACAATCTTGTCTTCGCGAATATCATCGGCCAAGCGCAAAATTTCTGCAATCGTGGCAGGAGACGCACTGATGGCCTCCATCATGGCCATCAAGCCACCTTCAATGCGTTTGGCAATCTCAATCTCGCCCTCGCGGGTCAAGAGCTCAACCGTGCCCATCTCACGCATGTACATGCGAACTGGATCGGTGGTGCGACCAAACTCAGAGTCCACGGTCGAGAGCGCTGCCTCGGCCTCTTCTTCGGCCTCCTCTTCAGTGGCGGTGGTGGCACCGGTGTTGTTGATCAGCAAAGTCTCTGCATCAGGCGTCTGCTCGAACACCGCAATGGCCATGTCATTGAGCATGGTGATCACCACTTCCAGCGTCTCGGCATCGACGAGTTTGTCAGGCAAATGGTCAGAGATCTCGCCGTGGGTCAAGTAGCCCCGGGTTTTGCCCAATTTGATCAGTGTCTTCAAGCGTTGGCGACGTTTGGCAATATCCTCTTCGGACAAAACCGTCTCATCGAGGCCAAACTCCTTCATCAAGGCGCGTTCTTTGGCCTTGCTGATTTTCATGCGCAGGGGTTTGACTTTTTCGCCGGCTGTGGCACCTTCTTCCGCAAATTCAGCTTCAATGTCAATCTCTTCCTCAATCACCAATTCTTTGGTAGGGACGGCTTTGGATTTGTTTTTGCTATCGACAGGCTTGGCGTTTTTTGCGGGTGTGGATTTTGCCGGCGTTGCTTTGGCTGGCGTTTTAGCGCTTGGCGCATTTTTGGTGTTGGCGCTGACCGTTGGCTTGGCTGCGGGCTTTGCGACAGCCTTGGCCGTGCTCGCGGTTTTGGGTGTTGTCGTTGTCTTTGCAGTTGTTTTTGCTGGTGCGACTGGTTTGGCCGCTGTTTTAACAGGGGCCTTGCTCACGGTGTTGGCCTTCAAGGGTGCAGGCGACTTTTGTGGCGTGGCTGCGCTTTTCACCACAGGTTTGGTGGCAGGTTTGGTCTTGGGTGCGGCGGTCTTTGAGGCAACGGGTGCTTTGGAGGCGGGATTGGTTTTGGAGGCGGGCACGGTTGCTTTCTGAATGGGCTTGGGAGCGAGTGTCTTGACGGGTGTCTTTGCCGCCGTCTTGGGCGGTGAGGTGACAAGGGGTTTGGTGGCAGGTTTGGCTGCTGTTTTGGTCACCGTTTTTGCAATGGGTTTGGCCACCGGTTTAACTGACGTTTTAACTGCTGGCTTAACACTGGGTTTGCCTGCTGGTTTGGCGACTGCTTTGACAACTGGGCTTGCGGCTGATTTTGCAACGGGTTTGAGCGTTGGCTTCGCGCTCGACTTGGCGCCTAGTTTTGTTTGGGGCTTGGCAGTTGATTTTTTATCCGGCATGATGAATCCTCGACAGCAGTATCTGTGACCACCCCAAGGGGAGGCGCACATGAATGAAATTAAGGGGAAATGAACAGGGTGGAATCAAAAACGCAAGCGGTTTGGGCGAACATTTGGAGTGCAGTCCTTGCGGTGATTGGCGATCAATGCGCGCTTGGGCGTCAAAATTGGCCGGTCCGGAGGTATTGCTGTCGCACTTGCTAGAGTGGATTATACTGAAACTTTGGCTTTGAGTAAAGCAAAACGTGCACTCAGGCTTTTGAATTGTTGGTAGATTTGAGGGTCATTTCCCACCAAGGGGGCCATTTGAGTCAATTGGGCTGAGATATCCGCTTTTTCAAGTTCCAAAAGAATACTGATGAGTTCGCTGGGCTCAGTTTCAAGGTCGCTGGGAATATTGTGTATCAAGCCATTGAGCCAATTGGCCCAACTGTTGGGCATGGGCAAAGCACTCAACTGTGCCCAGTCCATGAGGCCGTGCTCATTGAGTTGTTGATCAAGCCACGTGAAGGCACCACCATGGGGAGAAGGCAAATGACACAATAAGTTTTGCTGCTCTGTGCTCAACTGAGACCACGCACTCATGGACTGAAAGAGAATTTGCACCGCTCGGTCTTGTCTGGACATGGGGGCGTGCCTCAATGAGCCCCGTGGTGCAGTGTTGTGATCCACGAGGGGGCCATCGGATTTGAAACCTGTGCGGTTGCGTCCCTTGGAAAAAGCCCGTTTGAAAACCCCGTTGGGGTTGGCATAACGTTCAGCCCCTTGGGGGCTCGAGCCCATTGGACCTGCCGGGCCTGAGGGGCCTGTGTTTCCATTGGCCCCCCTGGGGGCCGCGTATTGTTGCATCCATAGATTGCGCAGTTCATGCGGCCCCAAGTTCACCAACACGGCGAGGTCGCTCAGAATTTGGGCCTTCAAAACACCCTCTGGCAAGGCGTTCCACATTGGAAATGCTTGTGAGGCCAACAATGACCTGCCCTCCGCGCTGGAGAGTTCGCAGCCAATTCTGGCTTGTTCGACCAGAAATTGGCTCAGTGGCGTGGCGCTGGTGATCATGCGTGAAAAAGCGTCCACCCCTTGCTCGCGCACGAAGCTGTCGGGGTCGTGCTCAGGGGGGAGAAATAAAAACTTCAAACTTCTCGTGTCTTTGGCAAAGGGCAGTGAAACATCCAAGGCCTTTTTGGCAGCTCGCCGCCCAGCCGCATCCCCGTCAAAGCTAAAGACGATGGTGTCGGTGTGTCGGAAAAGTTTTTGCACATGCTCGCTCGTGCACGCTGTGCCCAAAGTGGCCACAGTTTGCGCAAAACCCAGTTGCGCCAAAGCCACCACGTCCATGTACCCCTCTGTCACGATGGCGTAGGCGGCTTCTTTGATGGCTTGTCGGGCTTCATAGAGACCGTAGAGCTCTCGTCCCTTGCTGAAAACGGGAGTCTCAGAAGAGTTCAGGTATTTCGGCGTGCCATCTCCCAAGACTCGACCACCAAAGCCGATGCATTCGCCTTTGATATTGCGAATGGGAAACATGATTCGGTCTCTGAAACGGTCGTAACGCTTTTGACTTTGTGGGTCCTCTTGGTGATCGATCACGAGACTGGATTCGACCAATTTGGGGTCTTGGTAGTCATCAAACACGCGCGCGAGTTGCGTCCACTCGTCTAGCGCATACCCCAGACCATAGACCTTGGCGATCTCACCGGAGAGGCCTCGTTGTTTGAGGTAGGCAATGGCCTTGGGGGAATCTTTGAGGTGCTGGCGATACGAAAGGGCTGCAGATTCCAAAATGTCAATCAAGGTGCTTTGCTGGCGACGCTGCTCCACCGCACGTTCTTGCTCTTGCGGGGAAAATTGCGTCACCGGCATCACCATGCCAACACTTTGTGCCAGGTCTTGAACCGACTCGACAAAGTGCAAGCCACTGTGCTCCATCAAAAATCCGAGTGCATTGCCGCTTTTGCCGCAGCCAAAGCAGTGAAAAAACTGCTTGACGGGGCTCACCGAAAAAGACGGTGACTTTTCATTGTGAAAGGGACACAAGCCGACAAAGTTCGCCCCCGCTTTTTTCAAGGGCACGTGGCGCCCCACCACTTCCACGATGTCAGTGCGGCTCAATAGGTCGTCGATGAAAGTTTGTGGGATGGACATGAATAATTCTGGGACTGGCTGGAACTGATTTTAGGCGCTTTGATGCAGACTGAGGGGACTCATTGTTTCTTGGGCGTTGAGAATTGTGACTGGGGTGCTCCAAGCCCTGGAGAGGACCTGCTTGACGTGCTGGTATTGGGGTTTTGGAGCGGGCACTCTGGGATAATGGGGTCTTTGACTTGTTGGACAGGGTGTCCTCAGGGCATGGGTTGGATGCAGTCCCCAAGTTGTGAATGCTTGGGGGCATATTTTGAGAGTGTGTTTGATGTTCAAGTTTCTCGGTTTTTGGCAGTCACGGTCCCAACCTGTTCAAGTAGATTGGGGGCATGGAGCCCATGGCTCCCATGGCTCGCGTGTGAGGCAATGGCTGCATCTGTCTATCCTTGCAGCCATGAGCTTCTTGCTGGTGGCGTGCTCCACGCCCCAAGGACCTGGCAAGGGTGAATTGAATGGGGCGGGCGTGAAAGACGCGACAGCCACTCTCAGAGTCGACACCCAGCTGGGCAACACCACCACTGCAAACGCCACTGCAAAGCCAAATGCAAGTGCGGATTCCACGGCCAGCAAAACACCTGGCGCCGTCAAAAAACCCATTCGTCTGGGCCTTGCACTGGGCGGTGGTGCGGCCCGCGGTTTTGCCCATGTGGGCGTGATCGAAGTGCTCGAGGAAGCCGGGATCAAGCCCCAGTTGATTGTGGGTACATCGGCGGGCAGTGTGGTCGCGGCTTTTTACGCCAGTGGCAAGACGTCGGCACAGTTGCAGCGCATCTCCGAGATGATGGACGAGTCCATGCTTACGGATTGGACCGTGCCATTGCTCACGCGAGGCGTCATGCGCGGGGATGCGCTCACCAAGTACATTGATCAACAACTGAACATCAAAAAAATCGAGGAGATGAAAATCCCCTTGGGTGTGGTGGCCACCGATTTGCATTCGGGTCAAGCCATTTTGTTTCAACGCGGCGATGTGGCTTTGGCCGTGAGAGCCTCCAGCTCTGTGCCAGCGGTCTTTCCGCCGGTCAAAATTGGCGATCGGGAGTATGTCGATGGCGGCCTGGTGTCACCTGTTCCGGTGCGTTTTGCCAGACAAATGGGCGCCGATGTCGTGCTCGCTGTTGACATCTCGTCCCCCCCAGAGGGCAACAAGGCCGATGGGATGCTGCAAATCTTGCTCCAAACCTTCAGCATCATGGGCAAGAGCATCAACGATTTTGAGCTCAAAGACGCCGATGTTGTTGTGAGACCCCAACTCCAGGGCGTCGGCTCGGCAGCCTTCAACGAAAGAAAACGGTCGATGGAGGCGGGTCGAGCGGCCATGTTGGCGTTGTTGCCCCAGTTGAAGTCCTTGCTCGACCTTCGTTGAGTCTGAACGCTTGAGAGCTTGGGGCCCTCTGGCCCGAGTCCAAGGTCAGGCGGGGGCCACGACTGAACCCCGCTCGCCCACAAAAAAAGCCCAAAACAGAGGGCTGCTTTGGGCTGATTTTGAACTTCTGGGGATGCGGGGCCTGCATCAACTCACCCCGCGCCACCCCGTTCACTGGGGCTTGTCAATCAAGCGCGTTTTTTGGCAGCAGCTTTGGTGGCCACTTGAGCGTTGGACATGGTGGTGGCGGCCACAGCTTGGAGATTGGCCTCGGCTGTCTCGCTCACTTGTTTGACCGCTTTTTGCACTGTTTCAACGGCGTTTTGACCAGCGGTCATGGCGCTTTTGAACATGGCCACAAAGGCTTCAGAGCCATTGGGGGCATTTTTGGTGGTGGAGTCGATGAAACTCATCATGCCGTGTTGGGCTTCAGAGGCCTGCGCTTCCATGGTTTTGCCAATCTCGGCACTGGTGCTGGAGGCGATTTCATAAACATGACGGCCATAGGCCACCGCTTTTTCAGCCATGGGTTGCACCATCGTGGTTTGCAAAGACGCAATTTCCTGGGGGTCCTTGATGGAGATCAGGGTGTGGGCTTGGTGAACGCTCTCGCTGATCGCGCTCTTGGCAGCGGCCAAATTGAGCTCTACCAATTTCTCAACGCCAGCAAAGGCTTTTTCAGACATGCCAAAAAAGACGTCGAGGTTATTTTTGTGGGCAGTGGTGATTTGGTCAACAGTTAACATGGGGACACTCCTAAGGGATAAATGAACAAGTTTTAAAACCTGTGCAATGACCAAACATTCTTTGATGCACTGCAACATGACTGAAGTATAGGGGTCCAGTGCTTTAAAACAAGGGTTTTGACTAGTCTGGACGGCAGATTAGAGGTGGTTCTCTAAAATTCCAATCTTGTGGCTCATTGCTCTCATCCCTTGGCGCTCAGTCGTCTCACATGGGGCTCGTCGAGAAGGCTCCGATGATGGAATGGGCGGCGAGGTGGACTGTTTCCAACATTGGCGGATGGATGAGGCTTCCATGAAAGTGTATTACGCGGCGACCCATTTGCAGACCTTGCCAGCAGGGCACCGTTTCCCCATGGGGAAATACGCTTTGCTCAAAATGGCTGTGCAAGAGCACTGGCCTGGCATTGAGCAACTTGAGGCCAGGCCAGCAAGCGCTGGCGAGCTCGCTTTGGTGCACGACACGGACTACATCCTTGCCGTGATGGAGGGACGGCTGGACGTTGCGCACCAACGCGAAATAGGTTTCCCCTGGTCGCAGGGCATGGTCGAGCGAGCGCAATGTTCGGTCGGGGCCACCATCTCTGCAGCAAGGACGGCACTGCGGGAGGGGCTGAGTGGCAATATGGCGGGCGGGACCCACCATGCCAGTCGGCACCGAGGAGGCGGATTTTGTGTCTTCAATGACGTGGCGGTGGCGGCTCGGTTGATGGCCGTGGAGGCCAAGCGCCATGGCGCCACAAGATTTCGTGTGGCCATCGTTGACTTGGATGTGCATCAAGGCAATGGCACTGCGGCGATTTTTAGGGATGACCCGAGCGTTTACACCGTGTCGTTGCATGGTGCTAAAAATTTTCCTTTTCGCAAAGAGTCCAGTGATCTCGATATTGAGCTGCCCGACGATTGCACCGATGAGCCCTACTTGGCACAACTCGATGTGGCCCTCAAGCACCTCGAGCAGCAAGGCCCTTTTGATTTGGTGTTTTATCTTGCTGGCGTGGACCCCCACGCCAATGACCGACTCGGGCGCTTGGCCCTGAGTGAGCAAGGTTTATGGTCACGCGATGCACGGGTCTTTGAG
Organism: uncultured Burkholderiales bacterium; assembly: GCA_903864315.1. Taxonomy (GTDB): domain Bacteria; phylum Pseudomonadota; class Gammaproteobacteria; order Burkholderiales; family Burkholderiaceae_C; genus Limnohabitans. Next base: position 32,202 of record CAIPFK010000152.1, on the reverse strand, counting down.
TGGGCGAGGGTGCAACAAACTCCCTTGGCCTTTGCAATGGCCGGCGGCTATGGCCCGACCTTGGAGCACACCGTGCAATTGCAAATCAACACCTTTGGCCAAGCCTTGAAGGCTTGGCAGCGTTGGCAATCCCCACGCCCATGAATGCCAATGCCTTGGCGCTCCTTGACGGGCCTGTTGGCCATGCGCGGATGGTCTGATTTGGAGAGATAATCCCCATTGGTGTGCAGGCGGCTCTTGGGCCCCTTGTGTGGTGGTGAACTCGAGGGTGGGAGATTTTTTTTGATCAATTCTGAGTCTGAAACTGCCTTGACGAAAGAGCTGCCTGAGAGGGCACAGCCCCCAGAGCTGTCCCATGCCTTGCCAAGCCATGCCATGGATGCACTCATCGCTTCTCGGCATTCCGTGCGCGCTTATCTCAACCAGCCGGTTCCCCAGGCCTTGGTCCAGGAGATTTTGCAAGTCGCAGCGCGTGCGCCCTCAGGCTCCAATATCCAGCCTTGGCGTGTCTATGTCTTGAGCGGTGCTGCTCTCACGCGTGTCTCGCGCGAGGTTTGCTTGGCGCACGACCAGTCGGCAGCTCACTTGGTCGAGCCTGGGAAGCCTTCCCCCTTCACCGCCCCTTATGCCTATTACCCACGCCAGTGGACCGAGCCATACTTGCAAAGACGCCGCGACAATGGTTGGGGTTTGTACAAAAAGCTTGGCATCGAAAAAGGTGAAAAAGACAAAATGCACCGCCAACACCAGGCCAATTTTTTGTTCTTTGGAGCACCCGTGGGTCTCATGTTCACCTTGTCAAAAACGCTTGAGCGTGGCTCCATGCTCGATTTGGGGATGTTCATGCAAAACACCATGCTCGCGGCCAAAGCCCGTGGCCTGGACACCTGCCCTCAAGCGGCTTGGCTGCCCTATGCCAGTGTGGTGATGCCACTCCTGGGGGCCGATCCTGAGCAAGAAACGCTCATGTGCGGCATGAGCTTGGGGTATGCTGACACCAAAGCGCGCGTCAACGACTTTCACACGCCGCGAGAAAGCGTGGAAGGCTTTGCGCATTGGGTGAGTGAGCCAGCAGCGTGCGGCGTCCAATCCATGGAGGGACGACTGCACCCCACTCTTGATCGACATTTGTCAACATCACCACCATGATCATCACCAGCTTACTCGACACCGACCTCTACAAGTTCACCATGATGCAAGCCGTCTTGCATCAGTTTCCCGGTGCACAAGTGCAGTACCGATTCAAGAGTCGCAACGCCGGCGTCCAACTCGGGCATTTGGCCAGTGAAATTCGCCAAGAAATCAAGTCCTTGTGTTCTTTGAGTTTCACTGAAAAAGAGCTCAAATGGCTCTCCACTTTGCGATTCATCAAGAGCGACTTTGTGGACTTTTTGGCCCTCTTCAAACTCAATGAAAAATACATCGAGGTGGGCAGCTCAGCATCGGGTGAGCTCGAAATCAACATCAATGGGCCTTGGTTGCACACCATTTTGTTTGAAATCCCCGTGCTGGCCATTGTCAACGAAGTCGCGTTCAAGGACCTCCATCCCGTGCCCGATTTTTTGCAAGGGCGTGCCCGCTTGGAGACCAAAATTGAGCAATTGCAAGGGGCCAATTTGGGGGACCTCAAAATCGCCGACTATGGCACGCGTCGCCGCTTCTCCAGGTCTTGGCAAGAAGAGGTGCTGCGTGTCTTGAGTGCCAAGCTGGGCACGGGGGCCCAGGGCCAACTCGCCGGGACCAGCAACGTCTATTTCGCCATGACGCTCGGACTCACCCCATTGGGCACCATGGCCCATGAATATTTACAAGCGTGTCAGTCCTTGGGGCCCAGGCTCAGAGACTCGCAAGTGTTTGGCTTTGAGTCTTGGGCGCGCGAGTATCGCGGTGACCTCGGGATTGCGCTCTCCGATGTGTATGGCATTGAGCCCTTTTTGAGAGACTTTGATTTGTATTTTTGCAAACTCTTTGACGGCGCTCGTCATGACTCTGGAGACCCGTTTGCCTGGGGAGAGCGCATGATTGCCCACTACAAAGCCATGCGGGTGGACCCCAGGACGAAAATATTGATTTTCAGTGACGGACTCACTGTTCCCAAAACCATTGAGCTCTACCAGCAATTCAAGGGACGCTGCCAACTCGCCTTTGGTATTGGAACCAATTTGACCAACGACTTGGGGTATGAGCCCCTTCAAATCGTCATCAAAATGGTCGAGTGCAATGGCCAGCCTGTGGCCAAGCTCTCTGACACCCCATCGAAGAATATGTGCACCGATGAAAAATACTTGGCCTATTTGCGCCAAGTCTTTGACATCTCGCCTCCATGAGGATCACAGGGGTGGATTTGATTCATGGGCGGTTTGGGCGATGAGTCTCTCGAGTGGCCCATCCGGCGTTGAGGGTGGCGGGCACTTGAGCGCGCGCACCGGCCTTGTGATGCGCGGTGTCTTGAGCCTGCTGGTATTGCTCCTCATGGGCCTGGTGCTGGGTTTTGAGGCCTGGGGGCAATCTGTGCCAATGGCTTGGATGGGCTCCTGGCTTGGCGTCTCGGCGGGAGCGGTGTCCCAGTGGGTCTTGGTCGCGCTCTTTGTGCTCACCTATGCGGCTGTGGTGTTCGAAGACAGCTTGGCCCTGTCCAGAACGTGGTTGGCTCTTGGGGGGGCCGTGCTGATGCTGATCGTGTCGGCCCAGCAGTCCCACTGGAGTGCACGTTTTGTGGACGAACTCTATGAGTCGTGCAAACACGTGGGTGCGTTGTTGGTGTTTTTGATGGCGGTGATGGGGGTGGTGCAATGGATCAATCACCATGGTGGGTTTGCTCGCGTGCTTCAACTGTTGTGGTCACCAAGTCCCAGTCTCATGCTCGTTTGGGTGAGCTTGGCGAGTTTTATCTTGAGCGCCATTTTGGACAACATGACCACGTGCTTGCTCATGCTCACCATGCTCAAAGGCCGTTTGCCCGATCAGACCTTGCGCTGGCGCTTCGCGGGCATGGTGGTCGTGGCGGCCAATGCGGGTGGGGTGTGGTCGCCCATGGGGGACGTCACGAGCACCATGCTGTGGTTGGGTCAGCGGGTGAGTGCGGGTGCGCTCTTGGAATTTGGCTTTTGGCCCTCGCTCTTGCACTGCATCGTGGTGCTGCTCCTTGTCCTTTGGCAAATGCCAAAAACTGAGCCCAATTCATGGGCGTCATGGGCGTCATTGGAGAGTGCAAGCGCCCTTGCCCCCCCGGCTCAGTTTGAGCCCCGTGCGTGTGAAGAGGCTTGGAGCCTGTGGGTTTTTGGTCTGGGGCTCTTGGGCTTGCTGGCCATTCCCGTGCTGACATGGTGGTTTGCGTGGGGGCCTGCTGGGTGTGCGCTCTTGGTCCTGGCGCTTTTGTGCCTGTGCATCTCGCCCCTATTGAATTGGCAAGACTCGACGCCGTGGCGAGTATCGATTGCTAGGCTATGGCGAGAGGTCTCTCACATTGACCTCCCCAGCGTGTGTTTCATTGGTGCGATATTGATGTGCATGGAAATCTTGGGCCACAGTGGTGTGTTGGCCGTCTGGGCGCAGGTTTTGGGGCAAGTCTTGCAAGGGTCTTGGAACACCGTGTTGGCCCTGGGTTTGTTGAGCGCCATTGTGGACAACATCCCCTTGGTGAGTGCGGGCATGCAGATGTTTGATCTGGTGCAATTCCCAAAAGATGACTTGCTGTGGGTGTTGTTATCCTATTGCGCTGGCACCGGAGGTTCACTCTTGATCGTGGGCTCGGCTGCGGGTTTGGTCGCCATGGGTCAAGAGGGTTTAAAATTCAACTGGTACATGCGGCACTTCACCTGGAAGGTGCTGCTCGCCTATGGTGCTGGGGCGGCACTTTTCGCACTGTTGGCACCCCTTTGAGCTGGGGCGCTGGCTGCACTCTGATTTGAACGGCGCTGCCTTCCAGTCCAAGGCAGGGGCCTTTGTGTTTGGTTGTTAACCGTCATGGTCATCTTTCATTTTTCATCTTTCATTGATCAGGTCCTTTAGTGTCCAAGTCCATCACCGTTGCAGTCGCGAGACCCATATTCCCTGAGGTGTTGGTGCGCTTGCGTGAGCACTTCACTGTCGTGGACAACCAAGGGGGGCAACCCTGGAGCACGCAGTCGTGGGCTCAATGTTTGCAAGCCTGTGATGGGGTTCTCACCACCATGGCCGACCCACTCAATGCCGGCCTTTTGGCGGGCAACACGCGCCTCAAAGTCGCGGCCAACATGGCCGTGGGATTCAACAACTTCAATCTTCCCGAGCTCACCGCGTTGGGCATTGTGGCCACCAACACCCCTGACGTGCTCACCGAAACAACCGCAGATTTGGGGTTTGCTTTGTTGATGGCCTGCGCGCGCCGAATGAGCGAGAGTGAGCGCTATTTGCGCGAAGGCTTGTGGTCGTCGTGGCGCTATGATTTTTTTGCCGGTGCTGAGGTGCACGGCTCGACCCTGGGAATTTTGGGCATGGGTCGCATAGGCCAAGCGGTGGCCAAGCGGGCGAGTCTGGGCTTTGGTATGCAAGTGCTATATCACAATCGCCATCCTTTGCCCTCAGAGACAGAGCGAGTCTTGAAAGCTCAGTTTGTCTCGCGAGACGAGTTGCTTGAACGCGCTGATCATTTGATGCTGGTGCTGCCCTATAGCCCAGATGTGCACCACACCATTGGCGCTCAAGAAATCGCCCGCATGAAAGCCGGCAGCCATCTCATCAACATCGCGCGCGGGGGCCTCATTGACGAGAACGCGTTGGCCGATGCCTTGGAGAGTGGCCACCTCGGGGGGGCGGCCTTGGATGTGTTTGAAAACGAGCCCCAGGTCAACCCAAGACTTCTGGCCCAAAAACGCATCGTGATGACCCCGCACACGGCCAGCTCCAGCTTGAAGACCCGACTGGCCATGGCCAACTTGGCGGCTGACAATTTGATCGACTTTTTCTTCAAGGGCAGCGTTAGAACTCCCCTCAATGCAGAAGTCTTGACGAGGCAAACGCAGTGATGGACGGCTCCTTGTACCTTGTCCTGATCGCTGTGATGATGGTGTTTGGCTTTTCGATGCTGCGTCGGCCCAAAGTGCCAGAGAGCGTGGAGCTCTTGGAGCGCTTGAAGCAGATGCAAGAAAAATTCGACAAGTTCGAGCGCGAAATGAGGCGCGAAGTGGCCGAGACCTCGCGCGAGTCTCGCATGGAAATGCAGCAAAGCCTCACGCAGTTTCAGGCCAGTCAATCCGAGCAAATGGGTGTTCTCCAAAAAGGCTTGAGCGACTCGCTGAGCACCCAAGTGCATGCCCTGAGTGAGAGCAATTCACAGCGCCTCTTTGAAGTTCGCCAAACCTTGGATTCGCAACTCCAGCAACTCTTGGCCAGCAATGCCACGAAGCTCGATGAGATGAGGCAGACCGTGGACGAAAAACTTCAATCGACCCTGGAGTTAAGGCTCAGCGAGAGTTTCAAGCAAGTCGCAGAAAGGCTCGAGCAAGTCCACCAGGGACTGGGTCACATGCAAAGCTTGGCACAAGGCGTCGGGGATTTGCAGCGTGTCCTCACCAATGTCAAATCGCGTGGCATCTTTGGCGAGGCGCAACTCGAGTCCTTGCTCGAGCAAGTGCTCACCCCCGAGCAGTACGGCAAACAAGTCGAGACTCGCCCCAGAAGCAACCAGCGGGTGGACTTTGCCATCAAGTTCCCTGGTCGAGGGCTTGAAGGGGAGACGGTGTGGCTGCCCATCGATGCCAAGTTCCCCCGAGATGACTACGAAAGGCTCTTGGATGCACGCGACCGAGCCGATGCAGTGGCCGCGGAAGCCGCGGCCAAGGCGTTGGAGAATCGCATCAAGGCGGAGGCCAAAAGCATCGCGCAAAACTATTTGTGTTCGCCTCAGACCACCGATTTTGACATCCTCTTTTTGCCCGTCGAGGGTTTGTATGCCGAGGTGCTGCGCCGCCCCGGTCTCATGGACACTTTGCAGCGGGACTACCGCGTCACCTTGGCGGGCCCCACAACCCTTTTGGCCATGCTCAATAGTCTACAAATGGGATTCAGGACCCTGGCCCTTGAAGAACAGGCCTCACAGGTCTGGCGGGTTTTGGGGGCCGTCAAAACCGAGTTCGAGCGCTATGGTGAGTGGGTCTCCAAAGTCAGAGAGCAAGTGCAAAAAGCCGCCGACACCTTGGACAAAGCCGACACCCGTGGGCGCCAGATGCGACGAGCCTTGAAGGATGTGGAGAGTGCAAGCGAGAGCGAGGTCTTGTCCTTGTTGCCAGAGCATTTGCCAGGACTGGACCCAATGGAAGAGGACCAATGAAGCGACAACTCGCACGACTCATTGCCTCGCAGATTTGCTTGCACTCTTGCATGACGGGCTTGAGACTGGCCGCACCTCTTTTGGCACTTCGGTTGGGCTATGGTGCGGCTGAGGTGGGGGTGATGCTCGCCTTTTTCTCGCTCTCCCAAGTGTTCTTGGCATTGCCCGCTGGGCGATATGCCGATCGCCATGGCATGAAACCCTTGATCATCATGGGGGTCACCATGTCCACATTGGCCGCGGGCTTGTCGGTGTTTTTTCCAATCTACCCCGTGCTTTGTTTTGCCGCACTCTTGACGGGTGGCGCCACCGGTATCACGACCATTGCTTTGCAGCGCCACGTGGGACGCATGACCCACGATCACGATGAGCTCAAGCTCGCGTTCAGTTGGCTCTCGATCGGGCCGGCCATCTCCAACTTCATTGGGCCTTTTTGTGTGGGCCTATTGATTGACCATTCGGGGTTTACCTCGGCCTTTGTCTTTTTGAGTATCATTCCTTTTTTCGCGTGGGTCGGCATTCGCACCCAAGCCCGACAAGAGCGCGTGGAGCCTGAACCCACCCCCAAGGGCCAAACGGCATGGGATTTGCTCAAAATACCCATGCTCAGGCGATTGTTGTGGGTGAATTGGTTCATGTCTTCATCATGGGATGTGCACACGTTTGTGGTTCCCCTCTTGGGGCATGAACGCGGCATCAGCGCGTCGGCCATTGGGACCATCATGGGGGCCTTTGCCATCGCTGCGGCCCTCATCCGAACGGTGTTGCCCATCATTGCGCAAAGACTCACCGAATGGCAAATCATGACCATTGCGATGCTGATGACTGGGGTCATCATGGGCATTTACCCCTTTGTGTATTCTGCTTGGATGATGGGCGTGTGTTCAGTGGCCTTGGGCGTGTTTTTGGGCTGTGTGCAGCCCATGCTCATGAGCACCATGCACCAAATCACGCCACCGAGTCGTCAAGGCGAGGCGCTGGGTGTGAGGCTGATGATGGTGAATGCGTCAAGCGTGTTCATGCCCATGCTCTTTGGCTTGGCTGGGGCCACCATTGGTGTGAGTGGGCTCTTTTGGTGTGTCAGTGCGGTCGTCACCACAGGCTCTAGGGTTGCTTGGGGCTTGCGAGGGGATAGAAATCCTGGATGATTTTCCAGGCTTCTTGCACCGAGTCGACATGGTGAAAGAGTTTGAGATCATCCTCGCCAATGGCGCCTTCTTCAAGCAAGACCTCAGGATGAAAAACCCGTCTCCAGTAGTGTGAGCCATACAAAATGATGGGCACAGGCTTGGATTTTTTGCATTGCACCAAGGTGAGCGTTTCAAACAGTTCATCCATGGTGCCGTAGCCCCCAGGGAAAGCCACCAAGGCCTTGGCGCGCATCATGAAATGCATTTTTCGCAGAGCAAAGTAGTGGAATCGAAAACTCAACTCCTGCGTGATATAGGGGTTGGGGGTTTGCTCAAAGGGCAACACGATGTTGAGCCCGACACTCTTGCCGCCCACGTCGTGGGCCCCACGATTGGCCGCTTCCATGATGCCGGGGCCTCCACCGGTGCAGACATAGAGCTGGTCTTTTGGGGCCAGCGCTTGACTCTCCTCGGTGATCAGTCGCCCGAGCTCACGGGCTTGGTCGTAATAGATGGAGTTTTTGACAATGGCGTGGGCTCGGCGAATGGCTTTTTCGTCCCCGTTTTGTTGGGCCAGGGCCAAGCCCTCTTGGGCTTTTTCAAAACTCGTGAAACGCGCAGAACCAAAAATGACCACGGTGTTCTCAATGCCCATTTGGCTTTGATCGAGATCGGGCTTCAAGAGTTCGAGCTGAATGCGAATGCCGCGCGTCTCGCGTCGGGTCAAAAATTCGGGGTCGGCAAAGGCCAAGCGGTTGGCCTCAGGCGCCAAGTTCTCCAGCACCTTGGCGTCTTCCAAGGCTTGCCAGTCCTTGAGCAACTCAAAGCTGTGTTGGCCAATTTTGTCATTCATTGCGAGTGCTTATAAAAATAGCATCTTGCCTTGGGGGTCAAGACAGGGGCAGGAGCACCAAAAAAGAGACCTTGCCCGCAGCCGCTTTCAATGCCTTGGGCATCCACCACGCTTGACGCCTTCAAGCGCAGTTAGACGCGACGGCGGTATTCGTTGGTGCGGGTGTCGATTTCGATGCGGTCGCCTTGCGCCACAAAGATTGGCACAGGAATATCAAAGCCAGTGGAGATCTTGGCAGGCTTGAGCACTTTGCCCGAGGTGTCGCCTTTGACAGCGGGCTCCGTCCAAGTGACTTCGCGCTCGACGGAGGTGGGCAGTTCCACTGAGATGGCCTTGCCATCATAGAACACCACTTCTGCGGTCATGCCGTCTTCCAAGTAGTTCAGTGAGTCGCCCATGTTCTCGGCTTCGACCTCATACTGGTTGTACTCGGGGTCCATCCAGACATACATGGGGTCGGCAAAGTAGGAATAGGTGCAGTCCTTTTTATCCAAAATGACTTGGTCCATTTTGTCATCCGCTTTGAACACCACCTCGGTGCCAAAGTTGTTGAGCAAGCTCTTGAGCTTCATGCGCACGGTGGCAGCGTTTCTGCCGCCACGGGCGTATTCGGCTTTCAATACAACCATGGGGTCTTTGCCATGCATGATGACGTTACCGGCGCGAATTTCTTGAGCTATTTTCATAATAATTGAGGCTTTTGTGACCAAATAAGTGGAAGAATCAACTTGAGAGCCAGTCTCCAAGTCAGCCCTGCATTTTATCATGAACACATCTGCGCCATAGAGCCCGATGGCCTTGAGGTCTGCCCGGGCGTGGAGCGACTCAATTCAACTGTGGTTTTGTGGGCTGGCCATGATTTGCTGGGTAAAAAGCACCAATTCCTGGGTCAAATGAGGCACCTTTTGCATTCTTTTGGCGTACTCTTGGCTCCAGAGTTGCCACTCTTTCATCATGTCGGGGTCCATCGCTGGCAGCTCCTGTGTTGACAACCCATTCCAGACCCGCATGAAACGCTGTAGGCTCACTGGCGCTTGCAGCGTGCCCAAGAACGCTTCCAATTTGGGGCCGTGTGCGCCATCGTCTTGGGGGTATATCTGCCAGACGAAGGGGCGCTGGGCCCAAATGGCTTGGACCAAAGAGTCCTCGCCTCGAACAAAGTTCAGCGAGCTTTGGGCCAGCAACTGATCAAATTCAAATTGGTCCATGTAGGGCAAAAACTCCAGACTCAAATTGCCAAATTGAGCACGTTGCCCAGGGGTTTGAACTTCACTGGGGGACTTGTCTTGTGCTTGCAAGCGGGTGCGCCAAAGCGTTTGGATGCATTGCAGCGTGTGGCGAGTGGCCCGCCCAGGGGCCACTTGCAACAAAACCGGGGTGCTTGACTGGCTCAGTTGAAGCAATAAATCTTTCAACGCCGGGGGTTCATAACAAAACAAGACGCATTTGAGTGGGGCGGATGAGTCTGCGCTCGGGCTTGAAGCGGCGACGTGAGCGACCTGGGTCACAGCGTTGAGCTCAGGTGAGGGCGCAGGGTGGGGGCGCAACAAGCCCCCACTGTCGGGCGTGAAGCCAGGTTGATAAAACCACTTGGTGAGCCCTTGCGCTGGACCCCAGAGTTGTGGAGAGGGCATGCGATGAATGTTTTGGTAAAACGCTTCAGCACTCATGTAGTCCAAGTTGATCCAAGCCACGGGGGTGGACGGGGTCGAGCTTGCTTGTTTTGCCAAGTTGGCCAAATACCTGGGTGGCAGTTCACAGCCAAACGCCTCAATGACCACGTGGGCCAAAGTCGCTGACTGCGTTTCATGGGGCCAAGCGTGAACGCTCACGCCCCGGTGAGTGGGCGCTTGGCCGTTGGGTTGTGCCCACTGGGGAGCCATCCAGTTCAAATCCTCTGGGTGATCGATGTAGAGGCGGACCGTGTGCCCGAGTCTGGCCAGGTCTTGGGACAATCGCCAGCACACCCCCAAGTCCCCATGGTTGTCAATGACGTGACAAAACACATCCCAGATCCACAAGAGGGGTGAGTAGTTGGTGTCCGTGTTGGACTCAACAGAAATCTCAGACTTGGAGTTCAAGGACAAAGCCACGCCAGGGGAATTGGAAAGAAATGATTCTAGGCGTTTTAATTTTCAAGCTATAGTCACGTTTCATGAAAAACAATTCACACAACGCCAAGGTTTAAGAGCATTTCACCATGCAAGACCCATTGGTCCCTGCACAACCTGCTGCAGATCACACGCCAAAATCCAAGGATCAACCAAACGATCCGATGGAGCCCATTCAAGCCATTCAAGCCATTCAAGCCATTGAGGTCATCAAACCCAAGACTCGCAAAAAACGAATCACGGCTTCAATCACTGACCTTGGTGTTGGCGCCGCCATGCCCTTGGCTTCAGACCCACCAGCACCTCAGGGTGAGAACGAATTGGCTCATGCTGGCCGTGCTTCAGGGCCCCAAGCCCCTGCAGAAGTACCAACCCAAGTCACTGGATTTGCTGACAATTTACTCGAACAAGTGAGCGCCTTGCCGACCTTGCCCGGTGTTTATCGTTACTTTGATGCGCAAGACCAAATTCTCTATGTTGGCAAAGCCAATAGCCTTAAAAAGCGCGTCACCAGCTATTTCCAACGCGATCATGGTGGGACACGCATAGGCCACATGGTGAGCAAAATTCACCGCATGGAAACCACCGTGGTGCGCTCTGAGGCAGAAGCCCTGATCTTGGAGAACAACCTCATCAAGAGTTTGAAGCCCAAGTACAACATCTTGTTCAGGGACGACAAGAGCTACCCGTACTTGAAGATCACTCGACCAAAGGCGTCCACCACCACCACGTCCACGTCCACGCCCACTTCCGCAGCGGCCTCTTCACTCAAGGAGGTCGCTGCCGGCTCGCCCCCCTCTAGGGTCAATTCAAATCCAGCGATCGATGTTTCCCCTGCGCGGGGTGTGCCCAGCGTTTCAAACCTGCCTGGCCTGCCTTCTACCCGCACCCACGCCAACCCCAGGGCTCAAGACATCCCGCGGGTGGTTTACTACCGAGGCGCTGTTGACAAGCAGCACGATTACTTTGGGCCCTATCCGAGTGTGTGGGCCGTGCGCGAAGCCATTTGGCTCATGCAAAAGGTCTTCAAATTGCGCACCTGTGAGGACAGTGTTTTTGCTCACCGCTCCCGCCCTTGCTTGCTGTATCAAATCAAACGCTGCTCGGCCCCGTGTGTGGGGGCGATTGCGGTGCAAGACTACATGAACGATGTGGAACACGCTCAACGCCTCATGCGCGGGGAAACCAAAGAAGTGATGGCACAACTCGAGCAGCGCATGAACGAGCACGCCCAGGTGCTCGAGTTTGAGCAAGCCGCTGAAATCAGAAACCAAATCAGCGCGCTCTCCAAAGTGCTGCACCAACAAGGGGTTGAGAGTGTTGGCGACCAAGATGCGGACATCTTGGCGGTTGAAATCAAAGGTGGGCGCGCCTGCGTGAATTTGGCCATGGTTCGAGGTGGGCGTCATTTGGGGGACCGGCCGTATTTCCCAGCGCACGTGGAGGATGCCGACGCCGTGGAAGTGTTGGAGGCCTTTTTGTCGCAGCACTACGTGGAGTTGGCCCTGCCAAGCACTTTGGTCACGAGCCACCCTGTGCAAAAGGAATTGATCGATTTGTTGGGGAGTCAAGCGGGGCAAAAAATTCAATGCGTCTGGCAGCCCCGTGAGCAGCGCAAAGTGTGGCTGGAGATGGCGCAGCAAAATGCACAAATTCAACTCGCAAGACTGTTGGCTGAGGAGGGCTCGCAAAAAGCCCGCACCCGTGCCTTGGTGGATGCACTCGATGTCTTGGTCGAGGACTTGGAGAGCTTTCGAATTGAATGCTTTGATATCTCGCACACGTCTGGCGAAGCCACGCAGGCATCTTGCGTGGTATTTCATCACCACAAAATGCAAGGCGCCGAGTACCGGCGCTATAACATTGAGGGCATCACCGGTGGGGACGACTATGCGGCGATGCGCCAAGTCCTCACCAGGCGTTACAGCAAAGTGGCCGAAGGGGTCCATGCGGGTGAGGCCAAGATGCCCGACTTGGTGCTCATCGATGGCGGCAAGGGGCAAGTGGGGATTGCCAAGGACGTGTTTGAGAGTTTGGGGCTGGATCTCACGCGCTTGGTGGGCGTGGAAAAAGGCGAAGGTCGACGGGTCGGTTTGGAAGAGTTGGTGTTCGCCGATGGTCGTGAAAAAATCTATCTCGGTGCCGACTCGGCCGCCTTGATGCTGGTTGCACAAATTCGCGATGAGGCCCACCGCTTTGCCATCACAGGCATGCGCGCCAAGCGAGCACGCACCCGAGTGGGCGCCTCCAGCATTGAGGACATTGACGGCGTGGGCCCCAAAAAACGCGCTCGCTTGCTCCAGCGCTTTGGCGGGGTGAAGGGCGTGGCGCAAGCTTCGGTGCAAGACCTGATGGGGGTGGAGGGCATCTCAGAGGCCCTGGCTCAAACCATTTACAAAGCCTTGCGTTGATGCGCGCTTGAGTTAACGCGCTTCATCCAAATAGGTGAAGTAACTCGTCCATGCCCCCCGCTTCAACGCTCACCATGGCTTGGGCCTTCACGGCGGGCTTGGCGTGAAAGGCCACACTCAAGCCACCTGCGTCTTGGCAGGCCTTCATCATGGGCAAGTCATTGGAGCCGTCTCCCACAGCAACAGCTTGGGACAATGAAAACCCCAGTTCACTGCAGGTTTGCTGGAGCATTTTTCTCTTTTCTTCTCCATCGCAAATGTCACCCCAATGTTGGGCAATGAGCTCGCCCGTTAGCACGCCATCATCCATCGCCAGTGCATTGCTGCGGGAGTAGTCCATGCGCAAACGCTCACAGACCCGATCGGCAAAATATGTGAATCCACCGCTCACCAAAATGGTTTTGAGGCCATGCGCTTGGCAAGCCCTCATCCAAGTCTCTACACCGGGGTTGAATTGCAATTTGCTCTTGTACACGCGCGCAAGACTCTCGAGGGGCAATCCTTTGAGGAGGAGGACGCGCGCGCGCAAACTCTCCTTGAAGTCTTTGATCTCGCCTCTCATGGTGGCTTCGGTGATGCGAACGACTTGGTCTCCCACGCCAGCTTCTTTGGCCAATTCGTCAATGCACTCGATGTTGATGAGGGTGGAGTCCATGTCAAAGGCAATGACTTTGTAATCCGACCAGTTCAGGGGACTTTGGATGCCAGGTGCTAGGAGTGTGGGTGGAACAAACATGGTGGTCGTGATGTCAGAGGGATTGATCAAGCAAGCGCTTTGGAGGTGACGGGCTGGCCGAGTTTTTGTAAAATCTCACGCACCAATTGACTGCGCTGTTTGGGCTTTTCACATTCGCGCTCGATGCGCAATTTGTCATTGCCTGCGAGTTTGATGGTTTTGTTTTTTTGCACCAACTCAATGATCTTGGCCAACTCCACGGGCGCATGGGGCATGAAGGTGATGTGGGTGACTTCGGCGCCTGAATCGACCTTGGCCACGCCATAGGACTTGGCCAGCACGCGCAAGCGGTGGACATCGATCAAGGTCTGGGCTTGCTCAGGGGGTTTACCAAAGCGGTCAACAATTTCTTCTTGCAAGGCATCGATTTGTGAGTCGTTTTTGGCGGTCGCGAGCTTTTTATAAAAGGACAGCCGCAAGTGAACGTCTCCGCAGTAGTCACTAGGCAGCAGAGCGGGTGAGTGAAGATTGATCTCCGTTGTGACTTGCAAGGGGCTCAATAAATCGGGCTCTTTGCCTTCTTTCAATGAGCGAACGGCCTCGCTGAGCATTTCGTTGTAGAGCTGAAAACCAATCTCCAGCATATTGCCGCTTTGGTTCTCTCCCAAAACCTCGCCAGAACCTCGGATCTCCAAGTCGTGCATGGCCAAGTAAAAACCCGAGCCCAACTCCTCCATTTGTTGAATCGCTTCGAGCCGCATGCCCGCTTGCTTGGTCAAGCCCTCGATGTCGGGCACCAATAAATAAGCATAGGCCTGGTGATGGCTTCGCCCGACTCGACCTCTCAATTGGTGAAGTTGTGCAAGGCCGAATTTGTCGGCACGCGAGAGCAGTATCGTGTTGGCGCTGGGCACATCGATGCCCGTCTCAATGATGGTCGAGCACAAGAGCACATTGAAGCGTTGGGCGACGAAGTCGCGCATCACGCGTTCGAGCTCACGCTCGGGCATTTGACCGTGCGCCACCATGATGGAGGCCTCTGGCAAGAGTTCTTGCAGTTGCGCTCGGCGGTTCTCAATGGTGCTCACTTCGTTGTGCAAGAAGTAGCACTGCCCACCGCGTTTGATCTCCCGAAGGACTGCCTCTCTGATGACGCCAGAGCCCTCGGTGCGCAAAAAAGTTTTGATGGCGAGTCGGCGCTGGGGGGCCGTGGCGATCACACTCAAGTCTCGCAAGCCTTCCAGCGCCATTCCCAGTGTCCTGGGGATGGGGGTGGCCGTGAGCGTCAAGACGTCGACCTCGCTTCTCATGGCCTTCATCGCTTCTTTGTGACGCACGCCAAAGCGGTGCTCCTCATCGATCACCAACAGCCCCAATTGTTTGAACTTGATGCTCGGGCTCAAGAGTTTGTGGGTGCCCACCACAATGTCCACACTCCCGTCGGCCAAGCCCGCGATGGCTTGGTTCACTTCCTTGGTGCTGCGAAAGCGCGAGAGCTCTGCGATTTTGACAGGCCACTTGGAGAATCGGTCCACCAAGGTTTGAAAGTGCTGCTCGGCCAAGAGCGTGGTGGGGGCGAGAATGGCGACTTGCTTGCCCCCAGTCACTGCGACAAAAGAGGCCCGAATGGCGACTTCTGTTTTACCAAACCCGACGTCACCGCAAATGAGACGGTCCATGGGGCGCGGGCTGATCATGTCTTGGATCACTGCGTGGATGGCTGCCTTTTGATCCCCCGTTTCCTCAAAACCAAATGCATTGGCAAAGGTCTCGTAGTCATCGGCTGAGAAGCGAAAGGCAAACCCCTCCTTGGCTGCACGCCTGGCGTAGAGATTCAAAAGCTCTGCGGCCGAGTCCCTGATTTGTTCGGCGGCTTTGCGCTTGGCTTTGTCCCATTGGGCCGAGCCCAATTTGTGCAGGGGCGCCTCATCAGCACTCACCCCAGTGTAGCGAGACACCAAGTGCAACTGGCTCACTGGCACGTAGAGCACCGCTTGGTCTGCATAGACCAAGTGCAAGAATTCTTGGGTGATGGGCTCTCCTTGCTCGTTCACCCCAAGTCCCAAGTCCAAATTGACCAGTCCTTGGTAGCGTCCAATGCCGTGCGCGTTGTGCACGACCGGGTCTCCAATTTGCAGCTCAGACAAATCCTTGATGAGGGCGTCGAGGTCACTGACTTGTTCTTGTTTTTTTCGACGCCTGGCAAAACTGTTGGTTAAAAAGAGTTCGGTCTCGGTGATGAAGTCAATGCCCGCCTCATGCCAAGCGAATCCATTGGCCAAGGAGGCCGTGGCCAGTCCCAAGCGTGAGGGACTCGAGTGAAAGTCCTCCAAGGAATCCACCAGTGTGGGCTCGACGTGAGAGGCGCGTAAAAAATCCAGCAAGCTTTGACGCCGTCCTTCGCTCTCGGCCAAGAGTAGGAGGCGATGGGGTGAGCGCTGGGCATGACGCTTCAAAAGGCTCAGCGGGTCTTCATGGCCGCGCTGCACGCGAAGGTCTGGCAGAGCTTGGCTCCAAGCGGCTTGCGTGTGTTCTTGAGTCGATCCCTCGCCCCCAAGTGCCTCGTTGCTCGGCGGTTGGCCCAGGTCTTGAGTCGACACGTCGGTGCTGTGCGCGACTGGGGGGCGCAAGGCCAGTTGAGCGTAGGGTTTGGCTTTGAGGTAAAACTCCTCGCTGCTCAAAAACAGCGAGTGGGGTGGCAGCACCGGGCGGTCTGGGTCGCCGCAGGCCAATTTGTAGCGCTCGTTGGTGTCGTGCCAGAAGTGCTCAAACGCGCGTTCCAATTCGCCGTGCAAGACCATGACGGCTTGGGTGCCCAGGTAATCAAACACCGTCGATGTTTCATCAAAAAAGAGCGGCAAATAATACTCAATCCCCGCCGTGGCAAGCCCCAGGCCCATGTCCTTGTAGAGACGACTTCGTGTGGGGTCGCCTTCGAGAAGCTCTCTCCAGCGACTCCTGAATTTGGTGCGTGAGCCTTCGTCCATGGGAAACTCGCGCCCTGGCAAGAGCCTCACTTCAGGCACTGGGTATAAACTGCGTTGGCTATCGGGATCAAAGGTTCGAATGGAGTCAATTTGCTGGTCAAAGAGGTCCACCCGGTAGGGCACCACCGAGCCCATGGGAAAGAGGTCAATCAAGCCACCTCGAACGGCATACTCCCCAGGGCTCACCACTTGGCTCACGTGCTCGTAGCCCGCCAGGGTCAATTGGTGCTTGAGTTGGGCCTCATCGAGCTTTTGCCCGGTTTGAAAGTGAAAGGTGTATCCTGCCAAGAACGAGGGCGGCGCCAGTCTGTAGAGCGCCGTGGTGGCGGGCATCAAGATGAGGTCGGCCTCGCCTTGGGAGATTTGCCACAATGTGGCGAGTCGCTCGCTGATGAGGTCTTGGTGAGGTGAAAATGAGTCGTAGGGCAAAGTTTCCCAGTCCGGGAAAAGCACACAATGCAGTGAGGGCGAGAAAAATTGAATTTCTTCGAGCAGTCGCTGAGCGTCTTGGGCTTGTTCGGTGATCACGGCCAGGCGTTGACCAACGCTTTTTTCGCGGTTGGCCAAGTGTGCAATCAGCAAGGCGTCCGAGGAGCCTTGGGGCTTGGGTAGACTGAAACGTTTACCGGCAAGGAGGGAGGGCAAATGCATGAAAGCTTTCAATTTGGCAAGGTCAAATAGAGTCTAGGGCAACCCTCTGGGGCCAGCAGCGTGTGCCCCAATTTTGATCCATGGGCGCGGACACAACACAAGTGATTTTAGAATGAGGTTCAAAAGGGAGGCGTATGGTCAATGAGAGTCAGTACTTTTTGGTGATGCCTTGCGCTGGATCGGGCCTCAGAGCAGGTGGCGAGGTCGCCAAGCAGTACCAACACGTGGAGGGCTTGCCCTTGGTCGTGAGGTCCTTGCAGGGTCTTGCGCGCGTGCCGCAACTCAAAAGTGCGGTGCTCGTGGTCTCGCCCCAAGACCCAATGGCAAGGCAGGTGATGCAAGCCCACGGCTGCGCACACTGGTTTGATCATTTTAACGTTCTTGCCCAAGGCGGGGCCACCCGCATGGAATCGGTCCTGGCTGGCGTGAGGTCTTTGGCGCTGATGGGGGCGAGAGAGAGTGACTGGGTGCTGGTGCATGACGCCGCACGCTGTCTCATCCAAGCCCAATGGGTCGAGCAATTGATTCGTGAAGTGGGGGACGACCCCGTGGGTGGGATTTTGGCGTGGCCGCTCAGCGATACCCTCAAAGAGGCCCATGCGTCCAAGCCTCACGAGAGCTCTCGCATCTTGAGCACGCACTCTAGAGCCCACAAGTGGTTGGCCCAAACCCCGCAAATGTTTCGTGTGGGGCCACTTCAAAAAGCACTGGAGAGCGCCACGGCACAATTGGCAATCGATCTCGCGCAGCCCCATGGGGAGGGCTCAGAGCCCCGGGTGACCGATGAGGCCTCGGCCATGGAGGCCGTGGGCCTGAGTCCGCTCTTGGTCAAAGCCAGTGCACTCAACATCAAAGTCACCTATGCCGAGGATTTTGCCCTGGCCCGAGCACTGTTGACGCTGTTGGAGCCTTGAGTTTGAAGGCGATGTGTCAGTGAGCGTCGAGTCTTTGTTTTTTTAGTTCAAGAGAGATCAAACCATGTTCAACCCCATGCAGTTGAGAGTCGGTGAGGGCTTTGATGTCCATGCCCTGGTGCCCGATCGGGCTTTGGTGTTGGGGGGGGTTCATGTGCCTCACCCTGTGGGGCTTTTGGGGCATTCGGATGCGGATGTGCTGCTGCACGCCATCACCGATGCGCTGTTGGGGGCCAGTGCCTTGGGCGACATCGGGCAGCATTTCCCAGACACCGACGCGGCCTACTTGGGAGCAGACTCCCAAGTCTTGTTGAAACTCGTGGGCGAACTCTTAAAACGCGAGGGTTTTTCGATCGTCAACATCGACAGCACCATTCACGCACAAAGGCCCAAGTTGGCCCCACACATCTTGGGCATGCGCGACAACATCGCCACGTGTTTGGGCTTGGACATCGCTCAAGTGAACGTCAAAGCCAAGACTGCTGAAAAAATGGGCCCCGTCGGTCTGGAGCAAAGCATGGAGGCCAGAGCCGTGGTGTTGCTCTACAAGGACTGAATCACGAGAGGTCCGCGCGTGATCCAAGCTGTTTGCAGGCCATGAACCGCTTGATGTCGACCCGGGTCTGCTGGGCTCACTGCGCCGCCCAGCCTCCATCCATGTTCCACGCCACACCTCGGATGTTGTGGCCGGTGTCGGAGCACAAAAAGACCGCCAAGTCACCCAGCTCTGCTGGGGTGGTGAATTGCATGGAGGGCATTTTTTCACCGAGCAAGAGCTCGGTGGCTTTCTCAACGCTCACCCCGAGCTCCTTGGCCTTGGCATCGACTTGGGCTTGAACAAGCGGGGTCAAGACCCAGCCTGGGCAAATGGCGTTGCAAGTGACCCCCGTTTGCGCGGTCTCCAAGGCCACCACTTTGGTCAGCCCAATGAGGCCGTGTTTGGCGCTCACGTAGGCCACTTTTTGAGGGGAAGCCACCAATCCATGCACGGAGGAGATGTTGATGATGCGCCCCCAGTTGGCGGCCTTCATGGCCGGCATGGCATGGTGAATGGTGTGGTAAGAGCTCGAGAGGTTGATGGCAATGATGGAGTCCCATTTTTGGGCGGGAAAGTCCTCAATATTGGCCACGTGTTGGATGCCGGCGTTGTTGACCAAAATGTACAAGCTGCCCATGGTCTTTTGAGCTAAATGAACCATGTCTTTGATCTGATCGGGTTGGGTCATGTCTGCCGCGTGGTAGGCCACCTTCACCCCCAGGGCTTCAATTTGATGCTGGGCTGGTAAATGGTCCCCAAAACCATTGAGCACAATGTTGGCCCCTTGTTCGGCCAGAGAAATGGCCAGCCCCAAGCCGATGCCACTGGTCGAGCCTGTGATCAAAGCGTTTCTTCCGGATAAATTGGTTTTCATTCAGAACTCCTCAGGTGGTGATTTGAAAAATGGTCTTGAAACCAATCTTAAGTGAAATTATTACGCTCCGGGTTCTCTGAGGTCTAGAACTCAAAAATTATGTTGACTTTGACCCAACTGTGCGTGCCTGGATGGGCTCATGGACTGCGCTCTCGAACCTTTTTGGTGCGCGCGGGTAATTTTTCGATTGCCTCCATGCTTTGCTGATTTGTGAGCCCAAGGTGAGCTAGACTCTCAAACAGATGAGCAAAATAGACCACCCTCCATCAACGCCGGCACACGCCATGGGCGAGGCCATGACTGAGAGTGACATCGATGTGCTTGAGCGCGCGCAAGCCTTTGCCAGGCCGTTGATTTCTGGCGAGATGCTCTCCAGTGGAGAAAACACCTGGGACCATGCGCATGCGGTGGCCCAATCGGTGGCTTTTTTGGGGGGAGCCGTGTCTTTGCAAGCGGCGTCCTATTTGGTCTATGCCTGCGAGCATTTGAACAAACCCCAAGAGGTGATCACCAAAGCCTTTGGGGCTCCTTACGCCGTCTTGGCGATGGAGACCACCAAGCTGGTGCAATTGCAAAAAAATTCACGCGCGCAAGCGACAGTGCTGGCCAACGTGGGTGCTGCGAGTGTAAGCACTGAGCCCCAGGGGGCTGCACATTTGCCCCATCAAACCGAAGCCGTGCGCCGAATGCTGATGGCGTTTTCCAAGGACTTGAGGGTGATTTTGCTCAGGTTGTCTTCGAGACTGCAAACGCTCAGGTTTTGCGCGGCCACCACCAAAACGTGCAACCCCGTTTTGGCCCAAGAAACTTTGAGTGTGTTTGCCCCCTTGGCCAACCGATTGGGAATTTGGCAAATCAAATGGGAGCTTGAAGACTTGGCGTTTCGTTTTTTGGAGCCCAAAACTTACAAGGATGTGGCCAACTGGTTGGATGAAAAACGCGTTGAGCGTGAAGACTATATCCGTGGCTTACAAACAAAAATACAGTCAGAGCTCAAAACGCTGGGCATCAAAGCCGAGGTGCAAGGGCGTCCCAAGCACATCTTCAGTATCGTTAAGAAAATGCGGGGCAAATCCGTGGGGTTTGATCGCATCTTGGATGTGCGAGCGCTCAGAATCGTGGTGCCAAGCGTTGAGGACTGTTATGCGGCGCTTGATTGGGTCAATCAACACTTTGAGGCCATCGCCCAAGAGTTTGATGACTACATTGCTCGACCCAAACAAAATGGCTACCAATCGCTTCACAGTGTGGTGAGAGACGATGGTGGCAGGCCCATTGAGATTCAGATTCGAACCCAAGCCATGCACGAGCATGCCGAGTTTGGTGTGGCTGCGCATTGGGCTTACAAGGAGGCGGGCGTCAAGGGCTATCAGGGGGTCAGTGCGACGTCTTCCTACGACGCCAAAATCGCGGTGCTCAGGCAACTCTTGGCCTGGGAGCGCGAGTTGGTCGACCCCGATGGCCATGGTGCTCAAGTGAGCGCTGGTGGTGATCAAGCGCTGGGTGCAGAGCTTGACGACCGCATTTATGTATTGTCTCCTGCGGCCGAAATTGTCGAGCTGCCACAAGGCTCCACAGCGGTGGATTTCGCCTACACGATACACACCAATTTGGGACACCGTTGTCGGGGAGCTCGCTTGGATGGCGTCATGGTGCCCCTCAATACCCCATTGAAAAACGGTCAAACGGTTGAGGTGGTGACGCTCAAGGAGGGCGGGCCCTCCCGGGATTGGCTCAATCCGGAGTTGGGTTTTTTGGCGTCTGCAAGGGCCAAAGCCAAGGTGAGGGCTTGGTTCAATGCCCAGGTCATGCAAGAGACCATTCAACGTGGGCGTGAAGCGGTTGAAAAACTCTTGCAGCGCGAGGGAAAAACCTCGATGAATTTGGAGAGTTTGGCCTCACAACTGGGGTTCAAGTCCTCGGAGCAACTCTTTGAAGGGGTGGGCAAAGACGAATTTTCTTTAAAGAATATTGAGCAAATCATTCGCCCAGAGGTGGTGGCTCCCCCAGTCGATGAGCTCAGCAAACTCAAAAAACGCTCTCGCGCCGAAGACAACACCAGCAAGGGCGCACTCTTGGTGGTCGGCATGGATTCGCTGCTCACCCAATTGGCCAGGTGCTGTAAGCCTGCTCCTCCGGACGCCATCCAAGGATTTGTGACTCGGGGAAAAGGCGTGAGCATTCACCGACAAAACTGCCCCAATTTCAAACAGTTGGTCATCAAAGATGCCGATCGCGTCATTCAGGTCCAGTGGGGAAATACGCAGTCGATGGCGTTTTATCCTGTTGACGTGGCACTCGAGGCGTATGACCGCCAGGGGCTTTTGCGTGATATCTCTGAGGTGTTTGCCAAAGAGCGAATGAATGTGGTCGGTGTTCAAACCCAAACGATCAAAGGAGTGGCATGGATGACCTTCACGGTCGAGGTGCAAGACTCATCCAAGGTGGACAAAGTGCTCAGCATCGTGAAAGAGGTCAAAGGCGTGAGGGCTGTTCGTCGCAGATAAGTCTTGGGCAGCCGATTCCCGTTTTTTTGAGGGGGATGTCATGCCCCTTCGTGTTGCATTGTGGTCAATTTGGCTCAGAATGCTGGGGGCAGTGAATAAAGAAGCGGTATAATACTTGGCTTGCAGGCAAAAACACATTGCCCTGCATTGATAGGCGATTAGCTCAGTTGGTTAGAGCGCTTCCTTGACATGGAAGAGGTCGTTGGTTCGAATCCAATATCGCCTACCAAAAATTTCACTTACACCTGATGCGTCGTGGGTTTGAAAAAACACAATACAGTTCAATTTTTTTCAATTGGAAATACCGTTTGAATTCACAGATTAACTGCTATTTATGCTTGGTTTTCACGGCACTTCCGTAAGCCTCAGATACGGGATACCTTTCATTATTCAGATCGATTTTCTTATTGGCTGAATCAATTGAATCAATTCCCAACTTATCAGCCAGTCTAATCAAATAAATAAAAACATCCGCTACTTCATTTTGTACATGGCATCGTTGTTTTGAATCTAAGCGCAGACTTTGCTCTTCAGTAAGCCATTGGAAAGGCTCGACAAGCTCACCAGCTTCAACTACTAAAGCCATGGCCAAGTTCTTGGGATTATGAAATTGATCCCAGTTCCGATCTGCGGCAAATACCCTTAGGCGATCCCTTGACTTAAAAAAGTTCCTCATTCGATTTGAGCACATCAATGCCTCAAAATTACAATAATCATATGGTACCCAATCCCAAGTGGCAGCGATCATCTGCGTATTGCGAAAATCAGCAATCGTTTGATCAAAACACAACGCAAGGGTTGTCGCAGGGGGGAGCTGAGAAATGGGTGGAGACTGTGGGGTCTGGCTGAGCAGGAATTTGAATGGGATAGGAGGACGTTGATGCGTTTACTTGAAAGTATCCATCTTCTTTCCACCAATGACAGCTTAATACAAAATGTTAAATTTTTAAAAAAACTGACAGGCTCCATGATGAGGATAACGGTCTTAGAGCGTGTGGGGCAAAGGGCTTTTCCCCAATGGATCACAAGTCAAAAACTGCCCCCCTTCAGATGAAGGCCCAAAGTTTTCCAATTATCAAAACTAAGGGTAAACACAGTCTTGTCGCGTGCAGAGCAAGTCAAAATATGGAAACTTTAATGCTGTTGTTTCACTTGGGTTAATCTGTATTGAGGGGTGTTTGTGAATTCTAAAAATCGCCAAGATGCTTTTCAAATGGAAGATCAGACGCAAGAAGCTTTAGAAGCGAATGCACCTGTTTCAAATAATAAATCTTCCAAAAAGCGAAAACACGATGGCCCCTTCACGACGGACTCTAAAACTGAAAAACGGGTGCTGAAAAAATACCCCAATCGTCGCTTGTATGACACCTCGACATCCAGTTATGTGACACTCAGTGAGGTCAAAGACTTGGTCATGCAAGGTGTTGGTTTTAACGTGATCGATGCAAAAACTCAAAAAGATTTGACTCGAGCTGTTTTGTTGCAGGTCATCTTGGAAGAGGAGACTGCGGGTGCCCCGATGTTCAGTGCCAAGGTGCTCGAAAACATGATTCGATTTTACGGGCACGCCATGCAAACCTATATGGGGAGTTATTTAGAGCAAAATATCCAATCTTTCGTGGATTTGCAATTGAAAATGACGCAAAACTCAAAGTCCATTTCCCCTGAGTTGTGGGTTCAAGTCATGAATCTTCAAACACCCATGCTTCAAGGAATGATGGGAAGTTATACCGAAGAGTCAAAGCAAATTTTTCAAAAAATGCAAGATCAAATGCAAGAACAGCTCAAACTTCAGACTGAAAAAATGGTCGAAGCGTTCAACGTCAAACTCGCTCCGAAGTAAGCACGCCTTGCCCAGTTCCATTCAATGAACAGCACTAAACCCTTGTGCTTGTATGGTTTTAGGCATTTTAATGATGTGTTTTGAGGTCTATTGATCATTTGAAGTGTCTTTGCCGCATTTGCCTGCTGAAATTCGGCTCAATTAAAGCGACAATAGCGGCATGAATGATGCTCTCACTACTGTCCAATCGCCCAAAAAAATCGGTTTTGTGAGTCTGGGTTGCCCCAAGGCTTTGACCGATTCGGAATTGATACTCACCCGCTTGAACGCCCAAGGGTACGACACCAGCAAGACCTTTGCAGGTGCCGACTTGGTGATCGTCAATACATGCGGTTTCATCGATGATGCCGTCAAAGAGAGCTTGGACACCATTTCTCAAGCCTTGACCGAAAATGGACGAGTCATCGTCACGGGATGTCTAGGGGCCAAGTCCGACGACGATGGCCAAAACTTGGTCCTCAAAACTCACCCCAAAGTGCTGGCCGTGACGGGCCCGCATGCGACCGATGAAGTGATGGCCCGCGTCCAAGAGTTTTTGCCACAAGTGCCGCAGCCATTTTTAGATTTGACTCCGCAGGTGATATCTCCTGCTGGTATCAAATTGACACCCAAGCATTACGCCTATCTGAAAATCTCAGAGGGTTGCAATCACCGATGTACCTTTTGCATCATTCCGTCCATGCGCGGAGACTTGGTCTCAAGGCCCATTGGTGACGTTTTGTCTGAGGCTCAGGTGTTGTTTGAGCAAGGTGTCAAAGAGTTGCTGATCATCAGTCAAGACACCTCGGCGTATGGCGTGGACTTGAAATACCAAACTGGATTTTGGCAAGGCAGGCCCATCAAAACCAAGACCTTGGAGTTGGTGCGGGAGTTGTCTGTTTTGGCCCAGGAACATGGAGCTTGGGTGCGCCTTCACTATGTGTATCCTTATCCCAGTGTGGATGACTTGATGCCACTGATGAGCACGGGTGCAGTCTTGCCGTATTTGGATGTGCCATTTCAGCACAGTCACACCGATGTATTGTCTCGCATGAAGCGTCCAGCCAATGGTGAAAAAAATCTAGAGCGTATCCAGGCCTGGCGTCGTGAATGCCCGCAGTTGGTCATTCGAAGCACATTCATTGCAGGCTTCCCTGGGGAAACAGAAGCCGAATTTCAGCATTTGTTGGATTTTGTCCGTGAAGCTCAAATCGACCGAGCAGGATGCTTTGCCTATAGTCCTGTCAAAGGTGCATTGGCCAATGAAATTCCTGGCATGCTCAGCCAAGAATTGCGAGAGGAGCGTCAAGCGCGCTTCATGAAAGTTCAAGAAGAAGTTTCAACACAAAAACTTCGCTCGAGAATCGGTCAGACCATGCAAGTCTTGATCGACCACGCCCCTGCTTCAGGAAAGAACGGCGGCGTGGGGCGAAGTTATGCGGATGCACCAGAGATCGATGGCGTGGTTCATTTGTTGGCCCCCAAACGCTTGAGTCAACGCTTGAAAGTGGGCGGTTTCGTGCAGGCATTGGTCTTGGACACCCAAGGCCATGACTTGATTGCTCAGCCCCTTTAATCCGTTCTGGCCATGGGCAAAGCCTAGAGCGCCTTCACTTGCCCATCCTCTTTGCTAAACACTGGCGTTGATGGGTGGTGTGTTGATCCCTTTACCTGTTCGATCAATGCCATTGAATTTTTTCAATATTTCTATAGTGCCTTGAATCAAACGCTGAGTCGTGCTGGTTTTAAGTCCCCCAGTGTTTATTTCATTGGGTAGACCAACCTTCTTTTTAACGCGTTCCCACACTGGGTAAATATAAAACTCTTTTTTTTCAAATTCTTTCAATTCAAATTGGCATTGAGTGAGATCGAGTTGCATGTGTAGGGTTACAAACCAATGCACATTGGACAAAAAAACCATGAATGCGGGGCTTTGATCGCGGTTCAAAGGGGAAGCCAACCATCTCCATTGTTGCTCGCTGTCTTGAAAGTGCAGTACACAATATTCATGGAAAAATTCGTGCCCATAGACAAAGCTTGAATATTCAAGATATCCGATCAATTGATCATTGATATGTTTGACTATGCACAACGAATGTGGTGTGAAGGAGTGGTATTTTTCGCCTTTGAAAAAGGAAGAGATATTGGAATGAATTGCATCGGATGCTGTTCGTCCATTGATGCTTGCATTTGTCCCATGGGTTTGAAATTCAGACATGTTGGTAAAAGTTGGTATTGCACGGTTGAAACGAGAAGCCAATATAAATGGCTTAAAAATCAAACGAGTTAAAAACTGAATAATTGATGGTAATTTTTACCGCTAAATAATGCTTGACGTTTTTCTTCGTACTGTCGGCGTCAGAAAATTAATATGTCAATGGCAGTTGGACGACAGCAAGAGATAACTTGTATTTGATTCTAGGCACGTCATCACCATCACTCAATTTCAATTGACAAAAAATCATTCATGAATACAAATACCTGGGAGTTTGATGATGCATGTGATAGAAAGGCAATCTCAGTTTCAAGCACGGTTTTTGAAGAAACAGTCAGCAATAAAAGACGCTGGTAGTGGGTGTGGTGCGTTAAATATCAATTCAATTGATGAATTTGCTACCAATCTGAGTTTAACGAAGGTTTTGAGTGAGATTTTTGAAGTAACTCATCAAGTGATTGGAGATGCCAAGTTTGGTGAACTTGCCAAAGATTTTATAACTCACCATCTTGCCGTCGGCAAAGCGATTCAATGGTTTGGTGCGCATTTCCCCAAATTTCTAGCGCAAACTCAGGATGGATTCACTTTGAATTGGCTCATCGAACTCGCTGAGTTGGAATGGGCATTGCATTACAGTCTGGCCGCACAGAACGCCAGCTCATGGAACTTGGAGGAACTTCAAGTGAAGACGCCCCAAGATTGTCAAGACATGGTCTTGTATGTGCATTCATCGGTGACGCTACTGTCTTGCAAGTGGAATGCGCCTCAACTTTGGGAATCCATGCGATCGACAGCGAACATCACGGCCATTCAACCCGTACGAAAAGCGCAAAAAATCTTGGTTTGGAGAGATTTAAATCTCAGCAGTCAATGGAGATGTATTCCGTTGATTGAATATGAATTAATCAAAGCAGTGGCAAGAAATCACAATTTCGTTGATTCCTTCAAGCAAGTCAAACGCAAGTCAAAAATAAAAATGGACAATTGGAATCAATGGGCGGTTGACTGTTTGGTGTCATGGTCAAAAGCTGGTTTGCTGGTCAAGAATATTTCTGTCAACTAAGGGATGTACTCTCATGGACACACTTCAGCAACCCTTAAAACTCAATCTATATGAATACAGTCAGATTCAGTTGAAACAGGAAAAATCAAATGAACTCAGAAAATGGATTTATTCTCTGGCGGAGTTGTTGGTCCGGCTCTATATTGCCAACATTTTCTTCACTTCAGGCTGGTCCAAAATTCAAAATTGGAGTTCAACGCTGTTTCTTTTCGCCGATCAATACCAAGTGCCGTTTCTCGATCCAGGGTGGGCGGCTGTGATGATTACAGCAGGTGAGATGGGTTTCTCCCTTCTTTTGGTTCTTGGATTTTGGAGCAGGATGTCTGCGTTGGGACTTTTTGTGATCAATGCGCTTGCCCTCTATTCATACTATGGCGTTTTAAAAGAGACGTCTCTTGCCTTGCATGATCATTTGCACTGGGGATTGCTGTTGTTGCTTTTGATGACCTCTAAATGCGGGTACATGCATTGCGATCGACTCAAAGAATTAGCTTATAAAACCTATAACCACTTTGGATCAGATCAAGGTATAAATTGATGGCAATTTTTGCCACTAAAAAGTGAGCATCCATTGTCCGTCGAATTTGAATGGTATTAAATTCAACCTTTACATTCAATGTGGAGTCAAAAAAAGAAGTGGAACAGTTTCAAAATATAAGAACTATGTTGCAGATCGTCGTGGCCATTCAAAATTGGGAAAATGAAAATTTACCCGAATTGGAAACGACAAGTGGACGCTTTATCTTTTTGAATTTATTGAGTTACTTTTGTAATCAAACAAATCCGCTGACCGAATCAACGCCACTTAAAAGTATTTACCGCACCGATCGCATCAGCGAGAAATCAATTCGAAATAAATTGAAAGATTTTCATGCTGAGGGACTGATACAGTTTGTCTCATTGAGTGAGGATATGCGCTCCAAGTGTGCGATACCGACTGACTTGCTGATTCGAAAAATTATCAACTATGCAGAGCGCATCCATTACATCATGCGGTCCCACTATTACTTGGTCGACATCAAGGAGATGAATGGTTTACAACACGAAGCCATTGCGCAGGTCGATCAAAATCATCAAGCATTGCGGGATAACTTGCATCACTATTTGCACAACAAGTCATCCGCCAAGTTGACGAAACCAAGTGCTTTGCTCACCAAAGCCGAAAGAATTGCTTTGTTTGCATTTCAATTTTAAAAATCGTTCGATCACCTTCTTTGATCATCTCCACTCAATAACCCAAATGATTATCAAACCAAAGGCATTGGCCATTCGATTGGATCGATTGATTCCATGTGCGCAATCGGTGAACATTGAGTGCTCGAATCATGCTTGAGCAAATTAAGGTTCAATTGCCCGGTGGTAAATTTTCAATGAAGGCCTTGCCTTTCAAATTTAGCAAGTTGGCTGGTCAACCCAAGGTGAGATTTCTAGTCTTTATCACGGCCTTGCTATTGGTTGCCATTTGGGGTGCAGCGTATGTCACTGTCAGTGCTGATCAACAGCTCGTGTTGAGAAAAGGCATCTTGAATTTACAAAATCTCACCAAGAGTTTCAAGGCTCATACAGAGCAGACCATCAGTACATCAGATCAGGTGTTGAGAATCATCAAATTCCATCGTGAGAATGGTGTCGATTTGAAGTACAAAACATTGAGCGACTATTTTGATCATGGCGTCATCGATACCCGATTCATCAATCAAATAGGAATCATTGACGCATCAGGGGATTATGTTTTCTCTAATCTGACCAATCCGCCCAAAGTGAATTTGTCAGATCGCGAACACTTTAGGATACACAAAGAAATTTACCCATTTGGCGTTTTTGTAAGCAAGCCTGTCATTGGGCGTGTCAGTAAAAAACTTTCTATTCAACTGACTCGAAGAATTGATGATGCAAAAGGTGATTTTGCAGGGGTGACGGTTGTTTCCTTTAACCCCAATTATTTGACTGACTTTTACAAGAGCATTGATCTTGGTGATAAAGGCGTTGTTGCCCTGTTTGGCTTGGATGGTGTGCCCAGGGCCATACAAATTGGTTCAACGGTGATTAATTCGGTTGAAAATACCATGGTGAATTTTCCGCTGGACGTCGGCGATAAATTGGAAGGAACATTCACTTCCAATCAGTTATTTGATGGTGTCAAACGCATCTACGCATTTGAGAGGATATCCAATCAACCCTTGGTGACCATTGTGGGGCAACAGGTGGAGGAACTGAGTTCGGACTCGAACTGGCATAAAGCCATTTTCTACGGGATTGCTGTTTTGATCACTCTGATCACCATTGCTTTTTTGATTTCAAATGTTGAGTATTTGAATCGTTTAGCACTACTGAATTTGGATTTGATAAAAAGTAACCATGAGGTGACGAAAGCCAATAAACACAAATCTGAATTTTTGTCATCAATTTCACACGAGCTAAGAACGCCATTGAACGGCATCATTGGGTACGCTGAATACATTCATTACACATCTCAAGAGCCCATGATTCAATTTCCTGCCCAAATCATTGATGAGAGTAGTCGCCATTTGTTGAAATTGGTCAATATGCTGTTGGATTTGACCCAAGTTGAATCGGGTCGAATGATATTGCAAAACGAAATTTTCAATTTAAAACAAGTCATTGATGATGTGTGTCAAACGCATCGCAGTCGCACCAGTACTAAAAATTTAGAATTGATATTTGAATACGATGACAACTGTCCTCCACTGGTATGCCTTGATGAACTGAATTTGAGGCGAATACTCAATAACCTCCTAGACAACGCCATTAAGTTTAGCAAAGAGGGGGGAGGTATTGTTTTGTCAATTCATTACCTCAAGGACATCCACTCTATCTATTTTGCAATTAAAGACAATGGCCATGGCATTCCTGAAGAAATGCATTCGCATGTTTTTGAGAAGTTTTGGCAAAACGAAGATTTCATCACCCGTGTTCACGGTGGTTCGGGTATGGGCTTGGCCTTGACACAAAAGTTGGTGGCTCTGATGGGGGGTGAAATTAACTTTAATTCAGCCAGCAACGTTGGAAGTACCTTTTATTTCACAATTCCTATTCAGACAATGGAGGAAAAATGATCAAGACTGTTTTGGTGGTTGATGATGATTTGGCCAATCGCATGTTGCCAGGCTTGATTTTAGGTCGAGAAAAGTACGAAGTGAGCGAATGCGCTGATGGCAGCCAAGCGCTCAAACTTTTATCGCAGACCAAGTACGATTATGTTTTGCTCGACATTTCACTGCCTAAAATCAGTGGAATCGATGTTTGCAAGTCGATTCGCTCAAATGCAAACCTATTGGGAATCAAAATATTCGCCTACACAGCCCACGCCATGAAAGCGCAAACGAAGGAAATACTGTCTTCTGGTTTTGATGACATTTTAATCAAGCCCATCAATCGTCAAGATCTGTTGAATCTGTTCCATTACTGAGGGTTCTTGAGTTGTCTCTAAAGACCGATGGGCGTTAGGCATACCCCCAAGCCAAATCCGCTCAAACACCTCTTGGATTCTCTTCAGCTCTCGTTCATCCATTGACGAGGATTGAGGGTTTTTAACACGCATGTGCATTGACTGCGTTTGATGGCTTTCATGGCTATAGACATTCTTCATGCCTTATTTTCACTCGCGCGTAGAGATCTGAAATTTCAATACTCAAGAAGTCCATGGTTCACCGACCTGCGACAGGGACAAAGTCATTCTAATTTCTATAACAATAATCAGTTTCCAAATTAGAGGTAAAAAGTACCACTAATCATTCGCAAAATACATTTTTAGTGTTGATTATTGAGCAGAATACAACGCATGGTTTTTCTAAGCGTCAATTGATGTCGATAGGCCTGAATTGAGTAAGAGTGAAATTGAACATCATAGGGGCCAAGGGATGCAAGAGCGCAATTTTTGTTGCAAAAAAATACACAAGATTGTCCAGACTCTGTTGTTGATGCTGACAGTTGCCAATCAATACGCCCATGCATCAAACCAATTGTCCTATGGCTCACCAGCATTTTTGAGCGATAAATTCAATGGATCTGGCCAGATGAACTTGGCCAATGCACTCAAGAAGATCATTCCTCAAGACGTCAAGGTGTTGTTCATGGACGTGGATCCAAACGTGTTAACACGTTGGAATTATTCAGATGCCTATGTATTGAATGTGTTGACTGATTTTTCAAAAAAATATCAATTCACTTGGGAGCTCATAGATAACAAGCTACTCATCGTTGGTCAAAGACCTTCCACACAAGAAAAACCTTTGAATTCAAATGCCCTTGGTCAAGATCAAGTGACGCAGAACTATGCTGCCCCAGTTGCTCGAACGGGTCAGACATTCCCAAAATCTCCCATGATCAACACGGAGAAAGGCCCAGTTGAGGCTCAAAGTCAAGGGCGTTTTGAAATTCGTTTGGACGATGAATCCTTGTCCCTGGCCATGCGGAGATGGTCGATCGAGAATGGATATCAATTGGTTTGGGATGTTGACAAGGATTTTCCTGCGATCCAGACCAGTTATTACGAGGGTGCGCTGTCTGGCATCAGTGCGAGATCGGCGAATCTATTCAGTGGTCTGATTGCATTGGGTGCGAATGCCGCCGTGCCTGTCAGCGTTCTCAACAATGCCATCAATCTGGGGGCCAACGCCACTGCACAAAACAGCAAGATGGTGATTGGGGATGCGAACTTGGTCCACCTGCACCTGGGGAATTTGGCGTCTTGGTTCACCACGTCAGATGGCAGATTGAAGGACAACATCCGGCCTTCAACTCTGGGGCTTAATTTTGTGCGGCAATTGAAACCCAAGGCCTTCACCATGAAGTCGTCTGGCAATGCACGCTTGGGCTTCATTGCGCAAGAGGTAGAAGACGTGGCTCCCCACTTTCAAGGCTTGTCCAAGCCGCGAACCCGGGATGAGTATTACGCCTTGAACTACGAAGCCTTCATCGCACCACTTGCCAAATCCATACAAGAGTTGGATGCCACCTTGAAACACCTCGAACCCATCAGTCCTGCGGTCACAGCTGGTGTCAGTTTGAATCAGCCCAAAGTTCGAGGGTTGGGGTGGGCATTCCAAATCATTGAAGCCTTGATGGCCTTGAATATCTTCGTCTTTGTGGTTTTGCAGTTCAAGTGTTGGAGCAAGTT
>CAIPFK010000151.1 GCA_903864315.1 uncultured Burkholderiales bacterium | reverse complement strand
GGCTTGGACCCCTTGAAATACATGACCGATGTCTTGACCAGGTTACCGACCCATCCCAACAGCCGGATTGAGGAACTGTTCCCTCACAACTGGCAGCCCCTGCAAAATTAAAAAACCGGTTGAATATTCGGGCTGTCAATGTGTGTTGGCGTACCGCTTACGGCCATCCAGACCAAGCGCCTTGAGCCAAGCACCCGAATCCTTGGCCGACACGACCCCGGCGCCCAAACGGGCCAGCCGGTTTTTGAGCTTCAAGACGGCTTTGTCTTTGCTAAAAAGTGTGGCGCAGTGCTGTGCCGCCAAATCCACAAACACTTGGTCATCGGGGTCCTTGCACTGGTAGCGACAACGAGGCGCTGTCTCGCAACTCTGTGCCCAGTGCTGCATGCACGCGACGATGCCCTGGGCGACCTGATCATGGCTCATGAAAGGCAACTGCACTGTGCCCTGGGGTTGGGAGCCCATCATCTCAAGTGCCTTCGTGAGTGGCGTGATCGCATTGTTCAAATGAACACCCAATTTGGCTTGCAAGTGCGCATACGTCAAGACCCGGGGGAGCTCTCCAAACATGCGTTCGCACGCGATCCAGTTGAGGCAGCGTGACTCCAAGGCCAGTCTCAATGGCGCCACATCTGGATTGTCAAAGAGCCACAGGTCAAGCACCACATTGGTGTCGATGACGATCAAGGGGCCTTGAGCAAGATTCTCGACGCAGCTCAAGCCTCGGGTCCTGCCTTTTTCACCCCAGTGTTGCTGCCTTTGACCATGTCAAACTTGAACATGCGACACTCAATGGGGCCATTCCACAATGGTACACGGCGGCTTTCTTTGAGTCGCATTTGACCCGGCAGCTTCAAGTTGGGAGTCAACACCCAGGCCTGCCAGCCGGAAAAATTCTTTTTCCAGTGACTGGCCAAGAGCGAGAAAAAATCGGCGCTCGCAGGTGCCTTGTCCGCTGCTGGGGCACCAACGAGATCCCCTGCCATATTTCCTGCCAGAGCTCCCACGGATGCGCCTGACGGGTCTCGACTGGGACTCCTGTGCTCCCAGGCTGCGGCCGAATTCATCTGCGCGCGCTCCCGCCCAAAACCCTTGCCCGCTCCTGCCACACCAAGCGCACTCATGCGCTCGTCATAGGGCGGGTTCACCATCAACATGCCTGGCGTCTCCTGGGGGGGCATGCGCACCAAGGCGTCACCGCCCCTGAACTCAATGGCGTGGGCCACCCCTGCGCGCTCGGCGTTTTGCTGGGCAAAGTCGACCATGCGGTGAGACACATCCGAGCCAAAGATCGCACGAGTTGGGGCGCGCTCTTCTTGGCGTGCACGGTTTTTGATGGTCTGCCAGGGTGACGCTTGAAAGGGCAACAGGTTCTCAAACCCAAATTTGCGAAAAATCCCTGGCGCGATGTGGCAATCCATTTGTGCCGCCTCAATGGCAATCGTGCCCGAGCCACAACACGGGTCATACAGCGCCAGTCCGTCTTGCTCCTCCCATCCACTGGCCGCGAGCATGGCCGCCGCCAAGGTTTCCTTCAAGGGAGCTTCGCCTTTGTCCAAACGCCACCCGCGCTTGAAGAGCGGCTCTCCCGAGGTGTCAATCGAGAGGAGCAGTTGGTCTTGCGTCAAATGCACATAAACGCGCACGTGGGGCCACTTCACATCCACACTGGGGCGCGAGCCCTTCAAGTCTCGAAATCGATCGGCCACCGCATCTTTCACCTTCAGTGCGGCAAAGTTCAAACTCTTCAACGGGCTGTATTGCGCGGTGATCTCGACTTTGAAGGTTTGCTCCACTTTGAACCACATCTCCCAAGGCACACTTTTGGCCACGGTGTAGAGATCTTCCTCAGCGCGGTAAAAGCCCGATTTGACTTGGATTAAAACGCGCTGGGCCAAACGCGTGCGCAAATTGAGTTGCATCATCTCGCTCCAAGACGCTTGCAAACTCACACCACCCCGTTGTGAGGCCAAGGCGGTGGGCTCCCCCCCCAAAATGCGCTGGCACTCCTGGGCCAAATAGCCCTCGACACCGGCAGCGCAGGGTAAAAACAAAGTCAAAGAATTCATGGAAATTTAAACAATCAGAAATGAGGATGGCCAAGAGATGGGTTGGGGTCTGGTTGGGTGTCCAAGCGCCTGCAAGCGCCGATTGAAAGTGACACGCATCGGGCACTACATGGCGCTTTGCGCACCGTCCCCGAATGGGCTCAAAGCACTTTCCTCAAATTGGTGGGCGCGATCTTCAAGGCTTCTCGGTATTTGGCCACCGTTCTTCGAGCGCAATCGATGCCTTGCTCCTTGAGCATCTCCGAGAGTTGGTTGTCAGAGAGCGGTTTTTTGGGGTTCTCGCTGGCCACAAACTGTTTCAGGAGAGCGCGCACCGCCGTGCTGGACGCATTCGTGCCGCTCTCGGTGCCCAGACCCGAGCCAAAGAAGTACTTGAGCTCGAACGTACCAAAGGGCGTGGACATGTATTTGGAGGTGGTGACCCGACTGATGGTGGACTCATGAAGTCCGAGCTCATCGGCAATTTCTCTCAAGACCATGGGCTTCATGGCAAGCTCCCCATGGATGAAGAAATTGCGCTGGCGCTGGGAGATGGCGTGGCTCACCCGCAAAATGGTCTCAAAGCGCTGCTGGATATTTTTGATGAACCACTTGGCCTCTTGAAGGCGCTGCTGCAGTCCTTGGTGGGCATCCGATTTGCCCGAGCCCTTCAAGGCGCCAGCGTAGATGTCGTGCACCCGAAGCCTGGGCATCACGTCGCTGTTGAGTTGCACGCGAAACTTGGGCAAACCATCTCGGTCCACCCCAGCGCGGGTCACAATGACATCGGGCACCACGATTTGGCGCTCCACGTCCACAAATCGCCGCCCAGGTTTGGGCTCCAAACGGGCAATGAGCGCGATGGCCAATTTGATGCGGGTCTCGTTTTCCGACAACGCGGTGCACAAGCGCTTGACGTCTCGCCTGGCGAGCATCTCCATGGACAACCCACAAATGGCCAAGGCCACCAGTCGGAGTTCCTCGGCTTGTGCATTGGGCGTGGTCATGGCCTTGAGTTGCAAGCGCAAACACTCGCCCAAGTCACGAGCACCCACACCAGTGGGCTCCAAATTTTGGAGCAAATGCAGCGCCATCTGAAAGCGCTCCACCAACGATTCCACTTGCTCCTCATCGTCACCGGCCAAGCCTTCGGCCAAGTTTTGGAGGGAGTCCTCCAAATACCCGTCGTCGTTCAAGGATTCGATCAAAAACCGCAAGGCCGCGCGGTCCACTTCGTCCAAGCGCATGCTCAAGGCCTGGCGGTGCAAAAATTCAGTGAGGGACTGACTCGAGCGCGCAAGCTCGGTGGCGTCACTCGTGTCTTGATCCAGTGCCCCGTTGCGAGGTGGCGCGTCTCCTCCCCACTCGCTGTCGTCGGCCGAGAACTCCACACTGCCGTCCCCGTCCCAACTCTCTGCAACACCTTCAATGGTGCTGTCTTCTGCGCCTGAGCTCGGTTCATTGGGACCTTCTGCATCGGACACGGTTTGGCTGCTCAAGCCATCCGACGGTGGCGTCAAGGTGAGCTCACTGTAGTCGCTGAGTTCTGCGCTCTCACTGCCTTCAAAGTCGTCCCCACCTTCAGACGAATCATTCGCACTGGCTTCTTGCTCGAGAGCGGCTTCGCTGCTTTGGGCATCGGCCGTGATGGGCGCATCGTCTTGGCCCACCCCAAAATCCTCGCGCTCGGCCAAGTCGCTTTCTTTTTCTAAAAACGGATTGTCATCGAGCATTTGCTCGATTTCTTGGCTGAGTTCAAGCGTTGAGAGTTGCAGCAAGCGGATGGACTGCTGCAACTGCGGTGTGAGCGCCAGGTGCTGTGAGACTCGAAGGGAGAGGCCTTGTTTCATAGGGTGTGCTTGAGCGTCGCCCTACATTCGGAAATGCTCGCCCAGGTACACCCGGCGAACATCTCCATTGTTGACAATCTCACCCGGCGTGCCTTGCGCGAGCACTCGGCCGTCGCTGATGATGCAGGCATGGTCGCAAATCCCCAAGGTCTCGCGCACATTGTGGTCGGTGATCAAGACCCCAATGCCTCTGGCCTTTAAAAAGCCAATGATGCGCTGAATCTCAATGACCGCAATCGGGTCGATGCCGGCAAAGGGCTCGTCGAGCAAAATGAATTGGGGCTGCGTGGCCAAGGCTCGGGCGATCTCCACTCGACGCCTCTCGCCACCGGAGAGCGCTTGGGCCTGCGCGTCACGCAAGTGGTCCACCCGCAGCTCTTGGAGCAAATTGGTCAACCTCTCCTCCATCACTTGCGGTGTCAAGGGTTCACCATGCTCGTCGTGCTGCAGCTCCAAGACTGCTCGCACATTGTCTTCAACATTGAGTCGCCTAAAAATGGAGGCCTCTTGGGGCAAATAGGACAGCCCCAGACGTGATCTCCGGTGAATGGGCAAACGCTCAATGCGCACCCCGTCCAGCGT
Source organism: uncultured Burkholderiales bacterium (assembly GCA_903864315.1). Lineage (GTDB taxonomy): Bacteria > Pseudomonadota > Gammaproteobacteria > Burkholderiales > Burkholderiaceae_C > Limnohabitans. The sequence continues at coordinate 5,519 of CAIPFK010000151.1, read as the reverse complement.
GATCCATCCCGCATCGGCACGCACCAAACCCACGATCATGTAAAACGACGTGGTCTTGCCCGCCCCGTTGGGGCCCAAGAGTCCCACCACCTCGCCACGCTTGACGCTCAAGGACACGTCTTGCACCACTTTGCGCGCGCCATAGGTTTTTTGCAAGTGGTGGGCCTCTAGACTGGCACTCGCGCGGGACGCCACTTGCTCTTTTGGCTCGCCCAAGGCGTCCGAGTCGAGCTCGCGCGCGTTCATGGCTTGGGGGACCCCATGTTGGAGTTGGGGCTGGAGTTCGGTGCGGAATTGGCGCCGGCCTTGGTGCTGTTACCCAGGGCTGGTGCAGACACTGGTGCAGACACTGGTGCAGACACAGGTGCAGACACAGGTGCAGGGGCAGATGCAGGGGCCGAGGGCACAGGTGTCAAGACCGCTCGCACCCGCGAGTCACTCCTGGGGGCCAAGAGTCCCAAGGCGTTGGGCTCTTGGGATTTGTTGTTCTTGGGGTTGCCAGTGAGAGCACTGGGAGCACTGGGGGAGTTGGGGGCGTTGGCCACCACCTTCTTCGCGTCAACTCGAAAGGTCTCACTCAAGTGGTCATAGGTGATCAGGTGGCCACTCATCTCATCATTGATCACAGTGCCACGGTACCTCCTGAGCACCGCTTGGTCTTGCAGTGTCACCCGGTCCAAGCGACCATCGTACTCAATGCGCAAGGCCTCGCCTTCCATGAACTCGTTGACGCCTTCGCGCTTTTGTCGGTAAAAGGCCCGTTTGCCACTCTCTGGTGTGATCACACCATACTGAAACCCTTGGGGATCCTCGCGCACTTCAATCCTATCGCCCTTGAGGACAATGGTGCCCTTGGTCACCAAGACATGCCCCATAAAGACCGTGAGTTGCTTCAAGTCATCGTGCACCAACTCATCGGCCTCGATGTTCATGGGCTTGTCTTTGTCCGCATTTTCACCATGGGCCACTCCCATGGAGACTCCAAGCACGACACACAAAGACAAAAGATAAAATTTCAAGGCACAAATCTTGCTGTTTATTTGACTGGAATTGTAAGGGCTGCCTCTGAAATTTGATCAAGTTTGATGGCCATTCCTTGAAAAACATGAAGGAATGGCTTCAAAATGGGCAAAAGTGCCACACACTGGCCTGCTTTATGCTTTTTAATGGGTTGTGGGGCAGTGTGTGAGGTATGGGCGTGTTGGCATGAAGCCGTCGAGTCAAGCCAGACGCATTGGAGCATGAAGAGTCACCATGCCCGGCTCACCGCAGCGACACTCAACGAGTCGCCAATCAACGGCCTTTTCGGACCTCGGAGATGAGGAACTCGGTGACTTGAAGCGCCTTGTCCATGTTGCCCACCAAAGACCCATCGGTGTAGAAACGCCCTGCGATCCCCAAGGCCGGCACCCCTTGCACCTTGAAGGCGTCTTGCTGTTGGGCCGCGCGTTTGGCGCGCGAGACCACCGCAAAGGAGTTGTAGAGCTCGGTGAATTTGGCGCGAGGAATGCCGTTTTTCTCGCTCCAAGCGGCCAAATTCTCAAAAGTCTGCAAATTTTGGTGATCGGTGTGGATGGCTTTGAACACCTTCGCCTGCATGGACTCCACCAGTCCCAAGGTCTCGAGCACGAAATACATGCGCTGTTGGGGCTCAAAATCGTCTCTAAAACGCACCGGCGCGCGCCTCACATCCACATCCTTCGGCAAGGCTTTGATCCACGCCGCAAAGCGCGGCTCAAACGCGTTGCAGTGCGGGCAGTTGAACCAGAAAAACTCCACCACCTCAATGCGCCCTTTCTCACTGTCGGTGGGCACGCGTTTGTCCAAACTCAAATAATCAATGCCTTCGGCAAAGGCGCCGCCTTGGGCGAGCACCGGCGCCGACGCACCCAGCCCAAGGCCCAAAGACACCATGGCTGCGGAGGAGGCCACCAAGGCCTGGTTCATGTCGCGACGTTTCATGCTGCTTTACCTCTCTCAAAATTCAATGTTCAGTTTCAATGATTCAATGTGCGCCAAACGGGGCCCTTATTTTTGCACCCGCACCACCACCGAGTCGACCTTCAAGGCGACCAGTTTTTGCTGAATTTTGTCGGCCTCGTCCTTGGTGTTCAAAGGCCCCACGCGCACGCGGTAGACCGTTTTGCCACCTTGGTCGCGCTCGCTCAAAGTCGTGTCAAACCCGGCCAAGGCCAACTTCCCTTTTTGGGTGTCGGCCTCGTCATGGGTGCGAAATGCACCGGCTTGCACATAAAACATAAACGCATCGATGCCATTGGCCTTGGATCTCGCCAAGTCGGCCATGGGGTCGGCCTTGTCACTGGACGCAGCGGCCCCGTCCCCACCCGTTGCAGGCCCAAACACCGAGGTCAATGGGTTGCTTGGAGCCTCAGCTTTGGCCGTGGGACTCGCCACGCTCGCAAGAGGACTGGAGGGCGCATTGCTGCTCGCCCCTGCTTTATCGCTGCCAGAGGCTTCTGCGGGTGTGGCCGTGGAGCTGGCGGGAGTTTTTGAAGTCGACTTGTTGTAGAGGGGCGCGTTGGGATCCCAGTCCTTGTTCTTTTTATCTTCATTCGCGTCTTGATCGGCGCTGTGGGTCAAGCCTTTGTTCAAAAACGGGATCGGCACTTTGGTGACGTAGACCGCCAGTCCCAATGACACGGCCACCCCCACGATCAGGCCAAAAATAAATCCAAGGAGTGTTCCTCCTCGTTGCGCACGGATGGATGATGTCATGACTCGTCAAACAAAGGTTAATCAATCAGTCGGCCCAGCGCCCCTTGAGAGCACCGTGGCATTTTCATTGTCAGAGGAAAAAGGTCAGGGCCAAGGCCCCAAGGCCATCCACCGCCACAAAAATCCAACAAGCTCGCATCATACCGCGCTCGCGAGTTTTGGGTGTGCCGCTCACATCACTTGCGGCGCACTCACCCCCAAAACCCATAGACCACTTCTGAGCACCTGGGCCACGGCGGCGACCAAGGCCAGCCGAGCGTTCTTCACCAGGGTGTCCTCCACCAAAATGCGCTCTTGGTCGTAGTAGCTGTGGTAACTCGCGGCCAACTCGCGCAAATAAAACGTCACATCGTGAGGTGCCAGATCTTTGGCCGCACTGGCCAGCACCTCGGGGTATTTGGCCAACAAGAGCATGAGTTGCAAGGCTGCATCGCTTTGCAGTGGCGCCAAGTCCACCCCTTGCCAGTCGCTCGGCGCTGCCTGGGACGCCAGGGTGGTCGATAGCAGTCCACCCTCTCCTAGCGCCATGCGACCTTCTTTGATCAAAATCGAGCAAATCCGCGCATGGGCGTACTGCACGTAGTAGACCGGGTTGTCGTTGTTTTTGGCGACGGCCAAATCCACATCGAACAAGTACTCGGTGTCGGGCTTTCGGCTCAAGAGAAAGAACCTCACCGCATCTTTGCTGGTCCAGTCAATCAAGTCCCGCAAGGTCACGTAGCTGCCAGCACGCTTGGAGATTTTGACCTCTTCTCCGCCTCGCATGACGCGCACCATCGTGTGCAGCACATAAGACGGGTAGTCCTTGGGGATCTCCAGGCCTTGCAAATCACTCACCGCCTGAAGGCCCGCCCGCACCCGCGCGATGGTGCCGTGGTGGTCCGAGCCTTGGATGTTGATCACTTGGTGAAACCCGCGCTCCCATTTGCTCAAGTGATAGGCCACATCGGGCACAAAATACGTGAAACCACCCTCGCTTTTTCTCATCACTCGGTCTTTGTCATCCCCAAAAGCGGTGCTGGCCAACCACAAGGCCCCATCTTTCTCGTAGGTGTGCCCAGATGCCTTGAGTTGTTCGACTGCTCGCTCAACCCGTCCACTGGTGTACAAGGAGGACTCCAAGTAAAACTGGTCAAATTTGAGCCCAAAGGCGGCGAGGTCCAGGTCTTGCTCACGCCTTAAATAGGCAACAGCAAACTCGCGAATGGCGCCCAAGTCGTCGATGTCTTTGGGGGACTGCACCGCGCGGTCGTCACACTGAACGCTCTCCCCAGCCTCATAGGCGCGGGCAATGTCCACAATGTACTGGCCACGGTAGCCCTCGGCGGGCCACGCGGGGTCTTCGGGCTCAATGCCATGCAAGCGGCACGACACGCTGAGTGCCAAATTGTCAATCTGCCCACCCGCGTCGTTGTAATAAAACTCCCGGTGCACTTGGTAGCCCTGGGTCTCAAAGAGACGGCACATGGCATCTCCCAATGCCGCTTGACGACCGTGTCCGACATGCAAAGGCCCCGTCGGGTTGGCGGAGACAAACTCCACCAAGAGAGACTCGCCAAGGGAGGGTGAACTCCCCAAGCGATGACCGTAGAGCGCGCCGCCCTCGAGCACCTCGGCGATCACCGCCTGCTTGGCACTGGGTTTGAGGCGCAAATTGATGAATCCTGGCCCCGCAATCTCAACGTCTTGGACCCATGATTGGAACTCAGGCGTCGCGGTCAAAGCGTCTTTGAGCTCCCCGGCAATTTGACGTGGATTGGATTTGAGCAATTTGCTCAGTTGCAAGGCGTGGGTGATGGCCAAGTCACCATGCTCGGCGAGCTTGGGACTCTCAAACGCGGCTTGTGCCCCCAGGCCAGCACCTTTGAGCTCGAGCACGCGCGCCAGAGCCAGGCGCAGTTGTTCTTTGATTTTGATCATGGCGTGTATTCTAATGAGGGCGCTGCTCACCCGCAGACGCCAAGCCCCTGGGTCTTGCTTATTTTAAAAACAAGGGCCGTGTGGCAATGTTGGAGCTTGCAGTTCCCGTGGAACTGTTGGTGACAGAGTGGGGGCTGCTGGCCTCGATTTTTTTACTCGAACTGGCTTTGATTTGCTCGTCGGTCTTGCCATAGCGGCGCACCCGCTGAGCATACCAATCGATGGCCGTTTGCAGCTCATGCTCATCAAACTCTGGCCAAAGCACGTCGCTGAAATAAAGCTCGGTGTATGCGCATTGCCAAATGAGAAAGTTGCTCAAACGGGACTCGCCGCCTGTGCGGATGAGCAAATCCGGCTCGGGCAAAGGGTAGGTGCACAAATAAGGCTCCAAGCCTTCTTGCGTCAATTGATCCAAGGACTCATAGGGATGGGCGTTTTGCCAAGCGCGGGTGGCTTGCAAAATATCCCATCGACCACCGTAATTGATCGCCACCGTCAAATCAAGCACCGAGCCTTGGGCGGTCAAGCGCTGACTCAAATTGATTTGCTCTTGAAGCTCAGGGGTGAATGCGCTTTGGTCACCAATCACCCTCAAGCGAATGCCTTGGGATTGAAGCTCGGTGATTTCGGTCTTCAAATACCGCACAAAAAGATCAAAGAGTGTGGCCACTTCTTCTGGAGGGCGACGCCAGTTTTCCGTGCTGAAAGCAAAGACCGTGAGGTGCTTGACCTTTTTTTGCACACAAGACTTCACCACCGAGCGCAAGTTGGACGCCCCCATCAAATGCCCCACACTTCGGGGCATGAGGCGTTTTTTGGACCAGCGTCCATTGCCGTCCATGATGATGACGATGTGGTTGGGG
>CAIPFK010000150.1 GCA_903864315.1 uncultured Burkholderiales bacterium | reverse complement strand
CAGCATGGGCCTGATTGACCATGTCTTGCCCCACAACAAGATCACTGCCCCCTGGGCGCAAACTTTCTGATTGTTGCTCACTGATAGACAGTTGGGATTGGGCAATTTTAAAAGATCGCTCAGCCTCATCCCTGGCGGCAGAACTGATAAACCCTTTATCGAATAGCTCTAGAGTTCGGGCAAGATTATTTTTGGCGGTGATGAGATTGGCATCGGCTTGGATTGAGTTTTGAGCTGCCACAGGGGCTTTGAGCTCTCGCAACTGCCGCAAAGTGCTCAATGCTTGTTGCTCACTGGCTTGAGCCTGCCTCAATGCAGATTGCAGCTCTGTTTTTTCCAAAACAATCAACAATTGTCCTTTTTCTACCGACTCTCCCTCCACCACAGGAACTTCGGCCACTGTGCCCGTGATTTGTGCACTGATGCTCAAGCGATGCGGATTTTCCACATGGCCACTGGCAACAATGGTTTGAACAAAACGACCTGATTTGACAAATTCTGGTTTGACATTCGTTTCCCCAAATATTTCAAATGTCACGAAAGCAATTCCAAAAAAAATGAATGTCGCCGCCATCAATCCTTTCACGTGCCGAGTTGTCAACCCTGGAAACCTTGGAATGCCCATATCGAAATTCATCTTGAAATCAAAAGGCTATGCTAAAACTATCTTGGCTTAACTTTTTGACAAGGATCAAATGCCTCCAATGAAAAACAAGTTAAATTTCAAGTCAAGATGAGATTTTAGGCTCAGATGAAGTTTTAGGCTCAATCGAGCATTCACATCAAGGGTGTTTCGATGCTGGAACTCATGGGTACCCTAGGAATAGGACTAAGACTAGGACTAAGACTGCTGGAACAGCGCAACACGACAGAAGAACCACCAGTCATTCATTCGCTGGAATATGACCCTCTGAACCCGCTTGGGGCATTGCAGTTTCAAAGGCAGTGCGTGATTTGATTCTGTGAAACCAGTCAAGAACTGGTGGATGCGATTGAACCCAATGAAAAAGATCAATGCGAACCAATCTTTGTACAAATGGTGCTATCTCAAGATCAGCCAATGTCAATTGATCCCCGCAGAGCCACTGTTGATGGCTCAGCGCAGTGTTCATGCGGGTGACCATCTCTTCTAAGATGTGATGAGACGCAATAAGATCTTGTTGACTGATCCCTTGGGTCGCCGCCAGCATCCATCGATCGCGGATCTGAGGATTTGGGATTTTTTTGATGAACTCGATGGCTTCGTCTCGATTCATTTTCTCAAGCGAAGGCTGAATGTTCTTTGCAAAGGACGGCATCTTCACTGCTTCAGACGGACCCGATTCAATGTAGTGCGACCAAAGTCGCACTTGTGCCTTCCCATACGGATCGGATGGCATCAACGCGACCTGGGGATATTGGTCTTCCAAATACTCATTGATGATTCGAGATTCGGTCAGTACCCGGCCTTGATCGATCAAGACCGGCACCAGTCCCTGGGGATTGAGCTTCAAGAATTCAGCGTGAAGGTGTTCAAATTTCCTGAGATTCAAATGATGCCCGGTCCAAGACAAGCCTTTTTCCTCCAGGCAGAGCCTCACTTTTTGACTGCAAGTGGAGTGAAGACTGTGATAAAGCTTCATGGGCGTAACCTCGGGTTCAATGACTGCAGCGTTCATAAATTCACCCCGACCTTTCGTCAAACTTGATGTGCTTTTTGCGGATCTGATGCCAACTCAGTCCAGCTTGAGCGGGTGATCAAGATGTCCTGTTTTGACGTAAATGACAGCCCCTTGTGATTTTGTAAAAGGGGCATGCCGGCTATAACGGGGACTTCTGATCCATGTGCCTTTTGGATACGATCCGTGCTCATCATGGAATACACCTTCTAGGACATAAATTTCTTCACCCCCAGGATGCACATGGGGGTTGAAAATGGTGTTTGGCTCCCACCGAACCAAGGCCGTCCCCACTGCGTCAAAGTGATGAAGAGGCATGACAGATAAACCGGCGACCAGCCCAGGAAGCCATGGTGTTGTGTTGGTATCGATGCGCAAACTGGAGTCATCATCGGGGTGGAATTGCCGCAATTTAACAAAAAGTGTGCAACCCATCAACGAAAAAGGCGAATGGGCACTGTGGGGAGGATTGCGCAGGTAAGTGCCAGCGGGATAAACGCCATGTTCATCAGAAAACGCCCCCTCAAGAACGAGGATTTCTTCACCCTCAGCGTGTGAGTGCTTGGGAAAGGTTGAGTTGGGGGCGTAACGGACGATGGAGCTTGCTTTGGCAATTTCTCCACCCACGCGGTCCAGGTATTTTCGTTCAACACCAGGAACGGGAGACCCATTCCAGTCTAGACCCGCTGTCTCGATGACGGCTCTTTTTGTGAAATCGGCATTGATTTTCATATCTCTTGATCGCAGTTGGGTGTCATCTGGTATTGCCTGCTCAGCTCAGGCCAGCAAGCTACTGGGTAGGATGGTTTGTATTGTGTTGCTGATGGTGGTTGATGGTGGTTGATGGTGGTTGTTGCGCTAATTTTTAATAAAAAAATCAGTGATCAATGAGAAAGTTTCGGGCTTTTCGCTCAAGACACCGTGCAATGTTTTGGGGATGATGTGCACTTGTGCATTTTTGATTTTGCGCCCCATCTCCAGGGTGTGGGCACTGGGGGTGATCATGTCATCCTCTCCGCACAGGAGTAGAGTGGGCACCTCAATCGTGTGAATCAAGTCAGCGGTATCGTGGTGAATGAGGGCGTGTCCCATGTGGGCAAAGCCTTCAATGGGTCGATGAACGTTGATGAGGGCTTGCTCTGCTGCTCGAATGAGGCTTGGGTTCTTGTTGTAAAAATCAGCAGAGTAGAAATAGGTCAATTCACCTGGGAACAGCGTTTCATAGCCGCATTGTCTGGCAGTTTCTATCCACCAGGCCACCATTTTTTTGGCCCGCTCATCGAGTCGCGAGGTGGTGGAGGTCATGGCCAAGGATTGAACTCGCTGGGGCTCTTTGAGGGTCACCCATTGTGCAATGGAGCCCCCCATGGATTTGCCCAACACCCGTGCTTTGTCAATGTGCAGGTGATCCATCAGTCCCAACACATCGTCGGCCAACATGGGGGTGGTGTAAGGATGGTCGGGCACATCACTGCCACCGATGCCGCGGTGATCAAAGGCCAGGACTTGGTAGGACTTGGAGAGTTCAACCAAGATGTTGCCCCACGATGACCAGTTGGAACTGGCGTACCCACCAATGAGGACCAACCACTCTCCCGAACCTTGAACGGTGTAGTTCAAATTGACCCCATTCACATTGGCAATTGTCATCGATGCATCCCGTAAAATAATGACATCGATTATGCATGAGAACAAAATCCACCAGAATCTGGGTGTGACTTCGTTCAAGCCCTCACCAGTGCACCCCACCGATCACCCCACCGCTCACCCCACCGATTTGCACGCCAACCTCCAGGCGTCAATACCCTGGTGTTAACATGGCAAGCCAACCGATTTCAAGATTCACAAGACTTGAAGCTCGGCCCTGAATTCCTCCATCCAGACCTTGAAAGACACATCAATGAGCGCCGCAATTTACATCATCAACGCAGCATTGAAAACCATCGAGTCCGTCCCATTAAGCCAGGGCTTGGCGCAAGTCAAGCAGATCATTGGATTCGACACCATTGAGACGGACAGCCTAGACCAGGCTGGCAATACCCTTTACTTCGATGAAAATTGCTTTTTGAAGGAATCCAAACATCTTGGCAAATTCCAAATCGACACCTTGGCACCCGTGGCGGGCATTGGCGTCATTGTGCGTTGTCAAAGCACAGACCCACTGGTGCTGGAAACACCCAGCATGTCGCTGGAGGATCTGAAGTCCCGCATTCAATTCATGTGATCTGGGGGATTACAAGGCTTGGATCCTGCCTTGGGGTGCAAATTCAGGACCAGCGCGTGCTCAGATCACTTCGAATTCGACTCCACATCCACGGGCTGTTGAGTCTGTGGGGCGCGCGCCTTTGAGGATGGAAGAGCCGTGGTTTGGGCCTCCAAACCCGGAAAAGACATTTTGAGTCCGTCCCATCGTTGCCCACACCAACAGTAGCCCTCAGCATTGATGATGCAAGTCCCAGTTCCACAGCAGCGCAAATCTTCAGTCATGGTGTGCTCTCCAAGGCGTGATCAACAATGGGCTCGCCGGTGATCGGCAACGGCAATATCCGCAAATTTCATGGCTGGATCTCGAAGCGCACGGTGTTTGGTCACCCGGCCCTTGACCCGTTTTCTCCACATTTTGAATGAACTGGGCGTCAGTTCAGCTCGCATGATTCGAATCACATCGGCCTCCACCACACCCACGCGCTCCCAAATGGTCTCAAAGGTGGTTCTGTCCTCCCAGGCCATTTGTATCACGGCCGAGAGGTCCCCTGGGCTCAGGTCCGAGATGCGTTTGGATGAATTTCTAAGCATGGTGTGCATTTTATTGGAATCGATAGACCTTCAACATCTCCGGTCTAAGCGCGGCCTTGCAAACGGTTGGCCTTGATGGCCCAGACACGACACCCCCAGCGCCCAAAGAAGCGATTGAATCGTTCACCAAGGGATGGTTTGTCCGTTGAAGTCAATGAAATGCGCACCCGACCTCGACTCCAGTGGCCCAATGGCTTTCAACAAGCCGTCCACCGATGCTTGGGCGCCCATGGCCTTGGATGGCTGAACAAAGGGGCTCGACAAGGGGGACGCGACCGTGCCCGGTTGGAGCGCCACGAACACCGCTTTTTTGTTGCGCCGATGGTGCTCAATGGCAGCCGTGTGAAGAATTTGGTTGAACGCCGCTTTGGATGCCCGGTAACTGTACCAACCGCCGAGTTTGTTGTCGGTGATGCTGCCAACTCTCGCTGACAGCTTGGCATAAATGCACCTCTCAGGCGAGAGCCTGGGGACCAAGCCTTTCAAGAGGAGCGCGGGCCCAATGCAATTGATCCACATGGACTGATTCAACGCGGCGGCACTCAACGCTTGGAGGGATTTTTCAGGGCCCGTGGAGCCCAGGGTGAGCGCACCCGTTGCATCGACGATGAGATCGAAGGGACCGGCCAACTCCGGCTTTGAAAGTGCACGCTCTATCTCCTGCTCGTCTTGGAGTTCGAAACTGGGGTCCAGGGTTCGATTGAGCTCCACAACACGTTCGCATTGGGGGTCTTCACGGAGTGCACGCACAAAAGCAGCACCAATGGCCCCGCTCGAGCCCATGACCAAGGACTTGAAGGGTGTTGCAAAACCAAGGGTCATGGGGTTTTGAGCAGTCGTTCAGGTGTTGACCACTGGAATGGTCAACACATAGGAAAAAACACCCATTTGAAGCACATTGATGAAAACACTCAAAAAATGCAGGCATTGAAAGAGTTGCATGCGTTGTTGATCCTTGGCCAAGTTGATCCTGGGGGTCAGCAAGAGCGCCAAGAAAAGAAACACGGCACTGCAACTGATCGAGAGGCGTTGAACCTGGACGTCCTCGCTCAGCACGGCAGCCAAGATGGCGACCACGCCCAAATACAAATCATACTTCGGGAAAAACTGGCGAACATAGACGCCCGCCCATTCGGTGGGCAGGACTTTAAAAATGGTCGGCGCCACCGCAATGGTGAAAAAAAACATCACACCCAAGTTGGATGCAATCAACCAGTGACTCCACATGGGTGCCCCGTCTATCCGATGATTGAACCGCCGATCACATCGATCGCCCGTCACGAAATTCTAGTCCCTGGGTCACTGAATTGGACGGCCACGGGGCCAATGGACTTTATTTTGCAGTGGTATTGATGGAGTCCAGGCACGCTTGGGCGGTGGGGCTCAGGTTGAGCGGCCCCTTGCCATTCGCCACCGCAATGCCCAGCCCCTCGAAATGCATCCCCTTGCCTTGGATCAAAAAAACCAGCAGCGCACCATGGGACCCTCAATTCGCAGCGAGTTGAGTCTTCAGTTGTTGCAAGCGTGGCTGAAATGACGGGTCATCTTGAGGGGCGGATAAAAACCCCTCCAGGGTGTCCAATTGCGCTTTCTCAAGACCAAACCGGTTGGCTTTGTCCACGATGTGCCCATGAGCCCAGACCCCATGCTCAGGATCTCCATCGCAGAAATGGGCCACTTCCTCAAACTGACGCTCACCCGCCACCACCTTGACCCTGCCTGGCCATTGCGCGGGGTAAGTGGTCGCCAAATCGTGCTCGGTGGTGACCTCCACT
>CAIPFK010000149.1 GCA_903864315.1 uncultured Burkholderiales bacterium | reverse complement strand
GATCCAGTAGTGATGGAGTGATGTCTCCAATGTCTTGGCCCATGTTTCCAATGGCCTCTAACTTGCTCGCGGTTTTGGCAATTTGCAAGGTCCCAAGATGAGCCAATGTTGTAGACCGAGGTGCAAGTGCAGATCCACAAGCGATTTCTAATACGAACAGCGCATGGCATAGCACTTGGTCATTGCCAAGAAGATTGAGTCAACGCTCGTTACCGTGTCTGAAGTGAGGCACCCCAACAGAGGTATCAAGAACGACCATGGTTTGAATCCTGAAGTTGGCATTGTGATGCGGGTTGCCTATTCATGTCTTCACAAGATCTGATGTGCGATTGATTGTGAATCATGGGATTGATTCATGATTTGGATTTTGATATTTTGGGGATGATGTGCTCATCAAAGTGGGCCTGGGAGTTTTCCACACGCGTGACATCCCACACGAAATGGTCGCTTCGATAGCTCGCAATGCAAGCGTACAAAACCTGGCCATTTGGGTTCATTCTCCATCGCCTCAGTTGCACGATGGGTGCTGTCAAGGGGTAATTCAAGGCGCTCGAGAGCTCTGGTGTTGCCGAGACCACGGTGAGTTCTTCCCGAGAGCTTTGTATTTGAGCTTGGCGAGTGTTTCTTAACAGTTTAGAGATTTTGGAGTGTCTCTCGGCATTCTTGGGGAACTTGTTGTAGCACTGTTTGTCCACATAGATTTCTAGCCATGCAAAATGCAACTGACCGATGCTGTGGGTTTTGGTGATTTTTCGATAAGACTCACACCCCAAATAATGCTCTTGCAAATTGGTCGGCAAGTGGCTCACCTCTTGGCTCTCAATGATTTCGATGCTCACGTGCTCGGCCAATTCCAATGGATCCGAGATGCTGCTCCTCAAATGACTGTGATGTATGGGCCTGGCCAGCACTTTGGTGCCAACGCCGCGAGATGAGGTGACAAAGCCTTCATTGACCAGCAATTGAATGGCGCCTCGGATGGTGTTGAGCGAGACACCATACTCCTTGGCCAAACTCTCAAACGACGGCAGCGTTGCATCTTCGGGCCATTCGCCATGGTTGATTCTGGTCCTCAATGACATCCCGATGCGCAAATACAGGGGTATACCCTCTGATGGGCTGGTGTTCATTGCGCGAGAGGTGGCAGTGGTCATGGACGACATTCATGAATAGCGGTTTTTTAAAATCAACAGGGGCATTTTAGAGCCCACCCTTGCATTGGCTGGCCACGGTCAGGTTGATCAACTAAGGGATTCCTTGAGTAGACGTGTCTAACATCTTAAAATACCATGAATGGACATAATAAAGCATTTTTAAGTTTGATCCACGTAAAAAATGAGTACACCACCTCTCTCGGGCATTGTTGTCTTGGACTTGACGCAGATCTTCAATGGGCCGTATGCGACCTTTTTGTTGGCTGCGGCAGGGGCGACCGTCATCAAGATTGAGCCCCCTGGGGGCGAGCATTTGAGAAAACGCACGGTCAACAAAGCGTCTCAACTGCCGTATGCCATGCTCAATGCCGGTAAAAAATCCCTCATGCTCGATTTGAAGTCGGCCAAGGGAGTGGAGATTTTGCTGGAACTGGCCAAGAAGGCCGATGTGTTGGTGGAGAATTTTGCCGTGGGGGTCATGGATAAACTGGGTCTTGGTGTGGAGGTGCTCAAGGCGGTGAACCCAAGACTCATCTGCGCATCCTCCTCTGGTTATGGGAAAACCGGTCCGTATCAGCATTACCCGGCCATGGATTTGACCATGCAGGCCATGACTGGCATCATCAATGCGACGGGTTTTCAGGATTCGGCTCCCGTGAAGGCCGGCCCCGCCGTGAGTG
>CAIPFK010000148.1 GCA_903864315.1 uncultured Burkholderiales bacterium | reverse complement strand
TTGCATTTTTTCTAACGCTTTGGTTGTCTGGAATGGCCTCGGCCCAAGACAGCAATCTTTCATCAAAAACCATCAAAATCATTGTCCCCTTCACAGCAGGAGGACCCACCGACCTCATTGCCCGCATCGTGGCTCAAATTTTGCAAAAATCCATGGGTCAAAATGCCGTGGTTGAAAACAAGCCAGGTGCTGGTGGTGCAGTGGGCTCGAGATGGGTCGCACAGTCTGAGCCCAATGGACTCACATTGCTCTTGGGCACGGCGGCCACCTTGGGGTCGCTGCCAGCCGTGCAAAAAAATGCAGGCTATGACCCGGTGAAGAGTTTCTCACCCATTGCAAAAATCACTGAAAGCACCACCGTCTTCGTCGCCCCTTCTGATGCACCATTCAAAACGGTGGCTGAACTGGTGGTGTATGCGCGCGCCAACCCACAGAAAATCAATTATGCATCGGCCGGTGTTGGCAACATCACCCAGTTGAATGCTGAACTCTTCAAATCAAAAGCCAAAATTAGTTTACAGCACATCCCCTACAAAAGCGGCAACGAAATGTTGACCGCATTGCTGTCCAAAGATTCACAACTTGCATTCCTAGACCTCTCCATCGTGCAAGCCTATATCAAGGAGGGCAAGTTGATTGCCTTGGCTGTGACGGGTAAAAATCGACACCCCAAACTGCCCGATGTACCGACCATGGTGGAAGCGGGTGTGCCAGATTTTTCCACCAGCTTTTGGACTGGCATCTTGGCTGCCGCCAACACGCCAGCGGCATTGGTCAACAAACTCAACACCGCCATCAACACGGGGCTTGCCAATCCAGAGATTCGCGCCATGTTGGCCAACAGCAGTTTGGAGCCAACACCGCAATCGGCCCATGATTTTGGCGTCTTCATTGCCGCTGATTTTCAGAAATGGCGCGACGTTGTTCAAGCCGCGGGGATCACTGAAGAATAAAAAGCAGCAAAGCGCATCTGAGCGCCACATTGCCTCATTGCCTCAACTCTAGGAACTCGAATTGGAATACGTCAAATCTCCCCCACCTGACAGACACACTCGCCAACCCAAATTCAGCATGCCCAGTGGTGGTTGGGACACGCACTTCCATCTCTTTGGACCGCAAGCGCGGTTTCCTCTTCACCCCAAGCGCAAATTGGAGGTGGAAGACTGCAGCATGGAAGACTTGATCACCATGCACAATGCACTTGGCATTACCCGTGGTCTCATCGTTCAGTCTTTTCAGCATGGTCACACTTATGAGTATTTACTCCATGCCTTGATGAAGCATCCCAAGCGATTCAAAGCTTGCATGATCCCGTCTGCAGACATCACCGACGGAGAGCTCAACATTTTGGCCAACGCCGGTGTGGTTGCCACTCGCAATGCATTTGCAGGCTCCCCCATCATCGATGAGCATCTGCGCGCACGCTGCCTGGAGCATGGCATTGGGAGCCACTATTTGCTGCACGGAGAAAAAGAAATTGCACAGTGGCGCGATCAAATCCTGGCAACCCAAGGCAACTTTGTGATCGAACACATGGGCTACCCCCATATCGAAAACGGACTGAACGACCCGTGTTACCGCTTCTTATTGGAATGCTTGGATACAGCAAGGTGCTGGGTCAAACTCTCTCCTCGATGTTCGAGCCAAACGACAGTGCCGTTTTCTGATGTCATCCCATTTGTTCATGACTTGATCAAGCGCCACCCCAAACGCCTGCTCTGGGGATCAGATTGGCCACACCCCAATTATTTCAAACCCATGCCCAATGATGCAGACCTTCTTGACTTGTTGCTCGAGTGGGCCCCAGATGAGAGCATCAGAAATGATATCTTGATCCATAACCCCACCGAACTTTTTGGGGCTTGAGGTTCAATTGCTTGGGGTCCATATTGATCAATTGAGGCCACTTTGTCGAGTCCAACACCTCAAAGTCTAAAGTGCCAACGAGCAATGCCTATTAGGCGTTCATAAAAACAACCACTACCCGGAGAGACAAAATGAATTTTTCCCTCACACCACGTTTCAACCCGAGAAGTTATTGGAAGTCCTTGTTCATGGGCCTGATCTCAACGACCATGGGTATTGCATCGGCACAAACGACATCCTTTCCAAGCGGCACAATCAACATCGTGGTGGGCTTTCCTCCGGGTGGGTCCAACGATGTGATTGCGCGCACTTTGGCCCCCAAGCTTGGCGATATCTTGGGCGTCAACGTGGTCGTGGAGAACAAGGCTGGAGCCAATGGCGCCATTGGAACGGCCTACACCGTCAACGCCAAGCCGGATGGACAAACGATCACACTGGGAAGTACGTCGGTTTTTTCCATTGGCCCGCATACCAGTCCAAGACTGCCCTACAAGCTCACTGACTTGACGGCAGTCAACACCGTGGCCATGACCGCCTCCATGATTGCAGTCAACGCCTCAGTACCCGCAAAGACAATTCAAGACTTGATCGATCTGTCCAAAAAACGCCAGGTAAGCCTGGCCTCTTCTGGCGCTGGCGGCATCTCACACCTCAATATCGAATTCATCAAACTGCAAGCTGGTGCCGATTTTCTCCACGTGGCCTACAAGGGCGCAACGCCGGCCATCACCGATGTGATTGGCGGCCAAGTCGACGGCATCATCATGGACTATTCGGCCTTGGCTGGCATGATGGCCCAAGGCCGAATCAGGGCCATTGCCAGCTCCAAAGCCGTTGCTGGCGTTGAAGCATCCCCGATGGTCATCTCTCCTTGGTATGGCGTCATGGCCCCAGCCAAAACACCCAAGAGCACCCTCAAAATACTCTTTGCCGCACTCAACAAAGCGTCCAGCGATCCCGAGATCAGAGCGAAATTTGAAAAACTGGGTGTGGATGCTTTCAATTTTCCAAGCCCAGAAGAAGCCGATGCCTACATCCGCGCAGACAGCGAGCGCTGGAGCGCTGTGGTCAAAGACTCTGGCCTTAAATTTGAATAATTCAACACGGCTCATCATGCACTCACGATTGAATAACTGCTTTGAATTTAGAAAGGCTCTTTGTGCCAACGCTTGATTCCGTGATTACTCGTGCCGCCATGGCTGCCCCTAGTGCAATTGCCATTCGTGAATGGAATGGCCAAGAGTTGAGTTACCAGCAACTCGATGTGGCGGTCCACCGTTTCGCTTCTTGGTTGCATGCCAATGAAGTCTTGGATGGAGACGCTGTGGCCATTCACTTGCCCAATGGTGCAGCTTTTTTCATTGGTCAATTTGGAAGCTTTCGAGCTGCTGGCGTGGCCACCTATGTCAATTACCGGCTCTCCTACTCAGAGGCCAAGCGTCAATTGATGGTCTCCAATGCCAAAGTGATCCTCACGACCGAGGCCAAAGCCAATCAATTGCGCAATGATCCTGACTTTGACAAGACGCTGATCGTGAGCAACGAATCGTCGCATGGCCAATTTCAGACCCTTCAAGACATCTTGGCCACCGACTTGCCCCCACTCCCCACCAACGTGGGCAAAGAGGACTCGGACGCGATCATTCGCTTCACCTCGGGCTCCACAGGCGAGCCCAAGGGCTTGATCGTCACCCACCGCTCTTGGATGTTGCGCGCCATGGCCTTGCTCACAGAGGAGATGCGCATTCCTGCCAAGTCCACCACCTTGGTGTTGGGACAAGTCTCCCACCAAGCGGGCCTTTTTGTCATCCCCACATTCTTGCAACACGCGACTTTGGTGGTGATGGAGAAATTTGACTTGGCGCACATTGCCGAGCTTTTGTCCACGATTGAAGTCTCGACCATTCAAATCGTCCCCACCATGTTCTCACTGATCCTCAACGACGCGCCAGCGAGTCAAGCGTTTGCAAAAGCCAACATTGCACGGGTCATCTATGGCGGATCGCCAATCCGTCCAACGCTTTTAGAGCAAGCCATGAAGCTCATGCCCAATACTGAATTTGTGCAATCCTATGGCTCCCACGAAGCGGGATCGATCAGTTACTTGGACGGCGCAGACCACCAAGATGCCCAATTTAGACAAAGTGCGGGGCGACTTTTCTTGCCCGTTGAAGTTCGATTGCATGAACCCAATTCCGACGGTGTTGGTGAGTTCGAGGTTAAAAACCCCTGGCTACCCAACGCCAGACTCACCTCCCAAGGCAGGCAAGCCATCACCGAGCAGTGGACTCGCACGGGGGACTTGGGAATGCTCGTAGGTGAACACCTTTATTTGAGTGACCGCTTGAATGATTTAATCATCACTGGTGGCTTTAATGTCTACCCAGCTGAGGTCGAAAACATCATCGGCGCTCACCCTCAAGTGCTCGACTGCGCAGTGACCTCTGCACCTGACAACACTTGGGGCGAAAAAGTCATTGCATTTGTGGTTCTAAAGGACCCAACAGAATACGACGAATCCAGTCTCAAAGAGCACTGCAAGACATTGTTGGCCGGCTACAAAGTCCCCAAAGAGTTTCGAGTGATTGAACAATTGCCCTTGAACGCCAACAGCAAGCCCGACCGCCGGCAACTCAGCATTGACTTGTGGGCAGGTTACAGCAGACGCATCAATTAAAACAGGAGGGCCATTTGAGCCTCATTAGCAAACGAAAAGACAGTGTTGCCGTCGTCGGTGTTGGCAACACCCCTTACGGTGCCTTGCATGGACACGATGCCACGACACTGGGTATTTGGGCACTGAGAAACGCCGCAGAAGATGCGGGCATTGAACTCCAAGACATCGATGGGCTGATTTGTCAACGACTCACGGATTATCAAAAATTCGTCCAAATCACCAACACAACCCCCAAGTTGGTGACAGCACTCCCTGGGGCGGGTCGAATGACAGGGGGCACCATTCAAATTGCTGTGCAAGCAATTTTGTCGGGCATGCTTGACACCGTGGCCGTGGTCTATGGCAATGATGGCAAAACAGCTGGCGCGCGTTACGGCGGCAAAGGTGACAATTACGGCACAGGCGCGGACCAAATGTGGTTCCCTTACGGCATGACCTCGCCAGGGGCCGTGCACTCCATGCTCTACCAACGGCACGCCCATCTCTATGGCACCAAAAATGAACAACTCGGTGCGGTGGCCATGGCATTTCGCAAACACGCCATGCTCAACCCCAATGCAGTGATGCGCAAACCCATGAGCATGGAGGACTACATGTCGTCCAAATTCATTGCCGAACCCCTTCGACTGCTCGATTACTGCCTCATCAACGACGGCGGTGTCGCCATGATTTTGACCAGCGGTGAGCGGGCCAAGGACATGAAAACCAAGCCCGTCTATATCCGTGGCGTGACCCAGTTATCCAGGCTTGCTCAAGGGGAGTTGCCCGAGGACTTTGGGTTTGACGCCATGCAGCGCGCGTCCAAGGTGGTTCACGAGATGGCCGAGGTCGACCATCAAGATGTCGACGCGCTCATGATCTACGATAACTTCACTCCCATTGTCTTGTTCACGCTCGAGGGTTTTGGTTACTGCCCCCGAGGTGAGGGGGGACGTTTTGTAGAAACGGGGGTACTGGAGTTGGGAGGACGCTACCCCACCAACACCAATGGAGGACATTTGTCAGAGAGTTATATGCAGGGCTGGAATCTACAAGCCGAAGCAGTTCGGCAAGTGCGTGGCGAATTGGGTGACAGACAAGTGCCCAATGCCCAAATTGTGCAGTATTTGCAGGGCGGCCCTTTGTGCACCTCCATCATCTATGGTCGCGACCCATCATGAAAGAATACTCCAAACCCCTTCCCCCCATCAACGAGCAAAGTCGCCCGTTTTGGCAGGCAACGCGCGAAGGTCGCCTGCAACTGCCCCGATGTGATCACTGCGGCACCTTTCATACGTATTTCGAACCCTGGTGCAGTCATTGCGGCAAAGAAGGCGTGCATTGGGAAGAATTGAGTGGCAAGGGTCGAATTTGGGCCAACTGCAAATTTCACAAAGTGTACTTTCCTGGGTTCGCCGATGTCGCCCCCTACAACGTCGCCATGGTGGAACTCGATGAAGGCCCCAGAATCATGACCAATATCGTGGGCCTTCTCACCGGCGCTTTAGAGGAAATGCCCATTGGCATGAGGGTTCAAGCGGTCTTTGAAGATGTGAGCGAAGAGGTCACCTTGGTCAAATTCAAACCTGTCCCCTAGAATCCACAACCATGACACAAAGCAACTGGACCGTATTGAACGCCCCCGCATCAGAACTGGGCGAGGGGCCAATGTGGTCGACCCAAGATCAAGTCTTGTATTGGATTGATATCGTCTCAAAGCGACTCTTTCGCTATCACCACAGCAGTGGCCAAGTTGACACGCGAGATCTGCCCTATTCACCAAGTGCCCTCATTCCCCGAGCACAAGGTGGATTGCTGCTGATCACCAAAAAGGGAATGGTGACCATGGAGTTCGATGAGCCTGAACTCAACAGCGTGCCATTGCCCTTGCTTGACTTTACCCAGGAGGTCTTCAACGACGCCAAATGCGACTGTGCTGGGCGACTTTGGGTCGGAACCCGAGATATCCATGTCAAGAACCCCGCGGGTCGTTTACTCAGGATGGACACCGACTTCTCGATGCAAATCGTCCGAGGCCATTTGGTCGTCTCCAACGGCCTGGCTTGGTCCCCATCGGGAGAGACCTTTTATCATGTGGACTCTAGGCCGGGTCGCATCGATGCCTATGACTTTGAACCCATCACGGGCACACTCTCCAATCCACGGGTTTTTCGCGATTACCCTTCAAAGGGGGCCCAGTCCATCCCCGACGGATGTGCCACCGACGCCGAAGGAGGATTGTGGGTTGCCGAGGTGGGGGACTGGCACATCAGGCGCTACAGCCCCGAAGGTCAATTGGACCGGGAAATAAAAATGCCATTCAAAAAACCCACCAGTGTGATGTTCGGGGGTCCCAACTTGGACCAATTGTTCATCTCCTCCATGCGCTTTGGCTTGAGTGAGCAAGAATTGGCGGAACAACCCCTGGCTGGCAGTGTCATTCAAATGGATGTGGGTGTAAAAGGCCATCCCGAATATGCATTTGCTGGTTGACCCCTCAATGAAGAACTTGGTCAAGGATCTGGCCACCCTCGACTTTGCCGGTCAAAAAAACTGGGCCCCACGACAACGCAGACTCGGGCCAGTCTCACACTGGATGTTGGAGAGAAGTGACACCACAATCAATTGAGCACCTCGGCCCGCCTTTGCGCAGCAGTCCTTTAAAAGCGAAGCTTGATCATTGTTGACAGGATTGAAATTATCAATCCTCGGTGGCCCCGGAGACCTTCACGGCCTCAGCCCACTTTTCGATCTCTTTGGCCAAGAAGACAGCAAACTCATCGGGCTTGCTCGCCACCAAGGGCGTGCCCAAGTCGTTCATGCGCTTGACCACGTCGGGCATTTTCATGACCTCGATCATGTCGTTGGCAATTTTGTTGATGATGGGC
>CAIPFK010000147.1 GCA_903864315.1 uncultured Burkholderiales bacterium | reverse complement strand
GGTCGAGAACTGATCTCCAAGTTCAAACTCGATGAAGGCAAGGATCCCCAAAGCTACGCGCTGGGGATCAAGGAGTTGTGGGAGATTGATCCAGCCAGACATCAAGCTGGATTGGCACTGCATTCTGCTGGCTGGCCACTGGACTCTCAAACCTATGGTGGATCGTTTCTTTACCACCTTCCAGACAACAAAGTAGCGGTTGGATTTGTGGTGGGGCTGGATTATCAAAACCCATGGCTGAGTCCATTCGAGGAATTTCAACGCTTCAAAACCCACCCCAATATCCGATGGTACTTTGAAGGCGATGAAGGGCAAGGCATTAAAGCGGGTAAACGATTGGCCTATGGCGCTCGCGCCATCACGGCAGGAGGCCTATTGAGCTTGCCACAAACGGCCTTTCCAGGCGGAGTGCTCGTTGGATGCGAGGCAGGATACCTCAATGCCAGTCGCATCAAAGGCTCTCATGCTGCCATCAAAACTGGCATGCTTGCTGCCCTCGCCGCATTTGAAGCATTGCAAGCGGGTAGAGCCCATGACACACTCGTTCAGTACCCTCTTGACTTCAAAGCAAGTTGGCTCTACAAAGAGCTCTACAAAGCACGCAATTTCAAACAGTGGTTCAAGAAAGGTCAAATGATCGGTACCTTCATGACAGGCATTGAACAATACTTGCTCAATGGCCACTTCCCCTGGACTCTCCGGCGTTTGAAAGCCGACCATGAGTCCCTCAAAGCCGCGAAAGACTGCGCGCCCATCGCTTACCCCAAGCCCGATGGCAAATTGAGTTTTGATCGCTTGAGCAGTGTTTTTATCAGCAACACCAATCACGCGGACAACCAACCCATTCATTTGACTCTGAAGGATTCCACAGTCCCAGACCAACTCAATTGGCCAGTGTTTGCTGGGCCTGAATCACGCTATTGCCCTGCTGGCGTTTATGAGTACATTGAAGACGAGCATCACCAACATAAACTTCACATCAATGCTCAAAACTGTGTGCATTGCAAGACCTGTGATATCAAGGACCCCAGTCAAAATATTGTTTGGGTCACGCCTGAAGGTGGTGGTGGGCCCGTTTATAGCGGCATGTAAGTTGGTCAATGTCCCACCCCACTCTTGATCAACCCTTGGCTATCCATCTTCGCCGATCCTCCAACACTTCCCTTTTGAATACGACACCATGAGCTACAAATTTTCTGCGCAACACCAATGGATTAAAGAACAATCTCCTCAGCATTGTGTGGGAATTACAGATCATGCGCAAGAAACATTGGGTGATGTCGTCTTTGTTCAATTGCCCGCGGTGGGTGCACACTTCCAGCAAAACGAAGTGGTCTGCGCGGTTGAATCTGTCAAGGCCGCCTCTGATGTTTTTGCACCCGTATCAGGCACTGTGGTCGAGGTCAACTCACGCCTGAGCGAGGACCCCTCTTTGGTCAATTCCGACCCCATGGGCGAAGCTTGGTTCTTCAAACTGTCGATTGATTCCAAAGAAGAATTGAATTCGCTGATGAGCGAAGAAGACTATCTTAAGAGCCTTAACCAGTAGCACATTAACCGTGATTACTCCACTCAATTTGGAAAATATATTTATTCCATCGACTTCGTGAAACATTTTTTTATTTCTGCAAAAAAATGTCTTCATTTTGAGCCAAAGACTAAATAACGTGCACGCCGACAAGATCATTGAGGATCAAGGCTTTTGGAGTTTTTCAGGCCAACTTACCCACATTTTCTGTGGATAACTTTCAGCGTTTTTTAGACATGTTTCACGCCGTGAGCCCAAACAGGCATGAAAAAAATAATCATGAATGTTAGAGAAAACCACCATTGCCACTTGACAAGCTCGGATTCAAAAATAAAAAGTCTTCAATCAGCAGTATTGAAGTAAGCTTTCGCCAACCTCTCTAGCCCGGCCTCAATCAACGCAATGTCTGAGGTTGCAAAAGACAGCCTGAATGTACTCGCATCAGGATTGCTGGCATAAAAAGGTGCTCCTGGAACAAAGGCCACACCATTGGAGATGGCCCGCTTGGCAAACTCACCACCGTCTGCGAGTTGGCCATCAAGGCCGGTGAGCTTTGCCCAAAAAAATAACCCTCCTTGAGGCTGCGTAAAGTTGAGCGATGGACCAAAGTGCTTGAGCAATCTCTGGCCCATGCACGATGCGCGCTCGCCATAGACTTGCCTCACGTGGCTCAAGGTCTGGGGCATGCGACCGCTCTTTAAATAAGATGCGGCAGTGGCCTGAGCAAAGGTGGATGTATGCGCGTCACTGAACTGCTTGCACATGGTCGCTTTTGCGAGTAAATCTGCAGGTGCCACCATCCAACCCACACGCAAACCAGGACTGAGCACTTTGCTCAAACTTCCACAATAGACCAACCAATCTCGACTGCCAGGAACTTGTTCACTCAAGGCCAACAGCGTCTTGGGTGGTTCATCATGAAAGTACAAATCTCCATAGGGATCGTCTTCAACGATCAAGGTCTGGTATTTCACCGCCAATTCAAGCACCTTGATTCGACGCTCTAAACTCAACAACGCACCGCTTGGGTTTCCAAACGTGGGCACCAAATAGATCAATTTGGGGCGGTGGGCAATGATCATTTCCTCAAGCAGGTCAACCCGCACACCGTGCTCGTCAATTGGCACACCCAAGACCTGTGGACCATACAATTTAAAGCATTGAATGGTGGCCAAAAAGGTGGGCGCCTCAACCAAGGCCACGTCACCCGCTTCGAGCATGGTCTTGCCCACCAAGTCCAAGGCTTGTTGGCTACCCGTGGTCACGATCAGTGAGTTAGCACTTACATTGGAAATTCCTTTTTGCATCAGGAATTGCGCCAACTCTTCGCGCAGTGCAGGAAAGCCTTCCGTCGCCCCGTATTGCAAGGCGCTGCCCGGTGCGTCTCTTAAAACTTGAGCGCTTGCTTGCTGAATGCCTTCAACATCGAACATGGCGCTGTCGGGGAACCCGCCTGCAAAGCTGATAATGCCGGGTTGCCCCAAGAGCTTAAAAAGCTCTCTGATTGCTGAAGTCTCCACTCGGTCTAAACGTTTGGCAAATTGCATGTGAAAATAAGAGAATGACTTCTCTGGTAAAAAGATGAACAAACAACAGATTGAACCTTTTTTTCAAATATTGCAGCAGGTCAATCCGCACCCTCAAACAGAGCTCGAGTATACGAGCGTGTTTGAACTCTTGTGCGCGGTCTTGATGTCAGCCCAAGCCACGGATGTGAGCGTGAACAAAGTCACTCGGGTTTTGTTCAAAGTGGCCAACACCCCAGAAAAATTATTCAAGCTTGGCATTCCTCGGCTCGAAGAGTACATCAAGACCATTGGTCTTTTCAAAAGCAAAGCAAAGCATTTGATCCAAACGTCGAAAATCTTGATGGATCAATTCAACTCCCAAGTTCCAAAGACTCGAGAAGAGCTCGAGAGCTTGCCAGGCGTGGGCCGAAAAACGGCCAATGTGGTGCTCAATTGCGCGTTCAATGAACCCACCATCGCAGTCGACACACACATCTTCAGAGTCAGCAACCGGGTGGGCTTGGCCAAGGGCAAAACCCCACTTGAGGTGGAAAAGGGCTTACTGAAACGCATTCCAATTCAATACCAATTGCACGCTCATCACTGGTTAATTTTACATGGTCGCTATGTTTGCAAAGCACGCTCGCCCCTGTGCCAAGCGTGCGGTGTGTCTGACTACTGCGACCACGCCAAAAAAGCAACGACCAAAGCACGCTCACCAAAATGATGATTAAACTCACCTGAGATGCGTTTTAACGCCAGCGCTCAAGCCATGTTCTCAGCGTGACAACATGCCGTTCAAGGGGGTCAAACGCTGGCCAGTCGTGGGAATTTCACCAATTCTGCGTGAAAGCCCGCGAGGAACTCCAGCAAAACAGCCATTTGGCCTTTAAAATGACTCCCATGTCTGCCCACCCCTTGCAAGAACAAATCGCTCAACGCGTTGAGCGCTTACTCTTACGCTATGAAGAGTTGCAACGCACCAATGCACTGTTGATCGAACAAGTCGCTCAACTGACCCGTGAGCGCGACCAATTCAAAAGCAGACTCGAAACCGCCAGGCATCGCATTGATGCTTTACTTGATCGGCTCCCTGAGGAGATCAACACACGGGAGAGCAAATGAGTCAGATCGAAGTTCAAATCATGGGACAAGGGTATGCGTTGGCTTGTCCCGATGGGTCAGAAGAGAGACTTCAAGTGGCAGTGAGCAATGTGGATGTGGCCATGTGCAAAATTCGCGATGCCGGAAAAATCAAAGCCCGCGAGAGAATTGCTGTCTTGGCAGCCATCAACATTGCATTTGATTCAAGCTCGGTGGACAATTCAGCATCCCCTGCGCGAGATGCGGATAACAACTCCTCAACTCAAGCCAATGCCATGCTTGAATCCCTATTAAAGCGCCTTGACGAAGCATTGGCAGTGGATGGCCAATTGCTCTGAACCCAGGCATTGACCAGATGGCTTCACCGAATTCAAGACTTGAGTTGTGAATGCCAAAAGCTGCGATGCAAATCCGCAATTTGTTCTTGAACATCAAGAACTGGACCGATGATCTCAAACACCTTTTGACCACTGCCCAGCACCGTTTTGGCGCTCAGATCCATGGTGGGATTTTCTGAATGGTTCCCAGTGAATTTGAGCAAATCTCTCTCCGTCAAACCGTAAACCAAGCGACCTATATTGGCCCAATATTGAGTGCCAGAGCACATGGCACAAGGCTCCACTGTGGTGACCAAGGTGCATTGCCATAAGAAATCCGCATCGTGCTGTGCATAGGCTCTGGCGGCAAGGGTAGATTCCGCGTGACGAACCGTATCCAAGTTGCCTTGTTCGTCGAGAACAGTTTTTTGGTCTGGCCCTACCAAAATCGCACCAAAAGGGTGATTTCCAGCGTGCATGGCACGGCGTGCCACGTCATTGGCATGCAAAAGATGTGGGATGACCCATGGGGGCGTCATGCTAGAGGTCATGAACTATTTGACTTTTATTCAATGGTTTGTACTCAACATTGACTCGACTTTATCATGACCAGACAAGTTTTGTTGTTCTTGAACCCAAGCAAACACTTGATCGATAATTTTTTTAAAAGACTTCAAAGACATGGCACGACAACAGCATCTCGATTAAAATACCTCTGTCTGCAATCCTCTGAGGCTTTATACTTCCTTGAACCAATGCTCTTTTGAGCCAGGGCTTGGAACATTGTCCAATGAGCGTGATCATCTCGCGTCAGATGAACCCAACGTTGGTCTGACCTCGCCCACCTGAACCTTTGCGTTCAGGATGACGGCCTCAGCGGTTTTGCAGACACCTACTGGCCAGTTTCTTGCTTGCCATTTCAGAGCGATCTACGTCGTTCGTCGACGTTTTTAATTTACACATTTGCTCTGAGTTTTTAATGGATGTTTCTATTGTTGAAGTGATCTCCCTGATCTTCTTGGGATTGGCGACCGGTTTTGTGGCGGGATTGTTGGGACTGGGTGGGGGATTGATCTTGGTGCCCTTTCTCACCTTCATCTTAGAGCAGCATGGCGTGAGCCCTGAGTTGACCGTCAAGATGTCCATCGCCACAGCCATGGGGACCATCGTCTTCACATCCCTCTCAAGTGTCAGCGCCCACCACAAACGAGGCAATGTGAAATGGGAGATTGTGAAATCATTGTCCCCCGGAATTGTGCTGGGCAGTTGGATTGCCAGCATGGGACTATTCAGTCACCTCAAAGGCGTGTATTTGGGCTTGTTTTTTTCAGCCTTTATCGCGTTTTCTTCCTACCAAATGTTTCTAGACAAGCGTCCTGCTCCCAGCAGACAATTTCCCACCTCTTGGATGCGTTGGGTAGCAGGCCTGGCCATTGGCTTGCTCTCGGGCTTGGTGGGTGCGGGCGGAGGCTTCATCAGCGTGCCATTCATGCTGTTTTGCAACGTCCCCTTGCTCAATGCAGTCGCCACCAGTGCCGCCTTGGGTTTTCCCATCGCATTGGCCAACACATTGGGCTACACAGTGAGCGGTTGGTCGGTTGAGAACTTGCCAATCCATTCTTTGGGATACATTTGGTTGCCCGCTCTCCTTTTGGTCGCTGTCTCTAGCACCACGACTGCAAAATTTGGCGTGAGTGCCGCACAAAACTGGCCGGTCAAACGACTCAAACGCGTGTTTGCGACCCTGCTGATCTTTTTGGCGGTTTACATGATTTATAAAAGCATCACGCTTTGAGTTGAACAAATAGTCGCCATGCGCCAGCGACCAAACTCAAAGCATCCCTGAAGCGTACCCGCCTTTGATCGATTCAAGAAAGTCAAGTGCTTGGTGCTCGCACGCAGTGTCATCGCACTGAACTATTTTTCTCGTAGGCAAACTTCTCAGCCACGTCAATTGACGCTTGGCCAATTGGCGCGTTGCCGTTTGGGCCAGTTCAACAAAGTGTTGATACGCCACGTCTTGATTGATTCCTGGCATCGTCAAGGGGTGGGATGCTTCAGGAAATTTTTTTTGAAGCTCCAACCAAAGTTCATAGGCTTGTCGGTATCCCACACTCTTCATGCTGGGCAGTTCACCATTGACTTTGGGCAAACCAACCAAGGCTTGCACTTCCTGCAAAAATCCTGCGTTGAGCATGGCTTGAAGCCGAAGATGTATTCTCTCGTGAAGCCATGCCCGCTTGAGTGGCTCTAGTGAGAGCACCAAAAAGCGTTCATGGCCATGAGCTTGCCCCACAGTGAAGTCGATGATTTCAGAACTTGCAGCACGGTGTTCTTGCGCCAAGTCTTCATTCCCGCTCGCCAGGTCAGATGGATCTTGTGCTTTGTACTTGGACTGAAAGGAAGACAAAGGCTGTCCAGTGATGCGCCAGACTTCCAGTGCACGAGAAATACGCTGCGAGTCTCCCGGGGCCAAGCGCGCGGCCGTTTGAGGATCCACACGCACGAGTTGTTCATGCATGGCAGCCCAGCCCAAAACGTGGGCTTCCTTGGCCAAGGCTTCGCGAATAACGGGATCACTTTTGGGCAAATCATCCAAACCGTCACTCAAGGCCTTGAAGTAGAGCATGGTGCCACCCACCAAAACGGGCACCCGATGTCGCTGCCGGATTTGCTCGATCAAAATTTGGGCGTCTTTGGCAAATTCAGCTGCACTGTAGGTTTGGTCCACGGTCCTGATGTCGATCAGATGGTGTGGGACAAGCGCCAGCTCAGCGGCCGATGGCTTGGCCGATCCAATGTCCATGCCTTGATAGACCAAGGCAGAGTCCATGCTGATGATTTCAATGGGCCAACGCTGTGCCAAGGCCATGGCCAAGCTTGACTTGCCCGCAGCCGTGGGTCCAACCAAGGCCAAGCAGGTCCAACGGGGCACAGACAGCATCGGTTGGCTCAGTGAATTGTTGAAGTGTGAAGTGGCAAAGGGTTTGCTGTTGTGCTCACTAGCGACCTCGCAGGAACAACGCATCCAAAGCCTTCATGCTCAACTGATGCCAAGTGGGGCGACCATGATTGCATTGATCCGACCTTTGCGTGACCTCCATTTGCCTGAGCAAATCATTCATCTCAGGAACGGTCAACTGCCGATTGGCCCTCACTGCGGAGTGACAGGCCATGCTTGCAAGCAACTCGTTGCGGGCTTGCTCGACAACGTAATCCCCTTCATGTTGAGCCAAATCGCTCAACACGCCACGAACCATGGGGACCAAATCGGCATCCCCCAAAGCGGCAGGCACAGCACGAATGGCCAGGGTTTTGGCGGAAAGCGCTGTCACCTCCAAGCCCAAAGAAACAAGCGTTTGAGCATGCTCTTGGGCCACCACCATCTCTTGCTCGGTGGCCGCAAAACTCACTGGGATCAAAAGCGTTTGACTGCTCAGGGTATTGGCATCCCACAAGCCCTTGAGTCTTTCGTAAACAATGCGCTCATGTGCTGCATGGATATCGACCAACATCAAACCTTGTGCATTTTCCGCGAGCAAGTAAACACCATGCAGTTGCGCCAAAGCTCGCCCCATGGGCCAAGCTTGCTCATTGTCTTGGGTACCGACTGGAGAATCCATGTGCGCAGTGCTTGAACTCAGTGCCTCGCCCGTGCGCAGCGGCGAGTCCAATGAGCTTGGGACCACTGCACCGTCAACATTGACGGATGCTGAACGTGAACCGTCTAGACCGAGTGAAGGCAGAACTCTTTCAACGGACGGCGCCAAGTCACTGGCATCTCGAGTCGGCGCAGACCACAACGCCTGAAGCCTGGCCATGGAGTCACCATTGAGGTCCATGGCCGATTGGCGCCAGGACGACGTGGGGAATGGCGGCGTTCGCAATTGCCCCATGCTCGAGGCGCTATTGAGCGCGGAAGAAGCAAAATATTCACTTGGAGGTGGCGCTGGCGGATCGACTCCAACCACCGACTCCACTGTTGAGCCCATGGCAGTTGAACCACGGGGCTTGCTGAGTGCAGTTTGCAAGGCGTGAACAATGACTTGATGAATATCTCTGGATTCTCTGAATCGAACCTCAATTTTGGTGGGATGCACGTTCACGTCCACACGCTTGGGATCCATGTCCAAAAAAAGAATGTAAACAGGTTGACGCTGTCCATGCAAAACATCTTGATACGACGCACGAATGGCGTGTGTCATGACTTTGTCTCGCACAAAGCGTTTGTTCACATAAGCAAATTGATGGTCACCGCGAGCACGGGATGCATGGGGAAGCCCTATGCGGCCATAAATCCTGATCCCACGCTCTTCATGATCGATGGCCAAGGACTCGTCCAGAAAATCTTGTCCCAATACATCGGCCATTCTGAGCTCTAGGGGCGAACGGCTAGCGCTCTCACTTGCCGCATGCGCCCTCCATTGCTGCACCAACTTGCCCTCATGCCAGATGGTAAAACCCACATCGGGTCTGACCAACGAGTGGCGTTTGACCGACTCAATGCAGTGAGCCAGTTCGGTGGCATCGGTCTTTAGAAATTTGCGCCTTGCGGGCGTGCTGAAAAAAAGCTCTCTCACCTCAACACTGGTGCCCTTGGCGCGCGCTGCTGCGCTCAACTCTCCTGTGCGCGCTTGCAATGCCATGGCCACGGCCTGCTCTTCGGTGCGAGACACCATGGTGAGCTCACTGATGGAGGCGATGGCCGCCAGCGCTTCGCCTCGAAAACCCATGGAAGCGACCTCTTCGAGATCGTGCAAGTTTTGAATTTTGCTGGTGGCGTGGCGCTTTAAAGCCATGGCCAATTGCTCAGCAGGAATCCCATTGCCATCATCTTCAACGCTGATGAGTCTCACGCCACCTGCTTGCAGTCGCAAATCGATGCGCGTGGCATTTGCATCCAAGGCGTTGTCGACCAATTCTTTGACGACGGACGCCGGGCGCTCGATCACCTCGCCAGCGGCGATTTGGCTGATCAACTCGCTGGCCAGTTCCTGAATGGGACGAGGCTTCAACGGTGAGGGTGGGGGTGATTGTGTGTTCACCCAGGCATTTTAGATGACGATTTCAGATCTCCCACAAAAGCCGACTTTGGCCCCAAATGAAGGGATAATCCTGCCATGACCCTTTTAATGCAATACATGGATCTCATTTTCCACATTGACCGCACTTTGCAAGAGGTGGTCATGCACTATGGAGAGTGGACCTACGGCTTGATCTTTTTGATCATATTTCTAGAAACTGGCCTGGTCATCACGCCTTTTTTACCCGGAGACTCTTTGCTCTTCATGGTGGGGACTTTGTGCGGCTTGGGACTGCTCTCGTGGCCCTTGGCGATGTTGCTTTGCGTTTTGGCAGCCATCGCTGGAGATCAGTTGAATTTTTACACCGGTCGTCATTTGAGCCAATACCTCATGACAGGGCCCCTGCAGCGCTTGATCAACCCACAAACCCTCATCAAAACGCATCAGTTCTTTGACTCCTATGGCCCTGCCACCCTGGTGCTAGCGCGCTTCATGCCTCTCATTCGGACTTTTGCGCCTTTTGTGGCGGGCTTGGGTGAGATGAACGCTCGCACTTTCACGCTCTACAACGCCACGGGGGGGTTGTTGTGGGTGATCAGCGTGCTGGCACTGGGGCTCTGGTTTGGCCAACTCACCTGGGTTCACGAGCATTTGCAAATCATCATTTGGGCTTTGATTTTGGTGCCCAGCGTCTTGGTGATTTGGAGCACTTGGAAGACCCAAAAGGGATCGAGCGCATCCTCACCGAGTCCCTAGAGCCCAGAATAACAATAGACATTCGACCCCTGATGAGGCCGTGCGGAGTCGTTTAATATGCGGGACTATGCTCTATCATTGTTTTACGCCAAATAAATCATGAACTCTGCCTCAGACCCATTCTTGAATTCTCTCGACAATGTTTCTCGTGTGCCGTTTTGGGCCTACACCGACCCTCAGTTGCATGCACAAGAGTTGAGTCGGATTTTTTATGGCGCGCATTGGAGCTACGTGGGACTGCTTGCGGAAATCCCCAACTTGGGTGACTTCAAAAAAACGCAAATCGGGCAACGAGAAGTGATCATGGTCAAAGACCATGTCCACCCTTCACAAAAAGGCATAGACCACGGGATTCGGGTGGTGGAGAACCGCTGTGCGCACCGAGGCGTGCGGTTTTGTCAAAAGACCCATGGCAATCAACGCAGTTTTGTGTGTCCCTACCATCAATGGGCCTACAAACTCAATGGTGATTTGGGTGGACTGCCCTTCAAGGACGGGGTTGAAAAAGACGGCGTCATTCAAGGTGGCATGCCCAGCGATTTTGATATCAAAGCGCATGGCTTGAATCGCCTCAAAGTGGAGGTCTTGCATGGCCTGGTGTTTGCCACCTTCGATCATCAAAGCGCTCCCCTGGAACAATATGTGGGTCCTCGGGTGATGCCCTGGATTGATCGCATCTTCAAGACCCGAGAACTGACCTTGTTGGGCTACAACCGACAACGCATCCCTGGCAACTGGAAGCTCATGATGGAAAACATCAAAGACCCCTACCACCCAGGCTTGCTGCACACGTGGTTTGTGACCTTTGGACTGTGGCGAGCCGACCAACGCAGTCGAATGGTCATGGATGAGAAAGGCCGCCACGCGGTCATGATCTCGCAAAGGAATGATGGAGGAGACGGTGCTGTCACCAAAGGGGTGACGAGTTTCAAGCCCAACATGAAACTCCACGACGATCGCCTCCTTGATATCGTTCAAGAGCCTTGGTGGACCATCCCGGACCCCGGCCACCAGAGCGACCCAACCAAGTTGATCACACCCAGTGTCACCATGATCACGCTATTTCCTAGCTTGATCATCCAGCAACAAGTCAACTCACTTTCAACGCGCCAAATCATTCCCAATGGGCATGGACAATTTGATTTCGTATGGACTCATTTTGGCTTCAAGGACGATTCCCCAGAGATGACCCGGCGGCGTTTGCGCCAAGCCAATTTGTTTGGTCCCGCCGGTTATGTGAGCGCAGATGACGGAGAGGTGATTGAGTTCAGCCAAGCCGGCTTTGAGCAATTCAATAGTGATGGCTTGCGCGGTGGCGAGACCCTGTGCGAGTTGGGGGGCAAAGACGTGGCCATGACCGATCACATGGTCACTGAAACCTTGATTCGCGGCATGTACAACTACTGGCGAGAGGTCATGGGCCATGCATGAAAACACGCAAACCAACATGCACTCGACGACTGTGGGCCTTGGAGAGTTGACGGCCATTGAGTCCTTGCCAAAATTACAAAGCTTGGAGTGGGAGATCAACCGGCTCAACGCGCTTTATGCACGCGCTTTGGATGAAAGACGTTTTGACTTGTGGCCAGACTTCTTCATCCCCGAGGGCCGCTACACCGTTCGTTCAAGAGAAAATCATGAACGTGGATTGCCTTTGGCTTTGATCGACTTGGAGAGCCAAGGCATGATGAAAGACCGGATTTATGGCGTGACCCAAACCATTTTTCACGCGCCCTATTACACCCGCCATGTGGTGAGCAGCACCGTCGTGTTGGGCAGCACCTTGACCCCTGGCGTCTTGCCATCGGTTCAAGCCCCAATGCAAGATCCTATCCAAGATCCTATCCAAGATCCTATGCAAGATCCATTGCAAGCCACGACTCTTTGGGTGAGCAGCACGTCTTATGCTGTCTTCAGAACCAAGCCCACACAAACCAGTGAAGTCTTCAACGTGGGGCAGTATCTAGACCATTGGACAAGCACAGATTCCGGACTCAAACTGGTCTCAAGGCTGTGTGTGTACGACAGCGAAATGGTGCTCAACTCCTTCATCTACCCGATCTGACCCCAAGCCTGGTCGGCAAGCAGGTGAGTTCGCCACGCCATCATGTTCGTGCTCTGGCCAGCGGCGGGTTTCGGGAAAAATACCTCACCAAAGCCGCAACCAAGGCTTGGGCCATTTGTTTTTGGAACTCCGGCATCAAGAGTTGCTTTTCTTCTTGCGGATTGCTGATAAAAGCAGTTTCCACCAAAACGCTGGGAATATCGGGCGCCTTCAGTACCGCAAAGCCCGCTTGTTCAACTTGACCTTTGTGCAGCATCCCCACACGCGAGATTTGCCCCAAAAGTTCATGGCCGAGTTTAAGGCTGTCGTTGATTTGGGCTGCAGTGCTCATGTCCAAGAGCGTTTTTTGCACCAACTCATCGCGGCTTTTGAGATTGAGCCCGCCCACCAAATCGGCCTTGTTTTCTTGATTGGCCATCCACATGGCCGCAGCACTTGAAGCGCCGCCTTGGCTCAACGCAAACACACTGGCACCTCTCGCCTTGGGCGTCATGAACGCATCGGCATGCAAGCTGATGAAGAGTTCGGCCTTGACGCGCTGGGCTTTTAAAACACGCTGCTGCAAAGGCACAAAATAATCATCGTCTCGCGTCAAAAAAGCCCGCATCGGTAAAACCCCGGTGCGCGTCTTGACACGCGTCGCGTTGATGAGCGTTTGCAATTGCTGCGCAATGGCCAGCACGACGTCTTTTTCTCGCGTACCGTTGGGGCCAATGGCGCCTGGGTCTTCTCCTCCATGGCCGGGGTCCAAGGCAATGACAATGAATCGATCCATCGGATCGGAGTCATTGGCAGCCGATGTGCCGGCTGAAAGAGCTCGAGAGTTCAAATTCGGTTTGGTGGCAGTGACACTGGGCGGCACCAGCAATGTGGACGACGCCTGAGAGTTCGCCCCGGACGAGGGGAGCGCATTGGAAGCAACAGTTTTGCCCTCGCCCCCAACCACCGAATTGGCCACGGAGCCCGGAACGTCTTGTCGGGCCAATTCCACTTTGCTGATGGAATTGAGAGGCGAGCTGACCGCGTTGTTTGGTTGTTGGCCAAATGCTTCATTGCTCAACGGCTTATCAAGGGGGGTTGCAAGGATCTTGGGATTTTGGGCTTGTAGCCACTCAGTCAATGCATCTTC
>CAIPFK010000146.1 GCA_903864315.1 uncultured Burkholderiales bacterium | reverse complement strand
CCCTCAAACGCACCTTGGTGGGCAAAGTGGTGAGCGACAAACGAACCAAAACCGTCACAGTTTTGATCGAACGTCGTGTCAAGCACGCTTTGTACGGCAAAATTGTGGGTAAATCCAGCAAATACCATGCTCACGATGAGCACGGTGAATACCATGTCGGTGACGTGATTGAGATCACGGAGAGCCGTCCTATCTCCAAAACCAAAAACTGGGTGGCGACCCGTTTGGTTGAAAAGGCAGTGACTGCTTAAAAAAAGACCCTATGCCTTGGCATTGAATCTTGACCAACAACGGCCCGCTTGCGGGCCGTTTGTTATCATGCAACTTGTTTGTTGTCGCTAGACATTTTTATATCACCATTAGTAAAGGAAAAAGCCATGATCAAAGTCGGAGACGCACTGCCAGCCATTGCATTGACAGAATTCTTTCACGAAGAAAAAGACGGATGTGCATTGGGCCCCAATCCTGTTGATGTGGGCAAAGCCACCGCAGGCAAGACCATCGCCTTGTTTGCCGTTCCTGGTGCGTTTACACCGACATGTTCGGCCAAACATGTGCCAGGATTCTTGGAGCATTACAACGACTTCAAAGCGGCTGGTGTGGACGAAATTTGGTGTTTGAGCGTCAACGATGCCTTTGTCATGGGCGCTTGGGCTGAGAACCAGCAAGCCAAGGGCCGTGTGCGTTTCTTGGCCGATGGCAGTGCTGAGTTTGCCAAAGCCACGGGTCTCACCCTGGATTTGACGGCGCGCGGCTTGGGCCTCAGGAGCAACCGCTATTCCATGTTGGTCAAAGATGGCAAAGTGGTGACCTTGAACAATGAAGGTCCTGGCAAATTTGAAGTGAGTGACGCTGCCACTTTGTTGGCACAAGCCAAAGCCGCTTAAATTACGCGACTGTTCTTGGCAATGGACGTGCAGGCCTTTGGCTCGCACGTCTTTTTGCTTTTGCGAGGTGCACGAGTCGATCGCAGGCGTTCATTCTTGTGCCCGAGCTCGCAACACCGGCATGAATCACGCGGCTATCCGCGCATTGGTGAACTGCCCAGTTATATCGCAAACGCATAAAAAATAGCGCCACTCAATGCGCAAAACAAGGCGAGTGCTGCGATGCGCAGTCCCCAAGTGTCTTTGGACTCGGCGATGAAATCGGTCGTTTCCCAGTCTTTGTCACCCGTGACCATGGGCGTGATCAAATCTTCTTGGAGGCGCCAGCGGTAATAAAAAACCACCACCACGTGCAGTCCGAGCAAGACCCAAATCAAGGGCTGACCTATCTCGCTGTGGTACCAAGTTGCACGCTCAACCCAGTCGGACGATAAATTTTGCGTCAAGGGTCCTGAAAATCCTGCCTCATCATCACTGCACATGCCCGTGAGCGCCTGGAGCAAAAAGGCGCACAGCATGATCACCACCGACCAGGCTCCCAGGGGATTGTGCCCAATGCTGGGATCGCGCTTGCCAGTGCGGTGATTTTGCAAGGTTTGCCAGGCGGCTTTGGGATGCTCAACAAAGTGCTTGAATCTTGACCAATGCCCACCGACAAAACCCCAAATAACGCGCCAGGAGAGAAGACTCAACAAAAAAAGTCCAATGCGCCCGTGCCAGTCCATCAACTCGTCACTGGCATAGACCGTGAACAATGCACCCAATACCCCCAGGATCAAGAGCAGATGAAATAGTCGCGTTGGCAAATCCCAAACTCGGATGCGTTTGATGGTCATTGGTTTCTCACTGCGTTATTGGAAAGAGGTCGGGAACGCGCAAAGGCGTTGTTCGAACCTAAAAGGGTTTGAGGGTGTTCATGGCCAAGTCTGAAACACACACAGGGCGTGGTAAAAAGTACATGGCGCACAGCGGTTTGAATTTTAGGCTAGGATATGGTTTGGTTTTTGTAAATGTCAAAAAAGTACGGGCCCAAACGAGCGGTTATTGTGATGCCTGAAGTGCTTTGAACGCAGGAGAGCGTTTGTTGGCTTCATTATTCACGTCACAATACACAACATTCCTTTTTCCCATCAATTATCACAATTTTGTAGAAAGACAACCCCATGTTCATCAAACAAATCGCAAGAGTAGTCGGAGTTTTTGCTTTGCTGAGCGCCATGTGCGCTCATGCCCAATTTGCCAAACCCGAAGATGCGATCAAATACCGCAAAGCGGCCATGACCATCATGAATACGCATTTTGCAAGAATTGCGGCCATGGCCCAAGGCAAGATCCCATTTG
This sequence comes from uncultured Burkholderiales bacterium, assembly GCA_903864315.1. GTDB lineage: Bacteria > Pseudomonadota > Gammaproteobacteria > Burkholderiales > Burkholderiaceae_C > Limnohabitans. The sequence goes on along the minus strand of CAIPFK010000146.1, from coordinate 16,896 downwards.
ACGCCAAAGTAGCACAAGACAATGAGGAGGTGTTTGCCACCGTTTCTAAGTTGCCTTGGAGCGCATTTGGCGAAGGCACCGACAAGGGAGACACCAAAGCCAAAGCAGAGATTTGGAGTGATCAGGCCAAATTCAAGGCCGCACAAGACAAGCTTCTCGCTGAGTCCTTGAAGTTGAATGCCGCAGTGAAGACGGGTAAATTGGATGACTTGAACGTGGCGTTCAAAGGCGTGGGCGCAGCGTGCAAAGGCTGCCACGATGGCTTCAAAGACAAATAATAGCCCAATGCGCCCTCTTGGGGGGTGTTCAAGGCCTTTGTCGCATCAGCACATCTTTGCAGTCTCAACGCTGTAAAAATCAGAAGGGTCCAGTCCAAAGGGGTCCTGGCGTTGTATGGGCCTGCCTTTTTTTCTGAAACGATGTGATTGAAGATGCCCAAGACGATCAAAACCCCTTTGTGGCGTGTTTTTAGCCTCTGGAGCGTCCTGGTGGCCTGCGCCCTGGCAGCGTCATGCTCACCCACCATGAATTGGCGCGAGGTCCGGTTTGATGGCGATGAGTTCATGGCCTTGATGCCGTGTAAGCCTGAAGAGGCCACTCGCCGGGTGACTCTTGTGTTGGACAAGCGACCCCATGAGCCCAAACCGACAACCCAAGGCCAAGCGGCGCCTTCAAGCCGTCAACCCTCGCTTGTCACGCTCCCGCTTGAGGCACAGTCAGTGGAGATGCAATTGAGCTTGAAAGCGTGCAAGGTGCAGGGCTTGCAGTTCACCTTCGCCAAATTGAGCCCCATTGGGCTGTCCGAGCCAACTGAACAAGCGCCAAGCCTGCCCCCAGGGCACGATCAAGGGCAAGCTCAACGGCAACAAGCCCAAAGTCAACAAACCCAAATTCAAGCGGTGAGGAGGGCCTGGCAAATGGCGAGCCTGACCTCCTTTTTACAGGCTGGCACCAGTGACAGGGCGCCCGCGGGGTTCTTGGAAGAGTCACAATCCTTGACGCCACGAACGGCGTTCAACGGCGAACTCATCGACGCACACAACACCGCGGGCATGCACGTGCAGTGGTTGTGGCGCGAAAGCGCCAACGTGTGGTACCAAGCGGGTGTCTACGCATCGGTCTCCAAAGCGTTCAAGACCGAAGAGGCGCAAACCTTCTTTGAGTCTTTGCACTGAGCTCCAAAGAGCGTCAATATTTGGCGTTTAAACTTGGGGGCTCATCAAAGAGGCCAGTTGAGCCGTGTTCAACGCTGGATGCTGAGCTTTGCTCCCCAATTGGATTCACCCTTCATCTCTCCATGACCCCCACGTCCAAAAGCTCATCTGCCCCCGAATCAAAGCGCAACACAAGATCATCAAGCACCTACAGCAGCGCATTGATCTTTGGTGTGTTTGCCTACGCCTACTTTCTCTCAACGTTGGTGAGGGCCATCACGGCCACCTTGTCTCCTCATTTGGTGTCTGAGTTTTCGCTCAATGCGGGGGACTTGGGGCTCTTGGCTGGAGGTTATTTTTTGGGTTTTGCGTTGACGCAAATTCCCATGGGCTACTACCTGGACCGATTGGGGCCCAAACGCATTGAGCTGTGGTTTTTAAGCTTGGCGGTCTTGGGATGCGTGTGTTTTTCGCAAGCGCATTCTTTTGAAACCTTGTGGCTGTCAAGGCTGCTCACGGGCATTGGATTGAGTGCTTGTTTGATGGCCCCCTTGACGGGGTATCGGCGGTGGTTTGCGGGGGCGATTCAGATGCGAACGAGTTCTTGGATGCTCACGGCGGGCTCGAGCGGTGTGCTGGCCTCGACACTGCCTGTCCAGTGGATGCTCCCGCTGTGGGGTTGGAGGGCGGTGTTTGTCGCCTTGGCACTTGCTTTGGCCGTGGCCATGCTGCTCGTGTGGTGGTTGATTCCGCGCTGGGACACGGCCAAGCAAGTGGCTCAAGAGGAGTTCCAAGACGCAGCACCCAAGGAGCCGTGCGCAAGCCTCAAGGCCTCCAAGCAAGGGGAGGCTGGCGCGCACGAGGCGTCGGGTTTGGGGAGTTATCTCGCCTTGTGCCTGCGTCCTGCGTTTGTGCGTTTTGCGGCCATGGGATGCTTGGGGTATGGCGGGCTCATTGCCATGCAAACGCTGTGGGCCGGTCCCTGGCTGGTCAAGGTGAGTGGTTTGGCGCCCGATGAAGCCGCAGGGGGCTTGTTTGCGATGAATTTGGGCTTGATGTTCTCGTATTTTGCCTGGGGTTGGATCTTTCCCATCCTCAACGCGCGGGGTGTGCGTGCTTCTCAAGTGATCACCTGGGTCTATCCGTTGAGCTTATTGGTGCAGTTGTATTTGATCGTCTTTTCCGTCCATACCAACGCTTGGACGTGGGTGCTCTTTGCCGTCACGAGCTCGTGTGTCTCGTTGTCTCAAGCGGCCGTGGGTTTGGCGTTTGAGTCCAAGTGGGCTGGCCGGGTGTTGTCTGCATTCAACTTGGTGATTTTTTTAGGGGTGTTTTGTATTCAATGGATGTTCGGTGCGGTGCTGGATGCTTTGAGTGCCAGGGGTTGGGGCGTGCAAGAGGCCTATCCAGCGGCCATGGCGGTATTTTCTTGCATGACGCTCTTGGCCTATGCCTTTTTCGTCTGGCACACGCGTCATGATAAGCAAAATGGGCATAATGGTGGCGTTGAACACTCTCCTTCATGAGCAATAAAATCTTGATCATTGCGCACGCGCCCTTGGCCCATGCGCTCAAAGCTTGCGCCTTGCACGTCTTTCCTGACTGCGGGAACTCGCTGTTGGCTTTGGATGTGCACCCCAACACCGCTCCAGAAGAGTCTTTGTCGAGCGCACAAATCATGATCTCTCTGGCCCAAGGACAGGGTTTGTTGGTGCTCACTGACATCTTTGGTGCCACGCCCTCCAATGTCGCGCAGCGTTTGGTGCAAGGAACCCACGCCAAACTCGTTGCAGGGGTGAATTTGCCCATGCTGCTGCGCACGGTCAGTTATTGCAACGAAAGTTTGGAGATGCTGGTCAACCGGGCCATTGCCGGTGGCTCCCAAGGCGTCATGCAAGTGGCCAATACTGCTCCTCAAAACCAATCCAAAAAGCAACATGATCCAGACCCAAACGACCATCAGCAATAAACTCGGGCTGCATGCCAGGGCTTCGGCCAAACTCACCAAGTTGGCCAGTACTTTTCCTTGTGATGTGTGGCTCACCCGTGGTGAGCGTCGCGTCAATGCCAAGAGCATCATGGGCGTCATGATGCTTGCTGCCGCCCAAGGCACCACACTGGAGCTCGAAACCGACGGCGAGCAAGCCCAAGAGGCCATGGACGCGCTGTTGGCCTTGATTGCCAACAAATTCGACGAAGGCGAGTGAGATGACGTTTTCCATCCATGGATTTGCGGTTGCCCGGGGCATTGCCATCGGGCGTGCGGTCCTGGTGGCATCGAGCCGCGTGGATGTGGCGCATTATCTGATCGCGCCTGATCAAATCAAAAGTGAAATCGCCCGAGTCGCCAGTGCCCGCGATGAGGTGGTCAAAGAGATTGTGGCCCTACAAGTCAGCATGCCCAAGGACTCCCCAGTCGAGCTCACCGCCATGCTGGATGTCCATTTGATGCTCTTGGAAGATGAGATGCTCTCCGAGGGCATCAAGCACTGGATCAGTGAGCGACTCTACAACGCGGAGTGGGCACTCACCTCTCAGCTCGAGGTCGTTGCGCGTCAATTCGATGAGATGACCGATCCTTATTTGCGGGAGCGCAAAGCCGATTTGGAGCAGGTCGTTGAGAGGCTGCTTCGCTACATGAAGGGCTTGCCCCACACCTTGCCAGTTCAGCCCCAGGTGCGTCCTGGGAGTCTTCGCCAACAAGAGCTCTTGCTCGACGACGAGGTCGATGTGCCCTTGGTTTTGGTGGCACACGATTTGTCGCCAGCAGACATGATTCAATTCAAGCAAAGTGTGTTCGCCGGCTTTGTCACCGATGTGGGGGGGCGAACGTCCCACACGGCCATTGTGGCGAGGAGCTTGGACATACCCGCGGTGGTGGGTGCCAGGGGGGCCAGCCACTGGGTCCAACAAGACGATTGGGTCATCATCGATGGGGACCAAGGGGTGTTGATCGTGGACCCGTCGGCCATTATTTTGGCCGAGTACGGGTTCAAACAACGCCATGCCCAATTGGAGCGAGAGCGTCTCTCGCGATTGAGGCACACACCGGCGCTCAGTTTGGATGGGCAGCGCGTTGAGCTCTTGGCCAATATCGAGCTGCCCGAAGACACGGCGCAAGCCGTTGCGGTGGGCGCAGTGGGTGTGGGCTTATTCAGAAGTGAGTTTTTGTTCATGGGGCGCGAAGGCGAGTTGCCCAATGAGGAGCAGCAGTTTGAGGCGTACTTGAAGGCTGTCCACGGCATGAAGGGCTTGCCAGTGACGATTCGCACCATCGACATCGGCGCCGACAAGCCGCTGGATCGCTCACAAAAAGAGGACCAATACTTGAACCCGGCCTTGGGACTCAGGGCCATTCGCTGGAGCTTGTCGGAGCCCGCCATGTTTCTCACGCAATTGAGGGCGATATTGCGTGCCTCGTCTCACGGGCAGGTGAATTTGCTCATCCCCATGCTGGCGCACGCGCGCGAGATCAAGCAAACCTTGGCCCTGTTGGCGCAGGCGCGAGCTGAGCTTGATGCAAGGGGCACGCCCTACGGACCCTTGAAGCTGGGGGCGATGATCGAGGTGCCTGCTGCAGCGCTCACCTTGCCCTTGTTTCTCAAGTATTTTGACTTTCTCTCCATCGGCACCAATGACCTGATCCAGTACACCTTGGCGATTGACCGTGCCGATGAGTCGGTCGCGCATTTGTACGACCCCTTGCACCCAGCGGTTTTGGGGCTCATTGAGAGCACCATTCAAGCTTGCCATGCCGCGGGCAAAGGGGTGAGTGTGTGTGGGGAGATGGCCGGGGATGCCCACATGACTCGCTTGTTGCTGGGCTTGGGGTTGAGGAGTTTTTCCATGCACCCCACGCAAATTTTGACTGTGAAACAAGAAATTTTGCGCACCGATATCTCCAAGCTCAAAGCCTGGGCGCAAGAGGTGATCCATTCCGATGAGCCGTTGCAGTCGATGCAATCGCTCGCAACTCGTTGACTGCACGGGGCTCCATGAGTTGCTCATTGGGTTAGTCAATGGACCACTCAAAAGGCCATGGACTGAGCGACTGAACCGAGCCGACACGACCCAACAAGATCCAACAAGACCCAAGACGACACAAGAAGGACTCCTGCCCATGCCCCAGTTTGCTGCCAACCTCACCATGATGTATCCAGAAATGGGGATGCTCGAGCGCATGCGGGCCGCCCAGCAAGACGGTTTTGGCGCGGTCGAGTGTTTGTTTCCCTATGCCCATGAGGCCCAAGCATGGGCGCAGCAACTCAAAACCTGTGGGCTCGTGCAAGCCCTCTTTAACGCCCCACCAGGAGGGCTGAAACCCCAAGACGCTCAACTGGCTTGGGACAAAGGGGAGCGCGGGAGTGCGTGTTTGCCAGGCCATGAGCGGGAGTTTGAAGCGGGAGTGCGCATGGCGCTTGAATTTGCCCACGTGGTGGGCTGTCGACAAATTCATGTGATGGCTGGCTGTGTGCCGCGCAAGTTTTGGCACCTGGATGCCACGCCAAAGTTTGAGCCTGCGGATGAAGAAAGCGCTACTGAACGGACCCATCACCATTACGCGAGCGTGGACAGTGTGCTCATGCAGACGTATCTCAAAAACCTCTCGCTCGCTGCCGACTGGGCGAGCGAAGAAGGGGTCGACATCTTGATTGAACCCATCAATGCGCGGGACATGCCGCATTATTTTCTCAACTTACAAGAGCAAGCGCACGCGGTGGTTCAAGCCTTGGGGCGGCCCAACCTCAAAGTTCAAATGGATTTGTACCATGCACAAGTTGCGCAAGGCGACCTCATCCGACTGCTCGAACGTCATGTGCCCACACAGCGCGTGGCCCATTTGCAAATAGCCGGTGTTCCCCATCGGCATGAGCCCGATGCGGGCGAGATCAACTATGCAGAGATCTTTGCGCTCTTAGACCAACTGCACGCGAATGGTGTTTGGGATGGGTATGTGGGTTGCGAGTACAGACCCCGCGAAGGGCTGACCCCAGGCGGCACGCATCGCGGTTTGGCATGGATGGCACCGTATCGAGATTCACAAAATAGACCGTCGGGTGCGTGAGCGCGACCCCCCAACGCCATCGGTAAGCCCTAGGCGTTGCCCAAAAGGGTGAGGGCCACCAAGGCGGCGGTTTCTGCTCTGAGCACGCGCGGCCCCAATGAGCAGGGCTCAAACCCCAGGTCTCGCAGCGCCAACTCTTCGTCTTGGCTCAAGCCACCCTCGGGCCCGCTCACCACTTGGATGCGGTGCGGGCTCACCAAGGCCGAGGCGAGGCCGGTGTGCATGATGTCACGCTCCGTGGCGCCTTGCAGTAAACGCGTGGAGAGCATCTTTTTGACCACAGGCAACTCGCTGCCTTCTTGAATCGGTTGAGTGGGGACCTCCGCCTGGACCCCGCTCGAGCACCACGTGTCCAAAGCGACGGGTGCGTCGATCAACGGGATGCTGTTGCGAGCGCTTTGAGCGCAAGCAGCCAAGGCGATGCCTCGCCAGTGCAATTGTTTCTTTTGCGCGCGCTCGCCACTCAAACGCAGCACGGAGCGGCTCGTCATGACGGGGGTGATGCGGTGCACACCCAGTTCGGTGGCTTTCTCGACCAACCAGTCCATGCGGTCGTTGGCAGGCATGCCAATGATCAAGTGAACCTGGTGCTTGTTGTCGCGCTCAATGGGGTCAAAGTCTTGCACCCTCACGTGCACGGTTTGACGACCCATCTCCACAATGTGGGCCTGGTATTCCCCGCCGAAGCCATCGAACAAGGTCAAGGCGTCAAGGGGTTGAAGCCGAAGTACCTGACAGTGCTTGGCCGCATCACTGGGCAAGTCCAGTGCGGTGTGTTGACCAAGGCGAGTGGAGCAATAGATGCGGGGCATGTCTGGGGCTGTGGTGGGGAGAGTGCGAGAGCAAGTTGGAGGCGATCAGACGCGGCCATACGCCCAAGCACTCACCGTCTCGATTTGCTCGATGCGCTCGATGATTTTAAGCAAAGGACCGAGCTCACGGTAACGCGTGCAAGTTTGTCGGATGTAGGCCATGAAGCGGGGGGTGTCGGCCAAATATTTGGGCTTGTGGTCACGCAGTCCCAGGCGGGCAAAAATCCCCGCCACTTTCAAGTGTCGCTGCAGTGCCATCCATTCGATTTCTCGGTAAAAAGCACCAAAGTCTCCCCACAACCCTTCGGCATCCAAGAGGCCGCTTCGGCGTGCTTTTTCCCAGTAGCGGATGCTGATGTCCAAGACAAACTCTTCGGGCCATGAGATAAAAGCGTCTCTCATCAAGCTGGCAATGTCATAAGTGATGGGCCCGTAGACGCTGTCTTGAAAGTCCAAAACGCCAACCTGAGCTTGTTTGGGGTCTTGGGGCATCATCAAGTTGCGCGTCATGAAGTCGCGGTGGACAAAGACCTTGGGGGTGCTCAGGTTGTGCTTGACGATCAACGCGTAGTGGGGCTCGAGTATGTCGCTCCAGGACTGCACCTCGGGAGAGTTGGCCAACCCTTTGTGGGCGACCACATACCACTGGTCAAAGAGGGAGAGTTCGCGGCGCAAAAGCGCCTCATCGTAGTCGGGCAAGACGCCTGCGCGAGAGCTCAATTGCCAAGCGAGCAATGCGTCCAAGGCCAGGCTGAAGAGTTGACGGGTTTGCTCATTGGGCAAACTCACCGTGTTGTCCAAGTCGCTGTAGGCGGCTTGGGTGGGCAAATCAAAGGATTGCATGAGGGTTTGGTCACCCAAGTCACTCAGGAGCAAAAAGCCCAACTCTTCTTGCCACTCGAGCACTTGGGGTGTCAGCACCTGGGCCTGTGCAAAAAGCTCAGCAATGCGCACAAAAGGCTTGGCGTCTTCCAGAGTGGGGGGCGCATCCATGATAATGAGACTGCTTGGGTGCTGGGTGCTCACATCAACACGGAAATACCGCCTAAAACTGGCGTCCGCTGAGGCCAATCGAAGGCTTTGGGGGACCAAGGCGTGGCGTGTCCCCACCTGGGTGAGCCACTGCTCAAAGTGATTGCGCCGAGTGCTGTCACTCCAAACCGGTGGTGCACCCACGGCGCGCGCAACTGTTTCGCCTCCAATCGGTGTCTTGGCGTTGGGGGCGGGGGAGGTGGGAGTCGGCAAGGGGTCGGTGGTCATGGATAATCCAAATTCTACAAAGCTTTGTGTGCCAAAAAAAAATGAGTGTGGATAAAAGAGCAAAAAGCCGTTTGAGCCGTCTTGGTTTGGCCATGCTTGAACAAACGCCCCAATTGCTCCGGGGGGGGCTTTCGCGCGAGCGCTCAATTGACAAGGCTTGGGTTGGTGAATTGAATTGAAATTGTTCTTGGGTTGTTGCTTGATGATCTGTGGCATTCGCGTTTGGGCACAAACGGCGGAGAGCTCGGCCACGGCTCAGTCCTTGACACCCCTCCCGTCCATGTCCCCGATTGGCCAAGACCGCTCACCAAGCCCAGCGCAGGTGTCTCCAAGCGCGCTTGTGCCCCAGGCCTTGGTGTTCAAGGCGAGCTCTCTTTTGCAAGAAAAAATCTCTGACGCTGCCAAACGCACACAACCGTCTTTTGTGCAAGCCAACAGCATGAGTGGACAGACCAATTTGAACACACACCTGGGTGGTGACGTGGACTTTCGGCGAGGTGACATGCACTTGAGGGCCGATGATGTGGATTACGACCAGGCCCAAGACTTCTTGAGAGCCCAGGGGGGGGTGCGCATCAACAAAGCGGGCAATGTGTATGAAGGGCCCTTGCTGGAGCTCAAGGTGGACGCGTTTGAGGGCTTTTTCACGCAACCGCACTTTCGGTTGAGTCGCAATGATGCGTATGGGAGTGCCTCGGGCATGCGTTTTCTTGACGAACAACACGCCCAAGTTCAAAACGCCACCTTCACCACGTGTCAAGTCAAACCGGGCCCGAGTTGGTTGCCCGACTGGGTGTTGAAGGCCAAGACCATCGACATCAACAATGAGACCAACGAAGGAGCGGCCACTGGGGCGTATTTGAGTTTCAAAGGCATGCCCTTGTTGCCCGTGCCTGAGCTCAGTTTCCCCTTGAGCTCGGATCGAAAATCTGGCCTCTTGCCCCCCACCATTGGGCTCGACAGCATCGGTGGCTTGGAGTACACCCAGCCCTTTTATTGGAACATTGCGCCCAACCGGGACGCGACCTTTCAGGCCACCACCTGGAGCAAGCGGGGGATCGCCGTGGGGGGGGAATTGCGCTACTTGGAAGCCGCCAATCCTGAGGTCAAGGGCATGGTGCATTTGGATTACATGGAGCACGATTTGCTCAGGAACACACCGCGGTGGGGATTTTCAGAAGCACACCAAGGGGCCATGGATTTGCTGGGGGAACGTGTTGGGCTGAACTTGAATATCAAACGGGTGAGTGACGACAACTATTGGAGAGACTTCTCCCAAATGGCCAATCCTTTGAGTCAGCGCTTGCTGCCCACGGATGTCTCGATGAATTGGGTGAGCGGGTCTTGGAGCTCGTCGCTCAGAAGCCTGAAGTGGCAAACCTTGCAAGACGTCACGGCGCCCATCACCCCCCCCTTTGACCGATTGCCACAGTGGATCACACGCTACACCCCGCAATGGGAGGGTTGGAATCTGGGTGTCCAGACTGACGTGACCAAATTTCAAGCCAATCGGGTCTTGGCCTGCCAAACCGGGACCATCGACTGTCAGCCCAATGGAGCGCGTGCCATGGTGCTTGCCAAGGCGAGCTACCCCATTGATTTTGGCTACGCCACCCTCACCCCCAAACTCAGCGTGGTGAGCCGCGCCTATGATTTTGACACCCCCTTGCTCTCCAACGGCTTGACCCAGGCCAATGTGACCGTGCCCACGTTCAGTTTGGATGCAACCACGGTGCTCGAGAGGAACATCAACTGGTCGGGCAAGGACTATATCCAGACCCTGGAGCCCCGCGTCTTTTTTGTCAACACGCCGTTTCGCCAACAAAACTTCTTGCCGGTCTATGACACGGGGCGCAATGATTTCAATTTCTCAACGGTCTACACCGAGAACGCCTTCTCCGGCTATGACCGCATCTCGGATGATCGCTTGCTCACAGTGGGCACAACGTCCAGGCTGATCGCGCCCCAAACGGGAGAAGAAATGGCGCGTTTTGGTGTCGCTCAGCGCTTTCGCCTGAGCAGCACCCAAGTCGTCTTGCCCAGTGATCGAAATGTTCTTAACAAAGGGGTGTCGGATTTGCTCTTGGGCGCGAGTGTGAATATGCAAAAAAATCTCTCCGCCGACTCCACTTTGCAATACAACCCCGATACCCATGAATCCATGCAAACCAAATTGGGGGCTCGGTACTATCCGTCCAATTACCGGTTGTTCAGCGCCTACTATAGCTTTCAGCGCGATGTCAACAGTGAGCTCATAGACGCTGCTTGGCAGTGGCCCATGAGCGATTTGTGGGGAGGGCGTGCCGTGGATTTGGGGGCAGGTCAAGGCATGGGAGAGAACCAATGGTATACCGTGGGTCGGTTAAACTTTGACCTTCAGCAGCACACGGTGGTCAACTCCATTGTGGGTTTCGAGTACGATGCAGGGTGTTGGTTGGGTCGAGTGGTATTTGAGAGACTGCAAGTGGGGGCCAATCAAATGAACCAGCGAATCATGTTCCAATTGGAGTTGGTGGGCTTTACTCGGGTTGGCATCAATCCTTTGCAAACGCTCAAAGACAATATTCCTCGTTATCAAAATCTCAGAGACCCCTTTAACTCCCCCAGTCGTTTTGGAAATTATGAATAAAGTGGATTTTTTGATGCGTTTGGGTTCAACTCGGCGGCGTGGGTCCTTGGTGCAGTTGGGCCTCATGGGTGTCTTGGGTGTCTTGGGCCTGTGGGCCCAGTCTTGTGGGGCCCAAGGTTTAAAGCCCAGTGGCAACGCCAGCAGTGGCAATGGCTTTGCCAGCAAACCCGCTTTGTCGTCGGCCAGTGCATTGGACGCCAAAGCGTCTGGGCTTGCTGGCCTGGGGTCATCCCAGACGCAGTCCTCGGACTACATTGTGGCCTTGGTCGACAGCGACCCCATCACCAATCAAGAGATCAATGCGCAGGTTCAACAAGTGCTCGCCCAACTCACCGTCAACAAAGGCCCGATCCCTGCTCGCCAAGAGTTGGGCAAGCAAGTCTTGGAGCGGGTGATTTCTGAGCGCGCTCAACTCGAATGGGCCCGTGAGCAAGGCATCAGGGTGCCCAATGCCGAGGTCAAACAAGCCGAGGTGACCCTCGCGTCCAGAAATGATTTGAGCGTGGAGGAATTCAGGCGCAAATTGGCTTCATCAGGAATCAACCCCGATCGCTTTGTCGAGGATTTGAAGAGCCAGTTGATTTTGCAGCGTTTGCGTGAAAAAGAGGTCACCCCTCGCATCAAAGTCACCGAGGGTGAGGTTGATCAATACTTGAAAGAGCAGACCAAGGACTTGAACAAAACAGCGTCAAAGCTTGAATTGGCGCAAATTTTTCTGCCCTTGCCTGAACAGGCCAAGCCCGAAGATGTGCAAGCAGCGTTGGCGCAGATGATGGCGTTGCAGTCTCGCATCAAGGAGGGGGAAGACTTTTATGCGCTGGCCAAAAGTGATTCAAAAGGCCCCGAGCGCACCCTGGGCGGCTTGATGGGTGACAAGTCGCCACAACGCTATCCAGAGCTTTTTTTGCAGGCCGTGCAACTCGCCCAGGTGGGCGATGTGGTCGGCCCAGTGCGCTCCCCCGCGGGCGTGCATTTGATCAAGTTCGTCTCTAAAACAGCAGACGACAATTCGGTCTTCACGTCCAACCAAACGCACGTGAGGCATATTTTGCTCAGACCTTCGGCGCAAGTCGGGGTGAACGCCTTGCGTGCTCGCCTTTATGGCTTGAAGCAACAAATGGATCGCGCTGAACTCGAGTTCTCCGCCGTGGCCAAGGACGTCTCACAAGATGGCTCGGCCCCCAACGGGGGAGATTTGGGCTGGGCCGCTGCGGGCGTCTTTGTGCCCGAGTTTGAAGACGCCATGAACCATTTGGCCCAGGGCGAGATTTCAGACCCCGTGGTGTCTCGTTTCGGGGTTCATTTGATCCAGGTTCTTGAGCGGCGCAAGAACACCATGTCGCTCAAAGAGCAACGCGAGATGGCCAAAAATATTTTGCGCGACGGCAAGTACGACCAAACCTATTCGGAGTGGGCCCAAGAGGTGCGTGGGCGTGCTTTCATCGAGTACCGAGACACGCCACAATTGCGCCAAAACTGATGGCTTGACCCTTTCAATCCTTGCAACCCTTGCAACCTGTTCGATTGAGACCCCTGATTTGAAGCACCATGCTAAAAAGCGGTTTGGCCAGCATTTTTTGGTCGACCCCGTGGTCATTGCGGACATTGTCTCGGCCATTGCCCCGCGCCCGGGGCAACGTGTGGTGGAAATTGGCCCAGGCTTGTCGGCCATCACGCACCCCTTGTCTGAGGCGCTTGGGCAACTGTGTGTGATCGAGCTCGATCGTGATTTGGCGCAGCAATTGCGAAGCAATTCCCGCTTGCAGGTGATTGAAGGCGATGTGCTCAAAGTGGATTTCACGTCTTTGCAAGACGACTGGCCGCTCGCAAAACACGCGCACCACGGGAGCCTGTCCTTGGGTGTCGGGCACGAGACGGTTGCTGGGCCTGCAAAGCCCCCTTTGCGGGTGGTGGGCAATTTGCCCTACAACATCTCCACGCCAATATTGTTTCACTTGCTCGATCACGTGAAGAGCATTGAAGACCAGCACTTCATGCTGCAGCAAGAGGTGGTCGAGCGCATGGTGGCACCTGTTGGCGACAGCGAGTACTCACGCCTGAGTGTCATGCTGCAGTGGCGCTATGAGATGGAGTGTGTCTTGAAGGTGGGAGAAGCAGCCTTTGACCCGCCACCCAAAGTCAAAAGCGCGGTGGTGCGCATGACGCCGTTGAGAAACCCGCCAGACTTGGAGCTGGCTCGGTTTTCTTCTTTGGTGCAGGCGGCCTTCTCGCAGCGCAGAAAACTATTGCGCCACACCTTGGAGCCTTGGCTCATCGCACAGGGTTGGGAGGGTGACTTCGACTTCAAGCGCCGAGCCCAAGAGGTGAGTGTGCAAGACTATGTGGCCCTCTCACAAGCCTTGCCTGAGCGTTCATGAGGAGGCGCTTGAGAGCGCAGACATCAAAAAAAAACCTGCTTGGGGCATTGGTGCACCCGAGCAGGCTCATGGTTGACGGGGTTGGCCTTGTGGTGGGGCCCGCCCGAGTCGTTTACGCAGCGCTTAGCCAGTAGCCCGCGTTGAAGGGGCTGCTCATTCTGAGCGCCAATGGGGAGATGTCCACCAATTTGTCCGTGGGCATTTTCTCGGTCTCTTCGGGCAACTCAATGCCGGTGAGCTCTTGCGTGGACACCAGCGGTCTCTCGATGTCCAACACCGAGGGCACCCGCGCCACGGAGAAGGAGTAAAAGGCGCGAAAGCAAACCTTCCGATCGGACCAGTAGTCCGCGGCTTCGCGGAAGATGTCAAGGAGCTGCTCGCGAGCTTCTTTGTCGAATTTGGTGTGGGCTGGGATGTGCTCGAGCACCACCACAAAGCCGGGTTGGGGGCCGGATTTGTGCAAAGGGTCGGTCATGCTGTCATACAGGGAGTCGAAATTCTTGCTCGCTTGCGAGGGGAATGTGAATTGTTGGATGATCAAATCCAAGACGTCTTGTTTGCTTTGGGCCTGGGCCAAATGGGCATACAAAAAATGGTGTCCCAAGTCTTTGGCGGCCAATTGCAAATCCGACACCCTAAAAGCTCGAATGGACTGAACAATATTGGTCTTGACAGTACGAAGTGGCATCTCCATCTCCGTGACGCTTCCATGAAAAGTGAAGGGGTTGAGGCGCCAACACTGGCTGAGGCAACCCGAAACCTCAGCTCGAATTGTCACTCAGATGACTCAAAAATGCAAGAGCTTGCCCATTTAATCAGCAAAACCTAAGGTCATTTTTGCCAAGTGAGCAAGCGCACACCAACTCCAATAGGCTTATCGTTGTGCGCTTGCGTCTGCCACAGTCAGAGCTGTCATGTTCACAATTCTTCTCACCGTGGTGCTGGGTGTCAGGATGTGGATGGGTTTGTTCGCGCCCAACAATACGGGGCCAATGGCGATATTGCCACCGGCGGCAGTCTTCAGCAGGTTGTAGGCAATGTTGGCGGCGTCCAAGTTGGGGAGCACCAACAAATTGGCGTTGCCCGCCAAGGTGCTGCTTGGCATGATGGCCGAGCGGGCCGCCTCATCAATGGCCAAGTCCCCGTGCATCTCGCCGTCCACCTCAAGCCAAGGGGCCTGGGTTTGCAAAAGGGCCAAGGTGTCCCTCATTTTGATGGCGCTGGGGTGATTGCTGGAGCCAAAATTTGAGTGCGAGAGCAGAGCTGCTTTGGGCCGGATGCCAAAGCGCATCATCTCCTTGGCTGCCAAAATGGTGATTTCCGCCAATTGAGCGGCACTGGGGTCGTAATTGATGTGGGTGTCGACCAAGAAGACTTGTCGCTCGGGCAGCACGAGGCCATTCATGCAAGCGTAGGTGCTGACGCCTTTGCGGTGTCCAATGACTTGGTCAATGTAGTTCAAGTGCACGTCGGTCGTGCCCCAAGTGCCGCAAATCAAGCCATCGACCTCGCCTTTGTGCAAGAGCATGGTGCCAATGAGGGTGAGACGCCGCCTCATGTCAATTTTGGCCAATTGTTGGGTGACCCCTTTTCTTTGCATCAAGCGCCAGTAGGTTTGCCAAAAGTCGCGGTAACGGTGGTCGTTCTCAACGTTGACGACTTGGTAGTCCACGCCTTCCTTCAAGCGCAGGCCAAACTGCTCGATGCGGCGCGCGATGACGCTTGGGCGACCAATGAGCGTTGGTTGAGCGAGTTGCTCGTCCACCACCACTTGCACGGCTCGCAAGATGCGTTCTTCTTCCCCTTCTGCATAGGCGACTCGCTTGTGTTGGGCGGTTTTGGCGGCTGCATAAATGGGCTTCATGGTTTGCCCAGAGGCGTAGACAAAGCTCAGGAGCTTTTCGCGGTAGGCATCCATGTCCGCAATGGGTCGAAGTGCCACACCGCTCGTTTGGGCGGCCAAGGCCACGGCGGGTGCGATCTTGATCATGAGCCGGGGGTCAAAAGGCTTGGGGATCAGGTACTCGGGCCCAAAACTCAGTTGCTCGCCCACGTAGGCCGCGGCCACCACTTCGCTTTGCTCGGCTTGGGCGAGTTCGGCAATGGCGTAAACAGCCGCAATCTCCATCTCAGACGTGATGGTGGATGCACCCGCATCCAAGGCACCCCTAAAAATATAGGGAAAGCACAGCACGTTGTTGACTTGATTGGGATAGTCGGTGCGTCCAGTGGCAATGATCGCGTCATCGCGCACCGCCTTCACGTCTTCGGGCAAGATCTCGGGACTGGGGTTGGCCAGCGCCAAAATAATTGGATGCGCGGCCATGGTTTTGACGACCTCGGCTTTGAGCACCCCACCGGCGGAGAGACCGAGAAAGACATCGGCACCGACCATGACGTCGGCCAACGTGCGGTGAGGTGTGTTTTGAGCGAACTGGATTTTGTCCTCGTCCATGAGCTCGGTGCGGCCTTGGTAGACGACGCCGGCCAAGTCGGTGACGAAGATGTTGTGTTTGGGGACCCCGAGTTTGAGCAGCAAGCCCAAACACGCAAGCGCTGCTGCGCCAGCACCGGAGGTGACGATTTTGACGTCCTCGAGTTTTTTGTTGACGATTTTGAGGCCATTCAAGATCGCCGCACCCACCACAATGGCCGTGCCGTGTTGGTCATCATGAAAGACTGGGATTTTCATGCGTTCGCGCAACTTGCGCTCAACGTAAAAACAATCTGGTGCTTTGATGTCTTCCAAATTGATGCCGCCAAAGGTGGGCTCCAATGAGGCGATGATGTCAACGAGCTTGTCGAGATTTTTTTCGTTGATCTCGATGTCAAACACATCGATACCGGCAAACTTGTGAAACAGCACGCCCTTGCCTTCCATCACCGGTTTGGCGGCCAAGGGGCCAATGTCGCCCAAGCCCAGCACGGCCGTGCCATTGGTGATCACGGCCACCAAGTTGCCACGACTCGTGTACTTGAATGCGGCGTTGGGGTCTTTGACAATTTCCTCGCAAGGTGCTGCCACACCGGGCGAGTAGGCCAGGGCCAAGTCATGCTGGTTGATCAGTTGTTTGGTGGCCTTGATGCTGATCTTGCCAGGGGTGGGGAACTCATGGTATTCGAGAGCTGCGCGACGCAACTCCAAACGCGCTTCTTCACGGCGCTGTTGTTGTGGACTTGAGGTGAGGGGCTGGTTCTGATCGGTCATGGCTGAGGCTCCAAGGTGCGTGGGCACGCATTAAGTTGCCTCGATTGTAGGTCCTCGCTCCAAGGGAGCGCAAAAAAAGCCCTGAAACTCAAGACTTGGGTGGGCTCAGGGTTGGCTCGAGTGCCAAGTCGCTCGGAGTCAATGCCATCAGCAAGGGCATCAAAGGCTGCGCGACGCAGTGCTCAAGCATGCCGTGTCCGCCTCGGGGTGTGCGGGCGTGTCAGGCATGTGCGGGCATGTGGGGGCAGGAGGCCACGCTCCTCAAGCGCCAGGCGGTGGCCTTGGCCTTGGTCTTGACCTGGACCTGGACCTGGACCTGGGCCTGGGCCTGGGTCAAGTGCTCAGAGTTCGACCAATTCGAAATCAGACTTGCCCACGCCACACTCTGGG
>CAIPFK010000145.1 GCA_903864315.1 uncultured Burkholderiales bacterium | reverse complement strand
CAAGGCTATTTTTTTGTTGGAGGTGAATATTCAAAAAATGCCCAGGGTCAACAAATTCGCAGCAACCAAATGTTTGTTCAATTTCAAAAGCCCGCGGTTCAAAAATACCCATATCCTCTTGTGATGTGGCATGGGGGCGGTCAAACGGGCACCAACTTTTTGGCAACTCCAGATGGACGCGAAGGCTGGGCCACTTACTTTGTTCGAGAAGGTTTTTCAGTATATGTGGTGGATCAACCGGCAAGAGGTCGTTCAGGATTTTTTAGTGAGGTGTATGGCAAGACAAGAAAACCCAACGCACAAGCCATGTCAGACCGCTTCACTGCGCCCAAACTCAAAGCCCAGTATCCACAAGCAGCCTTTCATACGCAGTGGCCAGGAACGGGTGTTGCAGGCGACCCCATCTTTGATCAATTTTTCTCCTCACAAGTTGAAGACATCGAAGATGTGAATGTCATTGAGCGATTGAATTTGGCCTCGGGTCTGGCCTTGCTTGAAAAAATCGGCCCTGCTGTGCTGCTGACCCATTCCCAATCGGGTTCGTTTGGTTGGCTCATTGCGGATGCAAAACCCGATTTGGTCAAAGGCATCGTGTCCATCGAGCCAAATGGTCCACCTTTGTATGAAATGGCATTGGATAAAGAGGGGGACGACTTTTACAAGGATGGTCCCATTGGGCGTGTTTGGGGCATTACGCGCTTGCCCTTGAAATTCAATCCCCCTGCCGATCTTCCTCAGGATTTGAAGTTGGTTCGTCAAACCAAGCCTGATGGGGAAAATTTGGTCAAATGCTGGGTCCAACCAAGTCCTGCCAGAGCATTGACGCAATTAAGGGGCAAGCCCATTTTAATTGTGAGCTCCCATGCCTCTTATCACGTGCCGTACGACCACTGCACGGCAAAGTTCTTGAGCGATGCGGGTGTGGCCAATACTTATGTACGGTTGCCAGAAATCGGCATCAAGGGTAACGGTCACATGATGATGCTTGAAAAGAATAATCTCGAAATCGCTCAGTTTTTATCAACTTGGGTGACGCAACATATTCGTTGAAGAAGAGCGAGAAGATCTGCCAAATCAGGAATTCTGGTACGCCAAATACCTAAATCAATCAATACTTAAAATCTGAGAAATGGAACTGTGTAATAAACTGTGTAATTGAGGCTTGTCATTATGATTTGAGTTTATTCTCATCCAAGAATAAAAGGTCTTGCATTGTTGTAAGGTCTTTATTCATTAGGTCCATAACCTTGACTCAAATCAGGGCCTTTAGGATTGACGTGTCCGTGGATTTAAACCCAGGCTTGGATGACATAGTCAAATGCGCCTTGTGCGTTGGTTAAATCAACGCGCTGAAGTTTTATCTGCCAACCACTTGAGCTCTTGATCAAGCTGTGACGATACGTTCCCGCAAAATGACGAACGTTGTCTCTTCTTAATTCCATCATTTGAAATTTTGAAAAAACTTCCATCTTCTCATCGGTAATGGATTCAATGCAAACATTACCAACAATGTGATTGGTTTCCCATAAAGCCGCTTGCGACCAAGCATTGGGATGCTGGACTCTTCCCATTCTGACTTCCATCAATAATTTGTCTTCGGCAAAAATAGAGGCCTCACGACTCCAGTCGGTTTGAGATGCATTGGAGGGCATCCAATAGACACCATCATCGCTGAAGAGATCTATAAATCCTTGCCATGACTTCGCATCTAAGAGAGCCGCTTGTTTAAAGATGAGATGCTCAACGTCTTGTTGAAGTGCCCAGTCGACTTTTTGAGCTGTGGGTATATAACCACTTGCAGGTAGACGTCCTCGACCCATGTGGTCCGGAGCGATGGATTCTGCACCAGTCATGGATTGAACTGCCTCGATCACAACGCCAGTGTCCAGGGCTTCTTTAACAACGGTTTTGTTCATTTTCAGTACCTCAAAATTGTGCTTCAAGCCGCTTTGAATGCGGGCGTTAAATAATTGGCCCATGCTTTGAACTGGCTGCGCATGACAACCTCAGAAGTACCATTGTTAGAGTAAAGGACACCGTTTTTTTCAGTATCTTGGCCGTAGTTTCTGTGAAAACTGACCCATTGGCCGCCCTTTGACTCTAGACCGAGTTGCCCCTTGGTCCAGTTTTCTAAATCGTCAGCGTTGATCATGGTCGAAGGGGAGTTGACCAAGTTGTAATACCAAAGAGCGCGTTGGTAAATGGGTTCGGGCACGCCCTTAAGCCTAAAGTGCCAAATCTCAGAGACTGTCTTGTTCGGAGCAACAGGACGCAGGCAACGCAATTGTTGTAATGGTGACTGGACTGATAGGTAAGGGTAGATCAATACATGGTGAATACTTCTAGAGAGATATTCCTCTGCCTTTTCAGGGCCGTAAGCCTGTTTGAGCAAATTTTCGTATTCGACTGTGTCTGGGTCTGTGGGCCTTAGGCCCATGTAGGCTTTTAAAATACCATGACCATTGGAGAAATTGACAGTTTGCACCGAGTCCCATTGATCAAAGCTTGAAGCAAAGGTTGAGAGGTAGTGAAAAAACAAAGGAGCAGAGCCCTTTTCTGACTTCAAACGCTGTTCAACTCTTCTGGCCGAAACGCCCGTTGACTGATGGGTCACGGAAGGGTGCAATGCATCGAGTTGGTTCTCCATGAAGAACTTCCAGTTGGAGTGCTGAACAACTCGGTGACAAACAGGCACCGCCTCGACTTCACCAAGAGGTGAGCGATCACACATGTCATCAAAGGCCACCTTGGCTTCCCCAAGGAAATCTAAAAGGGTGGGGCCTGTTGACTTCAGGCTTGCAAAGACAAAGCCTCGGTAGGAATCCACCCGCTCTGCTGCCACCATGCTCGCCATCGGATCATCGGCTGATAATTTTGTGCCATCATAGCCCTTCATCAAAGGGATGGCTCTGACTTTTCCATCCAAATGGAAGGTCCATGCGTGGTAGGAGCAAACAAAGGCATTGCCTGTATTGCCACTTTGGTTCCCGCACAACTCAACACCTCGGTGTGGGCAGCGGTTGTAGAGCACATTGATGCCCCCCGTTTTATCTCTCACCATGATCATGGGCTGACGGCCAATGTCAAATGTGAAGTAGTCCCCCGTGTTTTTGACCTGTGATTCGTGGCCACAATACACCCATGCCGATTCAAAGATGTGTTCCATCTCTAGGTCAAAGAGATGCTGATCGGTGTAGACGCTTTTGTGGACCCTATCGGGTTGTACCAGTTGGTCTAATCCAAGTGTTTGCATGCTGTCTCCTGTTGAATGGGCATGAAGATAAGTTGAGAGTGAGAATCAATTCTGTTGAGAAAAGAATCATATTAAATTTTCATGGTAAAAATTCAATTCTTTTCAGAATTTACGCTTTGTAATGTACTATTTACGTTGGGTATCATCAAGAACTTGAATTTGAACTGTAAATTCATGTGCTTAAATCGATGACTCAAAATGCAGCCAATTCAGATCAACTCATGAACTCTTGTCAGTTGTTGGGGGTGCAGTTAAACACCCAAGTATCGGCTCCATAAACTGGTGTCAGCCGATAGTTCTGAAGAAGAGCCCATCCAAGCCACTTGACCTCTTTCTAAGATCACGTGGCGATCGGCAATTCCAATCAGGCGGTTGACATATTTATCCACAACAATCAGACTTTGACCCCGTTGCCTTAAGAGTTTCAAGCAAGACCAAATTTCTTCTCTGATCAATGGGGCCAGGCCTTCTGTGGCTTCATCCAAAATCAGTAGCTTGGGGTTGGTCACCAGCGCTCTGCCAATGGCCAGCATTTGTTGCTCACCCCCAGAGAGTTGAGAGCCCAAATTGCTTTGCCTTTCCTTGAGTCGGGGAAACAATTCGAAAACACTGTGCACATCCCATTGCTTGTGAGCATTGTTTCTGTTTGCGGTGAAGGCCGTTAGATGCTCGAGAACGGTTAAGTTTGGAAAGACTTGTCTGCCCTCTGGGACCACAGCCAAGCCAAGTCTCGCAATCTTATCTGGGCTGAGTCCGTTGATGGCTTGTCCGTTGAATCTGATCTCCCCTGATTTGATGTTTTTAAGGCCCAGCAAACTTTTGATGAGGGTGGTCTTGCCCATACCGTTTCGACCGAGTAAGCCTATGGTCTCGCCAGAGTTAATTTGCAAATCAATGCCAAAAATAACTTGGCTTTGACCGTAAAAAGATTGGATGCCTTTTGCATGAAGAAGAGATTGGGTCATGCGTGTTCATCCCCAAGGTATGCGATTTTGACCTGTGGGTCTGAGCGTATTTCTTCAGGGCTGCCCGTCGCAATCAAAGCGCCATTGACCAGCACCGAAATTCGATCAGCCAGTCTAAATACCGTGTCCATGTCATGCTCAATTAAAAATATTGAGGCGTTCAGTCTTAATTTTTCAATCAAGGAGATGATCAACTCGGACTCTTGTGGGCCTGTACCCGCCATGGGTTCGTCTAGCAAAAGCAATTGAGGGTGTGTTGCATAGGCCACGCCCAGTTCCAAAATACGCTGCTCGGCGTGGGAGAGATCTGCAGCCAGCACATTGGATTTACCGGACAACCCAATGAGCTGCAAAATGTCTAGCGCCTCATCTCTAAGTTTTAGGTCTTTTTTGATATTGCTCCAAAAAGAAAAGCTGCTACCTTGTCTGGCTTGAACAGACAAGGCTACATTGTCCAAGCAGGAAAAGGACTTGAAGAGCCGAGTGATCTGGTAAGAGCGCACAACTCCCTTTTTGACACGCTCATCAATGCGTTGAGCAGTGATATTTTCACCTTTGAAGAAGACCTCTCCAGAGTCGGAAGCAATTTGCCCCGAAAGCTGACCAACCAACGTTGTTTTACCAGCACCATTGGGGCCAATCAGCGCATGGATTTCATTGGCCTTGACTATGAGGCTCACATCCTGTGTGGCCACCAATTGTCCATAGCATTTGATGAGATGGCGAGCTTCAAAAAGAGGGGGGCTGCTCATGGCTTGATTGCCTTGACATTTGGCACCTGGTCTCGGCCTTTGGATCGATCGCTCCAAAGAGCTGACAATGAAGCCAAACCTTTGGGTGCCATCAAAATTACGGCCAAAAGGATCCAGCCCACAAAAAACTGCCAGTGCAGGGTGTATTCGGAGATCACGCTCTCTAGCGTTAAGAGCAGCAAAGCCCCCCACAATCCCCCAGATAATGTGCCCACTCCCCCTAAAATGACCATCACCATCAGTGTGCCTGATTGCGTCCAGTGGAGCAAATTGGGACTCACGTACTTTTGTTGGTTGACCATCAAGGCGCCTGCCAATCCACCCAGCGCACCTGCAATTACAAAGATCGCAAGCTTGTATTTGAACGCGTGAATGCCAATTGAGTCTACGCGCACATCATCGTCTTTGATGGCTTTGATGACTTGTCCAAATTTGGAGTTCATGATGCGGTGAATGAGATACAAACTCAAGATGAGAAAAGTGAGCACCAGAAAGTACAAGTGCACGTCGCTTTTTTGACTGAGTTGAACTCCAAAATCCAAGCGACTTTTGATACTCAAGCCCTCATCACCTCCAAATGCTTTGATGGAGTTGCTGAGGTAGTAGAGCATTTGTGCAAAGGCCAAGGTGATCATGATGAAGTAAACGCCTCTGGTTCTGAGGCAAATGAAACCCATCAAAAAAGCCAAAAAGGCACAAAGTAAAACTGAAAACGAAATATCTACCCAGGCATTGACGTATCCTTGACTGATCAAGATTCCTACTGCATAAGCACCAATGCCCATATAAGCTGCATGCCCAAAGGAAACCAAGCCTGCATAACCCAATATCAAGTTCAAGCTGCAAGCGGCAATACCATAAATCATCATCTTGGTGAGGCTTCCCAAGTAATAGTCAAGCCCTAGTTTGTCCAGCAAATAGGGCATGGCTAAAGCCAGAATCAACATAGCGAGAACCCCCAGAGTTTGTGCCAGTGGGAGTGGATTTGGAGACGCTTGATGAGGGTGTAGGGACATCTAGTGCGGCTTCAAAGGTTAAGGCATCGATCAAACATTGGACACTAGGTTCTTTGATTGAAAAGTCCTTGCGGACGGACGAATAAAACTCCAGCCATCAATACATAGACCAACATTGACGCCACCGCGGGACCCGCAGCGCCGGCCCACTGCGGAGGTAAAAACTCTCTAAATAGAAAGGGCAACAGGCTTCGTCCCATGGTGTCTACACAGCCCACCAAGAGGGATCCAACAAAGGCACCCCAAACCGAACCAATACCCCCAATCACGATGACCACAAAAGCCAAGATGAGGATATTTTCCCCCATACCCACTTGGACAGCCAAGAGGGGGGCCAGCATGGCCCCAGCCACTGCGCAAAGCGCTGCACCAAGGCCAAAAACGGCTGTAAAGAGGATGTCAATGTTGATGCCCATGGCCAGTGCCATTTCTCGGTTGGATGCGCCTGCTCTGACCCAAGCCCCCATCTTGGTGCGCGTGACGATGAGGTAAAGAAATAGTGCGATCAAGAGACCTGTGGCGATGATCACCAATCGATAACTTGAGTACATCAGTCCAGGAATAAGCTCAATCGGACCAGATAAATAATCAGGCGAAGACAAGGGCAAGTCAGTGCCCCAAATCATTTTGACCGACTCATTCAAAATCAATATCAAAGCAAAGGTCGCCAACACTTGGGACATGTGGTCGCGCGCATACAAGCTTTTTAGCAAGGTCTTTTCTAAAAGCATCCCAAAGACTGAGGTCAAGATGACTGCAAGAAAGACACTCAGAAAAAATGATTGTGTAAGCTGAACAAGCCACGCCGTCAAAAAGGCGCCAATCATATAAAGTGCTCCATGGGCCAGGTTGATCATGTCCATGATGCCAAAGACCAAGGTCAAGCCTGATGCAAGTAAAAATAGCATGAGGCCAAACTGCAGGCCGTTCAAGGCCTGCTCTAATATCAATATTCCAGTCATTGTAAGATGAGCAAGGTTACCCGATTAAAGCTCAAAGAGCCTTGATCACTTCATCTTGCATTCTTGGACGTAGGCGTCTCCGTGATGGGACATGATCGGCTGACCAATGATTTTGTTCACCAAACGACCTTGTTCATCTTTGACCACTTCACGGACGTAGTAGTTTTGAATGGGGTAGTGGTTGGTGTTGAATTTAAATTCTCCACGCACAGAGGAGAATTTGGCCTCTGTGAGGTTCTTTCTAACCAAATCCTTGTCGCTCAAGTTGCCGTTACTGGCTTTCACTGCCGCGTCAATTAGCATCGCTGTGTCATAGCCTTGTGATGCATACAATGTGGGCAAGCGCTTGTATTCTTTTTCAAACTCAGCAACAAATTTTTTATTGGCAGCATTGGGTAAATCAAGACCCCAATGTGAAGTGTCAAAGACCCCAAGCATGTCTGCGCCTACCCCACGAATGATGTCTTGATCTGCACCAAATCCGGGCACAATGAGCTTGGTTTCTTTGGATAAGCCAGCAGCCATGAACTGCTTGATGAAATTCACTCCCATGCCGCCTGGCAGGAAAATATATAAAATATCAGGTTTTGCGGCCCTGATCTCAGCCAATTCAGCAGCGTAATCCAGTTGTCCCAACTTCGTATAGACCTCATTGACAACCTTGCCCTTGTAATAACGCTTAAAGCCCGCCAAAGAGTCTTGTCCCGCTTGGTAGTTGGGTGCTAATAAGTAGGCTGATTTGAAACCCTTGTTGGTTGCGTATTGACCTGCTGCTTCATGGTAAGCATCATTGGGCCAAGCAACGGCAAAGAAATTGGGGCTGCAGTCCTTTCCGGCCATGGGCGAGGGTGCTGCATTGGGGCTTAGATAAAACGTGTTGCTTTCCACTGTTTCAGGCAAAGCGGCAAGCATGATGTTGGAGAAGACCACGCCTGTTAAAAAATCAACCTTGTCACGTTTGATCATTTTTTCAAACTGCTCTTTTGCAACATCAGGCTTGAACTGGTCATCGCTGACGATCACCTCGGCTGGTAAACCACCCAATTTGCCACCATTGAGTTTGACAGCCAGTTGAAATGCGTCCCGGATGTCCACACCCAATGCGGCTGATGGACCTGATAAGGTGCTGACAAAGCCGACTTTGACTTTGTCTGCCGCATGAAGCATGGGCATTGTCAACAACTGACATGCACCAATAACGCTCAAAGCTAAAACTTTTTTAAATTTCATGAAAACTCCTGGGAAATCTCAATGATTCAAGGGGGATTTTGAACAAATTACAAAGCCTAACATTAAAGGGTTTACCCTTTGGTGAAATGCTCGATTGAATGTTGAACGGTTCTTGGTCAAAGAAATCTTCCAAAATAAAAGAATCTTCAATCAAGTAAACATCATATATCAGTTGGCAACTGGGATTGTTTGTGATGGCGTCTTTTTATTGGGAAATTAGATCGATGGCTTTCATTTTGATTGGATTTTATTTATGGCTGAACGGTCCTTTGCTGAAGAAGTAAAAAAGCTAAGGCTCAAAGAAGGCGAAGTCTTCAGTGGTGAAGGGATTTTGGCAGTTACTAAAGCCTTGCTGGAGTCGGGCGTGTCGTATGTGGCTGGCTACCAGGGCGCACCGATTTCTCATTTGATGGACGTTTTGGCCGACGCCAATGACATCTTGCAAGAACATGGCATTCGCTTCGAAAATAGCGCAAGCGAGGCCACTGCCGCGGCCAGCTTGGCCGCGAGCGTGAATTATCCAGTGCGTGGGGCCATTACCTTTAAATCAACCGTGGGGACCAACGTTGCCTCGGATGCTTTGGCCAATTTGGCCTCTGGTGGCGTCAAGGGGGGAGCGTTGATCATTGTGGGTGAAGACTACGGTGAGGGCTCTTCCATCATGCAAGAGCGCAGCCATGCTTTTGCAATGAAATCACAAATATGGCTTTTAGACCCCCGCCCCAACTTGCCCAGCATGGTCAGTGCTGTCAAGAAGGGTTTTGAGTTGTCAGAAGCCAGCTCAACACCGGTCATGCTTGAGCTTCGCATCAGGGCGTGTCATGTGCATGGGTTTTTCATAGCCAAAGACAATCAGCGTGCAAAGTTCACATTGCGCCATGCCATGGAGACGCCCCAAAGGGACGTGAGCCGAATAGTTCTGCCCCCAGCATCCTATTTGCATGAACAAGAAAAAATAAAAGACCGTTGGCCGCAAGCTGTGAAATTTATTCAAGACAATGGTCTGAACGAGTTTTTTTCTGAAGATGCAGACGATATTGGCATTATTGTTCAAGGCGGTCTTTACAACACCTTGGTCCGGTCACTTGAAAGACTTGGCTTGGCCGATATTTACGGCCAAACAAAGGTTCCACTATATGTGATGAATGTGACTTACCCCTTGGTGAATGATGAAATCATTCGCTTTTGCAATGGTAAAAAACATGTGCTGATGGTCGAAGAGGGGCAGCCCAATTTCATTGAGCAAAATTTGAGCATGATTTTGCGTCAATCCAATTCTTCGACAGTCCTTCACGGCAAGGACTTTCTGCCCATGGCAGGAGAGTACACCAACACAGTGGTCTTTGATGGTCTTCAGACTTTCTTTAAATCCAATGGGAAAAACTGTACGCCATTCAACGAAGATCAAATCGACAAGGAGGTGTCATCTTCAGCCATTGCGCCTCTCGTTCATGCCCGCCCTCCAGGGTTTTGTACCGGCTGCCCTGAGCGCCCCATTTTTACAGCCATGAAATTAATGGAGATGGAAATAGGCGAGCATCACATCAGTGCAGACATTGGATGTCACTTGTTTTCCATCTTGCCACCTTTCAATTTAGGCAATACAACGATGGGTTACGGATTGGGTGCGGCTGGCTCCGCAGCCTTGAATGTCGAGTCGAACAAACGAGCAATTTCCATCATGGGGGATGGAGGTTTTTGGCACAATGGGCTTACTTCAGGCATCGCCAATGCAGTCTTCAATAAAAGTGACAATTTGACAGTTGTGGTGGATAACAGTTACACCTCTGCCACAGGTGGTCAAGATATATTGTCGTCTAAAGCCCTGAACGAAAATCGCAGTACAGGTCATCAAATTGAAAAGGCAGTCAGGGGCGTTGGAGTGCAGTGGGTCAGAACTGTGCATAACACCTATGATATTGCAGCCATGAAGAAATTGCTGAAAGAAGCCTTGAGCACCAAGGAGACAGGCCCCAAGGTATTGATTGCGCAGTCAGAGTGCATGCTCAATAAACAAAGGCGTGAAAAACCTATATTCAAAGCCGCCGAGAAAAAAGGAGATCGTGTCGTGCGTGAGAAATTTGGCGTTGATCACGACACTTGTACTGGTGACCACTCTTGCATCAGACTTTCCGGTTGCCCCTCATTGTCGATCAAAGAAAATCCTGATCCTTTGCGTCTTGAGCCCGTTGCAACTGTTCTGGACAGTTGCGTGGGCTGCGGCGTTTGTGGTGAAGCTGCTCATGCAGCTGTGCTTTGCCCGTCCTTTTATAAAGCTCAAATCATCTCCAACCCTTCTCGCTTGGATCGGTGGATGAACACCTTGCGTCGATGGATGATTGAAAAAATTCAAGAAAAAATGATCAAACGCCAAAGGGCTTACCATTTTTGAAAACCGATGAATATACAACCCTATAAAATTGCCATTCTTGCCATGGGTGGAGAAGGTGGTGGCGTTCTGGCCGATTGGATCGTTCAATTGGGTGAGTCCAGCGGCTTTGTTGCTCAAACTACTTCAGTGCCTGGTGTCGCTCAAAGAACAGGGGCAACGATTTATTATGTTGAACTTTTTGATCAAAGACAATCCACAAATCTAAATCATTTACCAGTTTTGTCATTGATGCCAATGCCTGGTGACGTCGATATTGTTTTGGCTTCCGAGTTGATGGAGGCGGGCAGAGCAGTCGTGCGAGGCCTAGTTACGCCAAAAAGAACAACACTCATTGCTTCCACACACCGTGTATATGCAATGACTGAGAAATCACATATGGGGGATGGTCGAGTTGACGCCAGTCAACTCTTGAATGAATCATCCAAAATGGCCAAACGCTTCATAGGCTTTGACATGGAAAAGGTTGCACAAGAGAATCAAAGCGTGATCAGTGCAGTCTTATTTGGCTCGCTCGCAGCGTCAAAAACACTGCCATTTACAAAAGAGCAGTTTGAAGAGACCATCCGACGTGGGGGTGTTGGTGTTGTTCAAAGCATTAAAGCTTTTACGCAATCATACGGTTTGAGTCAACAGCCCACTGTACAAATTTCATCCAAAGGGATTGATGCAAAGGTGGAGACATTCAACTTGCCCTCTTTGACTGGCTTGCACCCAAAGATCAAAAGTTTAATTGAAAGAATCCATCACACCTTTCCAGCGCAATCCCATGAAATCTTATTGCATGGTCTGCGCCGCTTGGTGGATTATCAAGATCCTGAATACGCGCATGTGTATTTGGATCGTTTGAATGGTATCAAAAAATTGATTGGTCCACAGGATTCGCACTTGATCTCTGAAGCGGCGAGACACCTAGCACTATGGATGACATATGAAGACACCGCAAGGGTTGCCGGTTTAAAAATACAAGCATCTCGTTTTGATCGAGTTCGTCAAGAAGCGCAAGTTCAACGTGATCAGTTGGTCCTCATCAATGAGTACATGCATCCCCGGGTGCAAGAGATTGCAGAAACTTTACCTTCTCTACTAGGTCGAATGATTTTGTCTTCAAAGATACTGACATCGCTACTTGGAGCATTGACTTCAAAGGGGCGCGTGATTCAGACTTCAAGTGTTCGAGGCTTTTTAATGTTGAGTTTGGTTGCCTTTGCAAAGCATTGGAGGCGAACAACGTTAAGATTTAAATCAGAAAACGCAATGATTGAGCATTGGCTTGATCTTATGGCGACTTTTGCTCCGATGGACCCTGCAAAAACACTGGAATGGGTTAAATGCCAAACCTTGGTCAAAGGTTATGGCGACACCCATGAGAGAGGGGTTAAGAATTTCAATTTAATTTATGCACTTGTAAAAAATAATTTAAAAATTTCGGCTGCAGAAATGAAAGAGCTTCGCACTGCAGCATTGGCAGATGAAAAAGGCACATCGCTAAGTGCAGTTTTATTAAAATATCGTGATATAAATTAAGGGCATGCTTTCATCGATGCTGCAAGGCTTCAAATGACTGCCGTTACTTCGATTTCGATTTTTGCTCGTACCTCCACCAAAGCAGAAACTTCAACGCACGTCATGACGGGAAAGTTTTTACCCATCACTTCTCTGTATACAACTCCCAACTCTTTAAGTTTTGAGTTGTATTCATCTCGGTTGGTGATGTACCAGGTCATTCGAGTCATGTGTTCAGGAGTTGCGCCAGCTTGCGTTAAAAGGGCACTGACGTTGAGAAGTGCTTGTTTGGCTTGGTCAATGAAATCATCACTTTCAAACTCATTGTTGTAATTCCAGCCGATCTGCCCACCCAAAAATAAGATAGATCCAGTGGCAAGAATGGCATTGGAATATCCCTTGGGTTGGGCCCAGTTGGGTGGATTAATTTTTTTATGCATGGTTTGGCGTTTCCAAGTAAGGCTCAAGCGTGGTTTTTAAATCATCAGGGATTTTTTGAGACTATTGTGTTCGATATCAATGTAAACAACTGTGCCAGTTGTTTTTGCCTTGAGCTTGCGATCGGCAATTTTTTTGCTTATCGATCCCAAAAATTGCATACTCAATATTGATGATAGAGCCTCCAATTTTTGAAGTGGACAACTCAATGTCAAATGAGTCAGCTTGACGGCACAATCCGCTAATTTGTGTTTGCATATTAACGATCGGTACGCTATTGCCTTGGATAATCATCTTTTGCAAGGAAAATCCAATGTGCGAGAAAAAATCGTCTTGTGTCGCATGCGGTAAGTAATAGTATTGCGCATAGAAATCAATACCAGCTGAGTCGCAACGGTGAAAACGAATAAATTTTGGACTGATGAATTTCATTGTCGTAATTTGAATCGTTGAATTTTTCCAGTCTCTGTACGGGGTAGACTTTGGACAAATTCAATTTTCCGAGGATATTTATAGGGTGCGAGTTGTGATTTGACATGGTCTTGAATTGACTTTATGCAAGATTCGTCGGGACTGATGCTGGTTTTTAGAATAACAAAGGCTTTGACGATGGCTCCTCTGATGTCATCTGGCTCCCCAACAACAGCACACTCAGCTACACTTGGATGTGTCAAAACACAAGCCTCTATTTCTGGCCCAGCAATATTGTATCCAGAGGATATGATCATGTCATCGGTGCGTGACTGATAGTGGAAATAACCATTCTCATCCATCAAATAGGCATCTCCAGTGACGTTCCAGCCATTTTTAATGTATTTGACTTGCCTGTCGTCGTTCAAATACCTGCAACCTGTTGGGCCTTTGACCGCAAGATGACCAATTTCACCTGTTGGCAGTTCGTCGCCATTGTCATCAAGAATACAAGCCTTGTACCCTTTAACGACCTTGCCTGTTGCACCAGGCAGTGCTTCATCTTCATTGGCCGAGATGAAAATATGCAGCATCTCCGTCGTGCCAATTCCATCAATGATCTCAATGCCTGTTGCTTGCTTCCAAAGGGTACGTGTTGGTCCAGGAAGCGCTTCACCTGCAGAGACGCATTTCCTAAGGCTGCTGCCCTTGTCAATCAGTCCTTCAAGTGCCAGTTGCCGATAAGATGTTGGCGCAGTAAAGAGAACCGTGGCTTTGTACTTTTTGATGCCAATCAACAAGTCTTTGGGTGATGCTTTCTCAAGTAGCGCAACACTTGCTCCAAATCGCATCGGGAAAAGTATCAAGCCGCCAAGTCCAAAGGTGAACGCAATCGGAGGACTACCGATAAAGACATCTGAGGCTTTGGGTTTCAAGACGTATTGAGGCCAACATGTGCAAATCGACATCACATCGCGGTGGGAGTGAATGGTGGCTTTTGGCACTCCCGTCGTGCCTGACGTAAAGGCCAAAATACAGCAATCAGTTGCGAGGCAGACGAAGTTCTCAAATGTTTTTGGTGCTGATTTTGCTGCCAAGTCCAAATGATGCAAACCGACTTGTTGGGGTTCAGGTGAGTTGAAAAAACTCAGGTGCAAGAGGTTCTTGGATTTACACTCCACTTGAGCTTTGAGCAATTCGTCTTTCAATGCGTGATCACAGATTGCATGACTCACCTGCGCCTTTTCAATAATTTGTATAAGTTCTAGGGATCGCAATAAAGGCATGGTGGCGACAGCGACTCCGCCTGCTTTGACCACGGCAAACCAAGCAGCCACCATTTCTGGTGTGTTGGCTGAGCGCAATAGCACACGGTTTCCAGGTATCAAGTCAAGTTCATTTTTCAAGACGTTGGCCATTTGATTGGCTTTGTCTAAAAGATCTTGGTACGTCCAGGTGAAGCGATCGCATTGAATGAAGATACGTTCACCAAATCCTTTACTGATGGCCAGGTCTAAAAGTTCAACTGCACAGTTCATCTCAGTTGGAAATTTAAGCTCGGGTAGATCAAAAATAAACTCAGGTTGGAGTTCTGCAGGGGGCAAGTTGTCGTGAACAAAGGTATCTAAATGAGCCGTTTTCATGATGTAGAACTTTTCATTGATGGTGTTTTAGGACGTGGCAGATAAATTCAAGCGACTTGCTGATGATTTCCGAAAACAGACTTTGTCATGGTGAGCAGTTTAATTTTTACAGCAGATTCATTCATCCGAATGTGCTTTGATCAAGAGTGTGGAGAATTAAGTTTGTATTTCCCAGTATGGAGTCGATCATTGTTCGTTGTTGAGCGGGAAGAGATTTATTGTTTGTTGGTATCTATGAGTAAATTTTTCAGATGATCCAAAGAGGTGAACAAGTGTTTTAGTTCAGAGGCGTCCAAGTCGCCCAAGATTTCACTGATCCATGATTCATGTGCTTGAGCCATTACAGCAAATTCACGCTTCCCTTTTTCTGTGCAGATCAGAACGTAGGATCGTCTATCGTTGGGATCATCTTGTCTGATAACCAGTTCTTCTTTGACCAATTGATCGGTCAGTCCGGTCACGTTTCCACCGCTAACCATCAGTTTTTTTGATAAGATATTCATCTTCATGCCATTTGGCGAGCGAACCAATTGAGCCAAGAAGTCAAATCGAGCCAATGTGATTCCGAATTGACTGCGAAGTTTTTGTTGAATTTGTTGTTCAATCAAATTGCTACACGCATAAAGTCTGATCCAAGTTTTGACACTTAAATGTGAGCGTGTGTTCTCAAGAGGTACCAATTCCAATGAGTTTCGATTGTTTTTGCTTTTAAGAGTAGAGTTCTTCATATCTTAAGACATCACTTCGCCGCCTGAGACAGACAAAGCTTGCCCATTGATACCTTGTGAGTGATCATGACAGAGCCAAAGGGCTTGAAGAGCCACTTCCTTGGGTGTTATGAGTCTGCGTTGGGGATTGTTTTTGATCAATTCTTTGAGCGCCTCTTCTCGGCTTAGGTTGGTTTTGTTGGAAATGGTCTCCAAGCTTTTTGAGACGATGTCTGTATCTGTAAAACCTGGGCAAATGGCATTGAATGTGATGCTGGTCTTGGCAAATTCCATGGCCAATGATCTGGTCAAACCCAAAACACCATGTTTGGCTGCTGAATAGGCGCTCACGTAGGGGTAGCCCTTTTGCGCCGCCGTGCTTGCTATGTTGATCACACGAGCAAATGGCAAATTCAACATGTCATCAATGACTGCTTGTGTGCACAAGAATGTTCCACTCAAGTTAACGTCGAGCATGGCTTGCCAATCTGATAGTGTGGTTTTTTGGAAGGAAGCGCTGTGAGCTTGTCCTGCGTTGTTGAT
>CAIPFK010000144.1 GCA_903864315.1 uncultured Burkholderiales bacterium | reverse complement strand
TTGCGACAACGCTGGCACGAGTTGGGGGTCGTGATTGCCCCCGAACTCGTGAAGTTCAATCAAGCCTTGTTGGACTACAACGACGCCATTGCGCAGTTCCCCTCCACCGTGCTGGCCCGAGTTTTGAAATTCAAACCCGGCGGTGTGATCCATTTTGAGCTCGAACCCCCAGTGGCAGACCAGGCGCAGTCGCCCTTGTTTGATGAGCAGGACGGTCGGCTTTGAGAGGCGCGCGCACGCCAACAGCAATTGAGCCCAGCACCACAGGCACATCACTGCCTTTGTGGCAACTCCTGGGGGCCACGGCACGCGCCTTGGGTGAAGTCCAAAGCGGACACTCGAGCACGCAAATCCTCAAAGGCCTGGATGCGAGGCTCAAGCCTGGCGTGCAGTCGCTTTTGTTCTTGGCATTGCGCCAGTGGGGCCGTGCCAGCGTCATTCGAAGCCTCTTGGTCAGCAAAAAACCGCCCGTCGCGGTCGACCAGTTGCTGTGCACGGCGCTTGCGTTGGTGTGCGCCTCCGATGTCGGCCCCTATGAGCCCCACACCTTGGTCAACCAAGCGGTGGAGGCCGCCAAAAAGCAATTGAACACCAAGCCCCAGGCGGCATTTTTGAATGCGGTGTTGAGGCGTTTTTTGCGGGAAAAAGACGCCTTGATGGAGGCCGCCTTGAAGACCGAGCTCGCCCGCTACAACCACCAAGCCTGGTGGGTGGCCAAGCTCAAAAAACAGTATCCCAGCGACTGGCAAGATTTGCTCGAGCGCGCCCAAACACCGCCGCCCATGATGCTCCGGGTGAATGCAACCCAGGTCACCCGCGAGGCCTATCTGGGGCTGCTCAAGGCGCAAGGCTTGGAGGCCCACGAGATTCCTGGTACCCGTCAAGGCTTGGTGCTCAAGCACGGTGTTCGGGTGGAGTCGCTGCCGGGTTTTCGGCAAGGCTTGTGTTCGGTGCAAGATGGGCATGCCCAGTGGGCCGCGCCTTTGCTCTTAGAGGCCATCGGTGCGCAAACGCTCCAAAATGGAATTACCGCAACATCCGCAGAATCCGCAAAATCTGCAGAACCCTCCAAGTCCACCGCGCCTTTGATGGTGCTAGACGCGTGTGCCGCGCCTGGCGGTAAAACCGCGCATTTGCTCGAAGCCTTGGCCACCTTGAGTGGGGTGAATGATCGTGCTCGGGTTCAATTGCATGCATTGGAAATTGACGAAGAACGCTCTCACAGCATTGAGCTCAATTTGAACCGCTTGGGGCTCTGGGGCCCTGGGCAGTCCAGTGCTTCGACTCCCCCGCCGCCTCTTGGACTGCAGGGTGCTCAAGCACCCGACCACGTGGGAGCCCACGCTTGCCCGACTTGGGTGCAATTGTGGGTCGGAGACGCCGCGGTGGGGTCCACTTGGCGGGCCTTGAGGCGCCAGCGCAGTGGCCAAGACGTGCTCGAGCAGCCAGAGACCTTTGATGCCATCTTGCTCGATGCGCCTTGCTCGGCGTCCGGGATTGTGCGCCGCCACCCCGATATTCGCTGGCTCAGGCGCGAGGCGGACATTCCTCAATTGGTGGCCCAACAAAAGAGACTGTTGAACGCCTTGTGGCTCAGATTGAAGCCCGGTGGAATCTTGCTCTACTGCACCTGTTCGGTCTTTCATGAAGAGGGCCAGGGGCAGATTGATTCGTTTCTTCAGCACAACAGTCAAGCCTCATTACTGCCTTCGCCCGGACATTTAATTGCGACCAAAGCGCATTTGGAGCCGACTCTCTTGGACAATCGGTCGTGTGATCAAGATGGCTTTTATTACGCGATACTCCAAAAAAATGCACCGATTTGAGGGTTGCAGGTCGATGGGCGCGCTTTTTTCAAGACTAGGCGG
>CAIPFK010000143.1 GCA_903864315.1 uncultured Burkholderiales bacterium | reverse complement strand
TGCTGCTGCATTTGGGCATCAACAGTGCGAGCGTAGAAATCTTGCCTGGCCAATCACACAGCAATGCAGTGGCCGTGGTCAATAGAGCCCGAGAACGTTTTGAACAAGCACCTCGGGACCGTGTTTTTGCTTTGATTGATGCCGAGCAAGACGATCTGGAACAGGCCATCCATTTTTGTAGAACACCATTGCAACGAGGCAATCAGAAAAAGGCCATCCCCGAAATTTGCATTGAGCCCATCATCAGCACACCCTGTTTTGAAGTGTGGTTGTTGCTGCATTTTCGCTATTGTGATCAACCGTTTAGAGTTTTTAATGATGTGCATTCACAATTGCGCGTTCACTTGCCTGATTATTCCAAAGCAGATCGCAAAATCTTTTTGAGAGTCGGCGCTGAGGAGGGTTTGCGAAAGGCCATGCTCCACAGTTCACGACTGAGGACCGCTTCTGAAAATTCCGGCGCTCAAAGTCCGGCCACAGACATGGACCGATTGGTCGGGGCCTTGCGTACCATTGCACCAAGAGTATGAGCTGATGATTGGTAATCGCTAGCAACTGCTCAAGCCAGTCAGGTGTGCATTTGAGCTGAGGTATTATATTTCGCTGGGTGGACTTAATTTTTTCTATACGCCCATCATTGAACCATCACTGACCCATCTTCTGCGGCCAAGAACTCTCGAAGGACATCACACATGAGCTCACACGACATTCACCCTGTCTCTGGATATGACGGCGACATCAGTGCCAAGACCGCATGGGCCTGGTCTCAAGACAAGACGGCCTTGATCATCGATGTCAGGACGGACGCAGAGCGCGAATGGGTGGGATCGGTGCCGGGTGCCGTTGCGGTGGCTTGGAAGCAGTGGCCTGGCATGGCCGTGAATGCCAATTTTGCAAGCGAAGTCCATGCGGCGTGCATGAAGGCTGGGGTCACCAAAGCCGCTCTTTTGTGCAGAAGCGGTGTGAGATCGGTGGCTGCGGCCTTGGAGCTGGCCAGCCACTCCGAGTTGGGCATTCATGCCTACAATATTTTGCAAGGCTTTGAAGGCGACCCCGACGAGCGTGCCCACCGCTCTGTCTCGGGGGGCTGGAAGGTGGCGGGTTTGCCTTGGCGACAAAACTAAGCTCAGGGTCAAGTCTTGGCGCGCCCGCTTGATTTCACCGGGTTTTGAAGTAACCCAACACCCATTGGCGCACGGGTTTTTCAAACCACAAATGCATGACGACGGATGCCCCACTCAAGCCAAGCATCAAGGCCATCATGTGCCAAAGTCCAAATGGCATGTGGGACTCGATGACGAATTCCAAGACCAGCCAGTGCATCCAATACAACGCAAAACTGGCGTTCCCCAGGAGCTGCAACAAAGGGCTCGAGAGCACCCTTGAGATGACGCTGGTGTCTCTTGCCACACGATAGATCAAGCCCCCAAAGAGCGGGATGGTGGTGAAATAGTAAAACGCAACATTCCAGGATTGGGATGTGGTTCCATCTATTTTTAAGGGTGATAAGAGGCGGCCAAGTAACGCAGTCCAGTCCAAACCGGGATGCAGGACAAGGGTTTCAAGCGAGGCGCCTCCCGGTGCCCCCAAGCAAGGGGTGAGTCGGTGCCGAGACCGGTGTTTTCATGGTGGTGCAGCCTTGCACGTCAAGTGGCCGATGGTCTTGGGCTGGAGTCCGCCATGGCATCGTTGAAGACCGCGGGCTTCACGCTCAACCAATCCGAGATTTGGCGCTCATAGGCCCGGCCCGCTTTGATGAGCGCGACCTCCCCTTGGGGCTGACCGATGAGTTGAATGCCCATGGGCAGGCCGTCATTGTTGAATCCAGCCGGAACACTCAAAACTGGCAATCCTGCCAAGGTGGCATAGGTGACCACCTCCATCCATCGGTGGTAGGTGTCCATGGTGCGAGTGCCGCTCGCCGTCACGATGGCTTTGGGCCAAGCCAGGCCACGCTCAAAGGGCCAGACTTGGGCGCTGGGCAGGGCCAACACGTCGTGTTCTTGCAGTAGGCCCAGCATGCGCTGGTACAACTGGGTGCGGGTGGAGCTCGCACGCATCA
>CAIPFK010000142.1 GCA_903864315.1 uncultured Burkholderiales bacterium | reverse complement strand
GTAATGATGCAAACTTTCAATTACACGCACAATTACGCATTGACTTTTATGTGATCAAGTTTTTTGATTTGAAATTATAGTTAGTAGAAGATTTACAGCGCCCAAGGTTTCTGTTAATCTGTTGGCTCAATTCCACATCGAGGAGCCATATTTGATAGTGATTTTTAGGTAAGGAGACACTCACATAGATCCTTGACTGCGTGGATTTTATGCAAATGCCGAATTGGCTGGATTCAACACGCTATTCAACACACTCGCACTCTGCGCGAAATGCTCAACAGACATGTGTGCGTACCTCTGCACCATCACAGCTGATCTCCTGACGCCCATCTCCTGTATTCGTCCCAGAGAACGCGACCGGTAGCAATGGCGACAAATTGCACCCCAATTGAAACGGCTATCATGCTTTGGCCAATTGAATTGACTTGAGCGTTTTCCAAAAAGTAAAATGAAACCCTCAGTCCAATGGATCAGTCGATTGGGTCTGAATTCAATATTTCAGGTCCAGCGCTTCGCAGGCACTGGTCTCGTGAGCCATTCAAAACTGAGTGGCTTTCATAAGCATGGAGTCAAGTTTGAATAACGACACGAATCCAAATTCTCGCATTTATGCCGTACAAAAGGCCATTGCTTGGTTGTCCTCCTTGCACCGCAAAGGCTGGAGCAATGCTTTTCTTGACTTGAACAATGAATTAATGCCGGTTGATGGCTTGAGACATATCCCAAAATTGAAACCCGAACTTGTCAGACTCATTGAGCAAAATTTAACAGAATGGCTTTTGGCGGATGGCGAGATCAATGTAAAGGGAAGAAAGCGTAGCATCAATGAATACATTTTGAGCCCCGAGGGCCCCCCCCTTAGTGCCGAGCAACGCGATTGGCTACAACAACTGGGACAACGCCCCTTGCGGTTGTACGAAGTTGCTGAGGTGATACCTGGCCAACAAATGACCTTGTTTGATGTGATCGACTACGATCAAGAGTCCTTGGTGGTGATGGAGCGTTCTGGCTCCAGAAGTGTCAAAGTTGGAGATCTGTTGGGCGGTCGCATCCTTCGAGCATACGATCATTTTGAAATGTCAGGCTCAGCATACCTCTTTAATGACTTCATCGGGGGTCGAGTGCTCGTTGAGCTTGAAGAATACACCGATGAGTGGCTGGACTGTCTTGAATACAAAAAGGAGTTTGGCGAGATCATCATCGAACATTGGCTAGAACAAACCGTTTTACCTAGGAAAATCCCCGAGATGATCGACAGCTATTCGGGTGAACCCATCAAGATGATCTTTGATCAGTATCTCGTCAATAGCGAGACAAAAATGCGCGAGACCCTGGCAGCCCAAACCGATGTGCAAACCAGCGAAGAGGGATGGACGCAGGTGATGACTTGCACAGATGGCGTCATCCGACCATTGGTTCAAATCAATTGGAGTAAAAAAGCCAATCAAATTGAATTATTCACCAACACCCAACGCTATGCCGATGAGAGTCAACTGTGGTTTCAAGGGTTGATGGGGGAAGCGGTCACATTCATGAGCAGAAAAGCGTCATCGATGGATGAGTTTTTGAATGATCCCAACAACGCGCATAGGCTCACAACCTCTAAAAAACCAGCCCCTGAATCCTCGTCACCCCTCGATCGCGCCACACTTGCGAAGCTCATGCAAGAAACCATTCATCGAACTTACGCCAACTGGGCCGATGAAAAAATTGCGATCTTGGACAACAAAACCCCCAGACAAATGATCAAAACACCAAAGGGCTTGGAGCGAGTCAAGAAGCTGCTTCGCAGCTATGAAACAGGTGAACGACAACAAGCCAAAATGCAAGACAGAGAAGAAATTTCTTATGAATTTCTGTGGCAATCATTGGGTATCATGCGATAGTTTTCCGACACTGGACGCCCTCTTGAAGGACACCTATAAAGGCCTGCCCAGCCTGCAACAACCCCCACCACGATGGAGACTATGATGGAGACCAGTGGGTTGCTTATGAAGAAATAAAAGTACGCCGCCACGAAGTACACGATGAGCAAAACCAAAGCATCAAGTCCTCTGACCTTGGCGGTGACCATGCAACTGGAAATAAATAAAGCCCACTATCAAGAAGGGCAAACTTTTTCTGGTCACCTGATACCACTTGGCATGGATTTGGACGCATACACGGCTAACCAATTGTTGGAGTCCACACTGTTGAACTCCAACTCATTGAGAGTTTGGGTCCCTGGGAGCATGGGGTGAAGTTGGGGAGCAGCGTTGGCCAGCGCCTTCAATTTACCCGGCCTGATGAAACCCAAAGCCACTCGAACGTCGGTGAAAAAACCATCCATGTGACCCGCGATCACATCGATGATGGCGAGCGAAACCCCTTTATAGGGAATGTGATTGAGGTTGGCTTTCGTTGCATCGCTGAGGACCTCCATTGCCTCGTGCAGCACACTGCCGATGCCGCAGGAACCTAGCGCTTTGCCGTCTTTTCGTTGCTTGATTTTCTCTAAAAACTCAGCAATAGAATTGAACATATTGTTCAATCACCACCAACACCACGGCCGTGTTCACGACCAAGGACACTGGCGTCAAATCTTTGACCTTGTACTGCCGCACGGGAGAAGACGGTGTTAAGCCCTTCTAGATATAAATTGAGATAATTATTGAAAAGACATGATCCAAATGCATTTATTCAATAAACTTTTCATGTGTATCAAAAGATTCAAATCGAGTAGTGAAAATTCAGACTCTCTCTTTAAACCAACTTTTGATTGAATGAGCGGATTTTTCAAGAGCCTTTAATGCAGGCTCTAGCGTTGCTGTCCACATCAAGAAACCGTGAGGCAAATGAGGAAAGACATTAAGCTCTGGATTTGCGCCTAAAGCGATCAATTGATTGAAGAGTTTTTGCGTGTCTCCAAGCAATGGATCGTCTTCGCCCACAGCCAAGAAGACAGGCGGTAAATTGCTTAAATCCTCTTGCAATGGAACCGCCCCGTTGTCACTCAAAGGCCGCCCTCTACCAATATATTGTTCCCAAACCCACTGAGAATACTTTCTCGCAGTGGGTTTGAATCCGTCTGCATTACAGTAAAACAAAACCAAACCATTGAGCGCATCCTCTTTCATGTCTCTTAATTTCTGAGCAACGGACAGCGCAATCGTTGATCCTGCAGACTCTCCAAAAAGGATCGGCTTGCCCAGCAGTTCATACTGCGCTTGATGGGCACGCAGAAAGCTTAAAACTTCAATGACTTGATTGACTTGTGTGGGATAACAATATTCAGGGGTTTTGTAGTAATCAACGGCACAGACGACAGACGAAGATAAATCGGCAAGGCTGGTCGTTGTCTGAGCATGCGAGTCCAATCCACCTGCCCACCAACCGGCACCTCTAATAAAAATCACATAATTAAAAGGAGCATCCCCTATGGGATACGTCAGTCGAACAGCGATAGGGCCTTCCTTGCCCTGCACTTCAAGGTCTACGATTTTTGAGATGCTAGGCAAGACCCCTTTTAAAGAGTCAAAGTAGATATTTTGCTTTTCTCTGGCCTGCTCAATGGGCATTGACAAAGGATCGCCCGGGTCAATGCCCAAATTCTTGTGAAAGGCTTGCGCTTCTTTAAAGGTTTTAAACATCAAGACGCACGCTTAAGTTGCTCGTCTTGGTGCGCCAGACATGGGCCTCGCACTCGGATCGGTCACCACATCAATCACCACGGGTTTATCGCTCATCAAGGCCCGCTTGATGGCAGCTTCAATGTCCAAAGGATGCTCAACTCGGATGCCTTCGCAATCGAACACCTTGGCCAAATCAGCAAAGTTGGTCTCTCTGTAGACATGGATGTCTTTTTGACCTGTTTCAGATCGGTCTTTGTAGACAGCGTTGATATTGGGTGCGCCTTGAGCCAATTGACTGTTGTTGTTTATGATGGTGATGGTGTTGATCCCCCATCGCCTTGCCGTTTCCAATTCAGACTGGTGGTACATGAAACCACCATCTCCGGTGAAACAAAAAACTGGGGTGTTGGGACTGGCGCACTTGGCACCCAAGGCGGCTGGGAACGCCCAGCCCAAAGATCCAGCAGCCCTAAGATACCTTTGTTCAGGGTATTTCATCTCTATCATCGTACCCGACCATTCAGAAGAGTAACCCGTATCGGCAACGATCATCGCATCCTTTGGCAGCCAATTCGATAATTGATGACATAAATGTGCTGGCTTGATGGGTACTGCGTCGTCACCCCAATGCTTTTGAGCATTGATTCGCCAATTTTGAATGGCCTTTTGAATGGTTTCTAACCACTGCGCTCGATTTGTATGGATGTCCATGCGCATCAACTCGGCCAAAGTTTCGCGAACATCTCCATGGATCAACTTGGCACTTTCAAAGTTGCGTCCCAACTCGAAAGGGTCAATGTCAATTTGAATGACTTGAGTGCCGCGTGCGGGAAGCGTCCAGCCCGCAGTTATTTGGTCTCCCGTGTCACTGCCAGCAAAAATCACCAAATCTGATTGAGCCAGGATTTCATTTGCACATGATCTCGAGTACGTTCCAGCAACGCCTGCAAACCAAGGATTCGACTCAACCAAGACGGCTTTTGCATCCAAGGAGGCGACAACAGCCACGTTCGCCGCATTG
The DNA here is from genome assembly GCA_903864315.1 of uncultured Burkholderiales bacterium. Classification (GTDB taxonomy): domain Bacteria; phylum Pseudomonadota; class Gammaproteobacteria; order Burkholderiales; family Burkholderiaceae_C; genus Limnohabitans. Next base: position 1,971 of record CAIPFK010000142.1, on the reverse strand, counting down.
GCAAAGGCTTCAACCTCCCTTTGCGCTCTGCTCTCCATCGCACCTTTATCAACCACCAGTACAGGTCGCTCACTGAGCTTGAGCGCCTCTTGAATAATGGTCAAATCCTCTTGAGCGGGCCTGGGCCTAAAAGGTGTGTAGGAGCTAAAGATAGAGTCCACAGATGGAGCTGAATCGATTTGCTGTGCACCGATCAAGTCTCCCGTATGACCCGCAATGTCCAAATGGACTGGCCTTGGTGATCCACACATGGCTTCTCTGAAGGCCGTTCTGATCAAATGAGGCATTTGAGAGATTTCATCAACGCGACCAGAAAATCGAGTCACGGATTGAAACAAGGGTTGATGAGCAACCTCTTGATAGGCGTTTCGATATTGGTTCACTGCAGCTTGCCTACCCGTCAAAGCAATCACGGGCGAATGACCCAAATAGGCATCCTGAAGACCCGAGGCTAAATTGGCCGCACCCACCGATTGCGCCATGCAGACGCCAGGCTTGTAACCCGCTCTTGCATACCCATCGGCCATGTAGGCAGCGGCTTTTTCTGAATGCGTCAAGATACGTCGAATTCCCAAGTGCTCCATCTCAATCAAAGAGCGACGAAGAATTGCATCCATGAAAAAAACATGATCTACGCCATAAGCTTTCAGCGCTTGAGCTAAATAAAGGCCACCTGTCATAGACATGTTAATCAAACCTTCTCTGCGCCAGAATTAGCATCAAGCGAAAACTTCCAGCCATTGGCTTCCAGTTTTTCTATCATCTCGTGTCCATACTTTGCAACAATGGGGTCCGCTGCTTGCGGCAAGCGCCCCACATCGTTGAAATCTTCTTTTTTACCTTGGATGATGACGAGTAAATGGGCGTCTTTGTCAGATACATTGATGAATTGACGAGCGACTTTGGGCGGCATAGAAATCATGTCAAAGGGGTTCAAAATGATGTGCTCCTGCCCATCATCGCCCCAACGAATTTTCCACTGTCCACTTAAAGCCATGAATGTTTCCGTGGTTTTCCAATGCACATGCAAACCTGGACCGTCTCCAGCTTCTGCCAAAGCGATGCCAATTCTGATATCCCCTTTATCACCATCCTCTATGGCTGGATTGTTTGACAATCGTCCAGGCATATTGGCCGGCGCCATCAAAACATAATTCGCCTTGGGATTGAACATTCTCAAAACATCCATGGGTATACCCAGATCCTTTTCCCAATTGCTGGCTCTAGGCTTGAGCTCATTGAACCTGGCTATTCTTGATTTCATTTCCTCTTGTGTTGGGCATATGGTTTTCATTTCTTCTTCCTTAGTTGAATTTCATGTTATTGGTCGAGGCTAATTTTGACCACTTCTCATAGTCATTTTTGATGAAGTCGGCAAACTCAGCCGTGCTTGACCAAAGAGGCGTCACCCCTTGTTTTTCGAGCCTGACTTTTGTTTCATTGGTTTTCATGATTTTGGTGATCTCGCGATTCAATCGCTCAATGATTTGAGGATTTGTGCCTTTGGGAGCCAACAAGCCATACCAGGTATCGGTCACCAGTTCAGGAAGACCAAGCTCAACGACAGTGGGTACATCTGGAAGCAAGGGGCTTCGATGGGTCGTGAACAGGGCCAATGCCTTTTAATGCTTGCCCACCACCAAGGGCGCAGAGGTGGGCAAACCCCCAATCACCATGTCAATCTGCCCGCCCACCAAATTGGTCACTGCATGGGATGCAGATTGGTAAGGGATGGGCAAGACTTTAATTTTTGCGATCGATAAAAACTGCTCAGTTGCAAAATTGTTGGATGCCCCAGGCCCGCCCGTTCCGTAGGTCAACTTGCCGGGAGAGTTTCTAGCAAGTTGGATAAATTCATTGAATGTGTTGGCATTGACCTGTGGATTGACCACCATGACGTTTGGAATGGCTGCCACCATTGAAATGGGAGTCAGATCTTTGAGGGGGTCAAACTTCAGATTTTTTTTGATG
>CAIPFK010000141.1 GCA_903864315.1 uncultured Burkholderiales bacterium | reverse complement strand
GGGAAGTCCAGCAGATTCTAAATCGCTCATGCGGATCATTCCATTGACAAATGGGAAACGTCTGGCCAAATTAAGACACAACATGATCGTGTGTTCGGCCAAGGCAATATTGGTGAGTCTTCGAACTGTATGGACATGGATGTGGGCTTTTTTGCAAGCATCCAATTCGATGTGTTCTGTGTTCAAGCCAAATTGATGAACTGATTGGAGTCGTTTGCTCAGTGCGATCTCATGCTGACCAAAGTCGAAGCTCTCAATGAACGCATGATCGGCTATTGGCAATAAAGCATGAAAATCCTCTACTGAACTCACCATTTTCACGTCACTTGGGTACAAACCCATCGCGTGACTTCTAAAACGCTCAGCCCACGCATGCAAGTCGGGGACGTCCGTGCTCACAAAGTCTGCAAAGGCGTCAAATCGATCCTGTGCGACATTGGGATCCAAGAGAACTTGAACGAGTCTTAAAATTTTATCGTCTTGGACCAGAATGACAGGGCGTGAATTCATGAGGCGTATGTCGTGTTCTAGCGAATTGGAACTTTAAGTTGCTGCATCAAGGTGCGCACCAAGGTTTGACCTTCTTTTGCCATTTCCAAAATGGTTTGCATTTTTGTTTGGGGATGCCAAGGCCCTACACAATCAAAGAATTTGGCATCCAAGTCCTTTTGGCTGGCGGGATTTTCGGGTGACCCTTTGTGATGAGCCACGGTTTCGGTGAATTGATGGCCAGAGTGAGTGTGGACACGCAACGTGACCGGTTGCTCGAATGGGGCTTTCCTCACCGCTTCGTGAGCCTCAGATAAGTGTGGGGGGACACTCACAGTGATCAAATCAATCAAGGCCAAAATTTGTGGTCTCCAAACAGCCTCGTCTGTGAAAGAGGAGAGTGTTGGCCTCTCATCCAAGAGAGCACTGGCAATGCAATACTCCAGGGAGGTCTTGCCTTGTAGACCATTGATGGGGCGAGAGTGAATGAGGGTGCGGGGGAACATATAGCTCACCTCTGCGACTATCGATTTTATATCTGAGATTTTTAGCCGATGTTTTTTTTGCAACTCAACCACGCAGTCCACTGCAAAGAGTGGAGGGCGACCGCAGGGATAAAGCTTAAAGCTCGGCCCTGGAGAATTGATCATAAAAGGCTCCCCCCAGGTTCTTAAATCATCGAGAACCTTTGACTCTTCCCATTCTTTGGAGAGCACTTGTCCAATGTTCATCCGTCCATCAAATATCTCGGGGTCTGCTGTGAAACCTCGCGCTGCAAGTTTGGCTGCTTTGACCCCATTGCTTGCGGCGATCCCACTATGCAGTGACATGGTCATGGTACCAAAGTTGCGACGGATACCACTGGCCATCGAAGCCACGATTCCAAATGCATGCAACATTTGCTCTGCACTCAAACGCATCAAAATTGCACTGGCCAACACTGCGCCAAAAGCGCCTTGAGTGGCAGTGGCGTGCCAGCCTTGCTCATAGTGAGACGGATTAAAGAGTACGCCTAAGCGGCATTCCAACTCATAACCCACGACGAATGCGACGAGTGCATCATTCAAGCTCGCATTGACTTCTTCGGCGACTGCCAAAACCGCGGGCAGCAAGGGGCCAGATGGGTGGCCCCGCATTTGCGCTTGGTTGTCATCAAAAAGTTGCAGGCTGATCATGGTCCCATTGATCAACGCCACATCATCACTTCGGCCTTGTTCCTTATACCCAATCACCGATGAGCCTTGGGTGCTGACATGCTCAAACAAGGTGTGCTTGAGGTTCTCGATGGGAGTTTCTTTGTAAGCAGCAAAAGCGCAGGCCAGGGAATCAATCAAGCATTTCGTTGCAATTTCTTTTTCGATCAAGCCCACCTTGGAGGGCAAATCGATCAAGCACGCCTGGACAATCTCGCGTGTGAGGTGAGGGTTGGTGATGGAAGTGTGCTTCATGGGTGACTTGGCGGATACAAATGAGGGCTCAAGGAGTCAAGGGTTCAAAGGTTCAATTTTGAATATTGGACTCTTTGATGGTTTTGGACCACCGGATGATTTCGCTTTGGACGTAGTCTCTGAATTGGGCGGGTGTGTTGTTGATCACAGGGTCGAGCCCCTCTTTGTTCATTTTTGTTTTGACATCGTCTGTTTTCATCAATGCATTGGTTTCTTTGTTGAGCTTATTGATGATGGCCGTTGGGGTGTTGATGGGCGCAAAAAGTCCGAGCCAATTGCTGACCTCAAAACCTGCGAGTCCCGCTGAAGCGATGGTGGGGACTTGAGGGACCAT
>CAIPFK010000140.1 GCA_903864315.1 uncultured Burkholderiales bacterium | reverse complement strand
TAAAAGACTTACCAACGATTTCTGAGCTTGGCTATCCCGGCTTTGAGGCCTGGGCTTGGCAGGGAATTGTGGTTCCTGCTAAAACGCCTGAGGATATTATTCAGAGATTGAATGCCGAAATGATCAAAGTTGCTCAAGATAAAGATGTGCAAGCAAAGATCACAGAGATAGGCGGAGAGTTCAAGGCAAGCAGTCCATCTGCAATGCAAGCTTATATGCGCAGCGAAACTGACAAATGGTCCAAGATCATCCGGGAAGCAAACATATCGATTGATTGACGTGACTCATATATTTTGATTTTTAGCGTCAATAGCGCTTACAAGATTTTTAACGTAAACCCTAGGCCACTATTTTTTGTTTAACCATAAACTGCACAAGTGTTTTAAACTTTTTCATGGATTTAATTATGAACGATCAACCTACATCTTCTTCATCTAACCTCGAAGCCAAGTCTTTTTTAATTGCAAGAATATTAATGAGTTTATTGTTTTTTGTCCCTGCGTATAGGAAGTTAACCTCTATTGCTGTTACAGAGGCTTATTTTGCTAAGTTGGGCTTGCCGTTTCCTGAAATAACGGTTTATCTTGTGATTGCCTTCGAGTTCATAGCTGCTATTTGTTTTCTCTTTGGGTGGAGAATTAAACTTGTTGCTTATTTGATGGCTGCATTTTCAATTGCTGCAGGTCTGATTGCTCATCAATTCTGGAGTGTTGATCCAGCTCAGTTGGGGAATCAATTGAACCATTTATTGAAAAATGGTGCTGTTGCTGGTGGTTTTATCATGGCGGCCTTATTGGCCGATCATCTTGTTCATGCGCCTAAAGAAGATCAGGCTGATTGACAACAATCCATTTGTCCCAATATGAAGCTTGCTCTTCCATGAGCGCTTTGTCCCAAAGAGCAAAGGCGGTTAAATGAAGTTGATGTCTTTCCAAGCAATGAGGTATTGGGGACCTTTGCTTTTGATGCTGTCTTTGACATCTTTGGTGCATTCGCAAGCCTATCCTGAGAAGACAGTCAAATTGATTGTTTCACTGGCCCCTGGAGGGGGTGTGGATTACTTTGGCCGCTTGATTGCCCCCAAGTTATCTGAAATTATTGGGCAAGCCGTTGTGGTAGAGAATCGCCCTGGAGGTGCTACCAACATCGCTGCCGATTATGTTGCTCACGCCATTCCAGATGGACACACGCTTTTACTCTCCAGTGTGACCACTTATGCGATCAACCCTTCCTTGTTTAAAACTTTGACTTACGATCCAGTTAAAGACTTTTCACCCATTGGTCTGGCCGCAACATTTCAATTTCTTTTGGTGTGTAACGCAGATTTTCAAGTTGACTCGGTTGCAAAGTTCGTCAGCTTTGCCAAGGCCAATCCTAAAAAGATCAGCTTTGGTTCTTCAGGTCCAGGTAGTCCTCATCAGTTGACCATGGAATTGTTTGCCAAACGAGCAAACATTGATCTTGTGCATGTTCCTTATAAAGGCGCTGGTCCTGCTGTATTGGATTTGATTTCTGGTCAGATACCTGTGATGTTCTTGGATGTGGCAACAGCGCTTCCACACATCAAATCGGGCCGAATTCGCGCTTTGGCTTCTGCTAGCCTCAAAAGGTCTGACTTGTTGCCTGCAACACCTACCATCAGTGAGTCTGGTTTTCCAAATTTTGAAGCATCTTCCTGGCTGGGTTTGGTTGCACCTGCCAAAACTCCTCAGCCGGTCATCCAGAAATTGAACAGTGCATTGAATCGTATTCTTGCAGAACCTGAGGTGATCGCTAGGTTGAGTGGTGTTGGTGCGGAGCCTACCACTGGGACTCCGCAGGCATTTGCGACTTATCAGGCCTCTGAACTTCAAAAGTGGGGTGAGATCATCAAATCCTCAAACATAACACCCGACTGATCGGCGTCGTAGATTTTGAATTTGATGCTCAATTGATTTGATTTAAATAATGCTAGGGCTACTTTGAAGATTGACATACATTCTCATGTATTTGACCATGGTTATTTTGATGCCATGTTGAGGGACATGGTGCTCCAAGTAGAAAAGACCCCATCAGGTCAAACCTTGTTGCGAAAAGATGGCTACACCTATATGTGGTGGCGCGATGCTTTTTTTGATATTGACGAACGACTGCGCGTCATGGATGCTCAGGGCATTGACATGCGGGCCTTGTCACTGTCTTCCCCAAGTGTTTACGATTGGAGCGGTACGCGTCAAGTTGAGATGGCCAGGTACATGAACGATGTCACAGCCAAGATTGTTCAAATGCACCCGGACCGTTTTTTTGGATTGGGCACCTTGCCCTTGAGTGACATTGAGGCGTCTCTCATTGAACTTGATCGCTTGACGCTTGAATTGGGTATGAAGGGCGTCATGATTGGCTCAAACGTAGCTGGTATGCAGTTGAATCACCAACGCTTTGAGCCCATTTGGGCCAAAATAGACGCATTGAAACTTCCTGTTTTTGAGCATCCGATGTTCCCTCCCAATGTTGGGCAGGAGGAGTTTGAACTGCCCCTAAGGCTGGGCTTTATTTTTGACACAACCACTTGTGTAACCAGATTGATTTATTCAGGTGTTTTTGAGAGATACCCCAATTTTCCCTACATCATGGCTCACACAGGTGGTGCACTGTTGATGCTTTTAAAGCGTTTGGACAATGGTTACGAGTTGTTTCCAGATTGTCGCAAGTACATCAACAAACCACCCAGTGAATACGCCAAACAGCTCTACTATGATACGGCCTCATTTTATGCGCCTAGTATCATGATGGCTCATGAAATCGTGGGCCCAGAGAGAATTCTTTTTGGCTCTGATGAGCCTTTGATTGGGGCAGACACTAGCCTCATTGAGGGTTTAGCGATTCCGCAGTCTCACAAAGACAAAATCCTGGGTGAAAACGCAGTTCGTTTATTTGGTCTTTAAATAAAGGTAAAAATTGCAGGTTCAGGCAGTGCTCTGATCATTTAACGTATTTTTTAGCTTGTCCGCAAGCTCTTTGTTAACTTGATGGCAACATTTCCATTAAGCACTATGTTCAATTTGAGATAGGGTTTTCTTACAGTGTATTATTCAAAGCATGACTTTTGTAACCTTTCTTGAACTTAGTCATGTGATGGATCAGTGGACAATTGAACTCAATGCAAAATAATTCATATGATTACATCATCGTTGGCGCCGGTTCTGCGGGTTGTGCCATGGCATTCAGGCTTGGAGCCAATCCTGACCTAAAAATATTGGTCTTGGAAGCCGGTGGAGAGGACCGCTCTCCAATGATCAAAATACCGTTGACTTGGGGTTTGATTCTTAAAAATCGTCTTTACGACTGGGGTTACTTCACTCAAAGTGAGCCTTTTATGGCACAGCGAGAAATTGAGTGTGCTCGTGGCAAGGTCATCGGGGGATCTTCCAGCATCAACGGCATGGCTTATGCACGAGGTGCCCCAGAGGACTACGATGCTTGGGAAAAAGATTTTGGTTTATCTGAATGGACTTATGACAAGGTATTGCCTTTTTTTAAGCGAAGTGAAAATTGGCAAGATGGAGAGAATCTAAAGCGAGGAGGGGCAGGCCCTTTGTTTGTTTCAAAAATGATTTATCAAGATCCATTGATGGATGCATTTTTTGAGACCACTCGCGATTTGGGATTCCCTTTTATCGATGACTATAACGCCGGTCGCATGGATGGGTTTTCACACATGCAGACCACCATCCACCAAGGCAAAAGATGGAGTGCTGCATCAGCCTATTTGTATCCATCCATTGCCAGGGGCAATGTCGAAGTCTTGACGCACGTCACAGTGAACAAAGTAAAGATTAAAAAGGGGCGTGCATTTGGCGTTGAAGTGAGCTCAGCTGGCAACACGCAAACCCTCTTTGCATCCAGAGAGGTGATTGTCAGTGCAGGCGTTATCAATTCCCCTCAGTTGCTCATGCTCTCAGGCATTGGAGAGGAACAGTCTCTTAAAAAACATGACATCAGGGTAGAGGTTGATTTACCAGGTGTTGGCAAAAATTTGCACGATCATCTTGTTTGTGATGTGCGCTGGAAAAGAAAAGGCAATGGTCCTTTATTTGACGTCTTGCGCTTTGATAAAATATTATTGGATTTATTGAGAACTGTATTTTGGGGGTCGGGTTTGAGCGGCCAGGTACCTGCTGGAGCAGTGGGTCATGTCAAAAGCAATGAGTCATTGAAACTGCCCGATTTGCAATTGATCTTGGCCGCAGCACCCATGACGGCTGGCCCTTACCTTGCTCCGTTTGTCAAACCTTATTTGGATGCGTATGCATTGAAAGGCGTTTTCTTGACCCCACAAAGCCGTGGAGAGGTCAAGTTATCGGATCGCAATCCGAATTCAAAACCTTTGATCATTCAAAATTTTCTATCCAACTCGGATGACACCTTGGCCCTGCGCGAAATGATCAAGATCATGAGACGCATTGGTGGCTCAGGTGCATTTGCTCAGTTCTCAGATGGCGAGATTTTTCCTGGTCCCTCCATTGCTTCAGACGAGGAAATCGATGGCTTCATTGCAAAAAATGCCATCACCCTTCACCATCCGGTGGGGACGTGTCGAATGGGTCAAGAGAGTGACCCCATGGCGGTGCTCAATTCCGATATGGAAGTGTTTGGTGTCGATGGTCTCAGAGTGGTCGATGGATCTGCCATGCCAAGGGTTGTGCGAGGACCTGTCAATGCGCCCATAATGATGATGGCGGAAAAGGTCTCTGATCGCATCTTATCTCGCATTTGAATGTTGCCCCATGTTTGCGTAAACGCGTTTGAGGAGTTTGCGCAGTTGATCAATCTCTTCAAGGTTGAAGTCAATCAGGGCTTGTGCTTCATACTCTTGGGCCAATGGAATGATTCTCTCTGTGATCAGCCTTCCCTTCGTCGTCAAATTGAGGACAAATGATCTTCGGTCTAAGCGGGACTGTACCCGTTTGATGAAGCCTTTTTCAATTAAACCATTGACTGTTCTAGATAGGGTAGAGGGGTCGTTTGAGCAAGTGTGAGCCACTTGACTGAGCGTAGAGTTCTTCGTCTCGTAAATTGTCACGCACACCCTCCATTCAATCAGGGATATGGAAAATGGGAGAAGTTGCTTGGTGAATGCTTGCCCCATGCTGATGCCAGTTCGGGCCAATAGAAAGGGAAGCGCTTTCTCCAAAGAGTGATGTATGGTCATTGGTGTGATTTTAATGTTTTCGCGTACAAGGGAAATTGATTGGATTGCTTTCAATTTTAAGGGTAAACACCACATTTAATTTAGTTGCATTTGCAAGTATTTGAGTTGAAAATAAGCTGATTCACTTCTCAGGAGATTTTTCTGATGAATGCGCCATTGCACAGTTTTAATCAGTTTTTAGATCCCTTTGCCCATGCGCCTGGAAGAGCCAGCGCAGTTTTTGGAGCGCCATCTCTGAATTTGATTTTGGATCAAGCCAGAGAATTAAGACCTTATTTGCGCGCAAATGCTCAATTGACCGAGAAAAATAGGCGCGTCTCGGAAGAAACCACCCAACGTTTTAAAGACCTTGGCTTTTTTAAGCTGCTTCAACCTGCCAGGTATGGTGGGTATGAATACGGGTTTACGGGTTTCATGGACTTGATCGCCGAGGTGGGTCGTGGTTGCACTTCAACCGCCTGGGGTTGTGCCTTGGGTTTGATTCATCAGTGGCTTTTATCCACCTTGCCCAAAGCGGCACAAGACGATGTTTGGCTGGACAACCCTCAAGCGATTTTGTGTGGCTCTTATGCGCCTGCGGCAAAGGCGCATAAGGTTGAGGGTGGCTATTTGATCAAAGGTAAATGGTCTTATGCCTCCAATGTAGACAATTCCCAATGGGCCTTGCTTGGCGTTCATTTCCCTCTGCTGCACCCAGATGACAAGCCCAGTGCGGGTTTTTTATTGGTCCCCAAAGAGAATTGGGCAATTGAAGACGATTGGTTTGTCATGGGGCAAGCTGGTACCGGATCGAAATCCATCGTGATTACAGACGAGGTCTTCGTGCCAGAGCACCGGAAAATTACATTTGCAGAGTTGTCCTCTGGGCAACCCCCTGGTCTTAAAGACAATCCCCATCCCATTTACAGCATTCCATTTTTGTCAGCCGTGCCTGTGTGTTTGGTGGCACCAATCTTAGGTACCCTACAAGGTGCAATTGATACCTTCACGGAGCTCTGTGAATCTCGCGTGACAAGAGGTGCGGTTGCAGGGGGAGGCAACAGCTTAAGGGACTTCTTTCCCGTTCAGTCTCGCTTGGCCGAGGCCACTGCGGCCTTGGATGCCGCGACCCTTTTGATCAATCGAGATACAACCGAGGTTGAACAAATGGCCATGAGTGGTGTACCGATTGCAGTTTCCCAACGCATTCGCAATCGACGGGACCATGCGTATGCGACAAGACTCGCGCAGCAAGGTGTCGATGGTCTTTTTGCTGCCGTTGGAGGTGCTGGACTGTCCTTGGATCAGCCCTTGCAGCGCATGTGGCGGGATGCGAATGCCATTTCCAGACACATCAGCTTAAATTGGGATGCAGTGTCCTCTATGGTGGGACAGCATTTATTGGGCCTAGAGCCCAAGGGACAGTATTGATTGTTTTTTTAATGAAGGTTTGAATATCATGGACGGAAAAATTGGTTTAGAGGAGCATTTTGCGATCCCAGAAACATTGCAAGATTCTGCGGGTTTTTTGGCCGAATCTGTTTGGGGGGAGCTTTCAAAGCGGTTGATCGACATTCAAGAATACCGTCTAAGAGAAATGGACAAGCACGGGATGCAAATGATGATTTTGTCCTTGAATGCACCTGCAGTTCAAGCCATCTTTGACAAAAAAAGAGCCAATGAAATCGCGATTCGAGCCAATGATTTCTTGGCCGAACAGGTTGCAAAAAGACCCGACCGCTTTCAGGGCTTTGCTGCTCTTCCGATGCAAGATCCTGAAATGGCGACAAAGGAGTTGACGCGTTGCATCAAGGAGCTTGGATTTAAAGGGGCGTTGGTCAATGGGTTCTCGCAAGTCGACCATGCCGAAAATGTTGTTTATTACGATGCGCCTCAGTATGCCGAGTTTTGGAAGGTGTGCGAGCAGTTAGATGCACCCTTTTATTTGCATCCTAGAAATCCGATACCTTCGTGGTCTCAAATATATGCGGGTCACCCGTGGTTGATGGGGCCGACTTGGGCCTTTGGCCAAGAAACTGCGGTTCACGCATTGAGACTCATGGCCAGCGGTTTGTTTGACAAGCACCCATGCTTGAAAATCATCTTGGGTCACCTTGGAGAGGGCTTACCCTACAGCATTTGGCGCGTTGATAATCGAAATGGTTGGGTCAATGAAGAAAAGGCATATCCAGCAAAAAGAAAGTTGGGGGATTATTTCCAAGAAAACTTCTATCTCACCACGTCTGGAAATTTTAGAACGCAAAGCCTGATTGATGCGATGCTGGAAATAGGCTCAGACCGTATATTATTTTCAACCGATTGGCCTTTTGAAAATGTTGATCACGCGTCTATTTGGTTTGATCAAACCAGCATCAGTACCGCTGACCGTCAAAAAATTGGGCGAACCAATGCCATTGACCTGTTTAAATTAAAGCTATAAATTGAATGGTCGTTATGATGTTTCATACAAACTCTTTCATCCATTGGGGATCCTATGCAAACTGAACCCTTGAGAGCTCAACACAGCTTAAAGCCTACCTCTCGTGGGGTCCATCACTTGGCTTTGAACACCTCGGACATGAAAGCAACGAGCGAGTTTTATATGCATGTTCTGGGCATGCCTTTGGTTCATGCACTTCGGGTGCCTCCAGGCGTTGGCGTGGGTCCGGGAAATCGTGGTAACCCTCCTTTTGAAAACCTACGGCATTACTTCTTTGATGCAGGAGGTGACACGTTGTTGGCTTTTTTCGAGCTTCCTGCGAATGAAGTTGGAAAAGGGGATCGCAATGCCATTGCCGCCATGCAACATGTGTCTTTTACCACCACCCAATCACAGTTTGATGCCATGCAGGCTCGTTTGAGGAAACATGAAATTTCCTTTATTGGTCCAGTTTGTGTTGGCGTCAAAACTTGGTCTATTTATATATTTGATCCCAACGGAATTCGCCTAGAGTATTCTTACCAAGAGGACGATCCCGATGAGTTGCAAGGTGTTCATGTGGTGGAGCGTTGGACGCAAACCAAAAGCGAAATTTTGGAGGAGTTGAACACTTTGGAGGTGGACCGTCAATGGTTGGATGCTATGACACAGCATTTGCCTTCGAGCCGATAAAAGTTGCTTTCATTTTTATTATTCAATTGCTGAAAACTCATGACACCTAATCAGACGATGCCCATCGATGCTAAAGCCTTTAACTTGTTTGATATTCCAGAGGCGTATTATTTGGATCCCCTGCCTTATTTCAAGGCTTTGAGGGACGAAGACCCCATCCATCGCAATCTCGATGGGTCGGTCTTGCTCACCCGCTACGAGGATATCATCAGCGTTTGGCGTGACCTCTCAGGGGTCGTCAACCGAGAGGAGGCTTACACCAAAAAGTTCGGTCAAGGCCCCCTTTTGGAGCATCACACCACCAGCATGCTTTTTCGCGATCCCCCTGATCATGACCGGCTTAGAGCGGTTGTGAATCCCTTCTTTAGTCAAAAATCCATTGAACGCTTGAGGCAAGCAACGGTGGAGATTGTGGACAAATTGTTGCTGGACATTGAAAAAAAGCGCGACATTGATTTCATTCATGACTTTTCTTCCAAAATACCCGTCCAGTTGGTTTGCGATATTTTTGGCGTTCCCAGGGAGGAGGGGCCCATCATTCGCGATTTAGGCGCTCAAGTCTTGCTTCCCTTGAATCCAACGGTGACTCAGGAGGTCATTGATGCAGGCCATGTTGCAGCGCAAAAATTCAAGGATTATTTGCTTCAATACATCAATCAATGGCGCAAAAGACCCATTGAGCAGACGCCTTCAAACATTATCAGCGCATTGGTTGCTGCAGAAAAGCGAGGTGAGGACATTTCCGAGAATGAAATGGCTCACTTGTGTATTTTGGTTCTCAATGGCGGTCATGAAACAACGACCAATTTGATTGGTCTTTCGACTCTGGCGATGATCAATCATCCCGATCAGATGGCTTTGATGGCCAGCGAAGAGGTCAATGTGCCTGTGGCGGTTGAAGAGTGCATTCGCTTTTGCTCACCTTTGCAACTTCAAGGCAGGAGGACCACCCGCGAAGTGACGATTGGATCGGGTGTGATTGCGCCAAATACAGAAGTGATTTTCTCTGTCGGTTCGGGCAACCGTGATGAAAGGGTGTTTGATCGTCCAAATTCATTTGATTTAAACAGAAAACCCAACTTGCACCTGGCTTTTGGCTCTGGCATCCATGTTTGCTTGGGTCGACCATTGGCCAGGCTAGAGTTGGCCGTGGCCTTGCCAGCTTTGGCCAAACGATTTCCAAAAATGAAATTGATTGAGCCACCTGTATTTAACAAAAATGCACGTTTTCGAGGTATTCAAAAAATGAAAATTAATCTATATTAAGTCAGTGACTTGAATTTTAATTTTTTACAATAAACCAAATAATAGAGGGAGACAATGATATGAAAAGAATTTTAAAAACAGGCTTGGTCAGCGCTACTTTGTTGATGCTGCTTGGATTGAATCAAGTTTTAGCAGACACAAAGCTCAAAGTCGGATTTATTTCTGCTCAAAGTGGACCTTTGAATGTATTGGGCTTGGAGCAAAAAAGGGGTTTTGAAATTGCCATGGATCATTTGGGTGGCAAATTTGGTCAAACTTCAATTGAAGTGGTTGTTGCGGATTCAAAAGGCAATCCAAGTGCCACAGTTCAGGAAGTTTCGAGATTGATTGACAAAGAAAAAGTCGATGTTATTGTGGGCTTGTCCGCATCAAATGAATTGGTGGCGGGTGTCAAACCCATTGTGGACGCAAAGGTGTTCTTTATCGGTATGAACGGAGGAGTAGCGGTCAATGCTGGTGAGCAGTGCAGCCCCTATTATTTCAATGCGGCCTTTCAAAATGCTCAATTGACCACTGGCATGGGTGCTTTCATGAGCAAGCAAGGGGTCAAAAAATTGTATTTGATTGGCGCTGATTTTGAAGCAGGGTATGAGCATACAGATGCAGCAAAAACAGGTTACAAAGGTGAAATTGTGGCGCAACAATTTACCCCATTGACGCAGTTGGATTTTGCGGCTGACATCGCTAAAATCCGAGCATCAGGAGCGGACGGTGTATTTGCCTTTTATCCAGGTGGGCTAGGTATCGCTTTCATGCGTCAATGGGCCCAAGCAGGCTTGGTTGGCAAAATTCCAGTGTTTTCAAATATTGCTTTAACCGAACCAACCGCATTCCAAGCGCAAGGCAAGAGCGTTTTAGGGACCTATGTGAGCGCGACGTACTTCGCAGGCATTGACAATCCTGTCAACAAGCGTTTTGTGCAAGATTTCAAAACAAAATTTGGACGCGATCCTGCAAGTTATGCCGGTTTGGCTTATGACGCAATGATGCTTCTTGACTCCGCTGTCAAAGAGGTCAAGGGCAATGTCAAAGATCAAACGGCCTTTCGGGCGGCTTTGAAGAAAGCCAATTTCCAAAGCGTTCGTGGTCCATTTGCATTCAGTACCAACAATCATCCCATCGAAAATACTTACCTCACCGTCGTTGATGAGAGAAGCGATGGCACTTTGTACTTGAAACAAGTGGCGATCATTGCAGAAAAATCTCCGGATGATTTTGTAAAAAAATGTCCCTTGAAATAATTTAAAAAGAGTTAATTTTGGACATGAGCTTGGGGCTCTTCATCGAGCAGATTTTTAACGGCCTGCAGTTGGGCATGATTTTGTTTTTGATGGCTGTTGGCGTTACGCTTACATTTGGTGTGATGAACCTCATCAATTTGGCGCACGGCTCAATGCTCATGATCGGGGCTTTTTTGATTGCCTTTGCAGCCAGTTCAGTCCACTCCTTTGGACTGGCCGTTTTGCTTGCCATGGTGATGGTTTTTGTACTATCTTGGGTCATAGAGAAAGTCTTGGTCAAGCACCTGTACGCAAAAACTCACTTGGACCAAGTTCTTGCAAGCTTTGGTCTTAGCATTGTTTTAAATGACGGGGTCATCATGATATGGGGTCGAGAGCCTTTGTATGTGAATTTGCCTGCATGGCTGGAAGGCCCCGTTCAACTGACATCGACCTTTAGTTATCCTCTTTATCGTTTGGCCATTACGGGCGTTGCCATTATGGGTGGTTTGGTGCTCTGGTTTTTGCTGACCAAAACACGATTGGGAATGCAAATTAGAGCGGGCGCTGAAAAAAGAGAAATGATTGGCGCCTTGGGTGTGAACATCAACTTTTTATTCACTGCCGTTTTTGCCATGAGCGCAATCTTGGCCGCCTTAGGGGGTGTGATGCTGGGCCCCATGATTTCTGTTCAATCTGGCATGGGAGACCCCTTGCTGATTTTGTCTTTGGCCGTTGTGGTGATTGGCGGAATTGGCTCGCTCAAAGGTGCACTTTACGCGGCCTTGTTGGTTGGTCTCGTTGATACATTGGGTCGAATGGTCTGGCCAACATTGTTGGGTCCTTTGGTTGGCAATATTGTCTCAAATGCGGCCATTTATATATTGATGGCATTGGTGATTGCCGTGAGACCCTCCGGTTTATTTGGACGTCAACTTCAATGACGATTGGTGAAAAATTGATCAAAAAGTCTGACTCCAGCACATTGAGGTTGGCCCTGACCTTCGGTGCAATCTTTCTGCTGGCTTTACTGGTTCCCTTGTTGGAACAGGCCTATTACACCAAACTGGTTTCTAGAATATCTGTTTTTGCGATTGCCGCAGTCAGTTTGGATTTGATTGTGGGCTATGCCGGTCGAGTAAGTTTGGGGCATGCTGCTTTTTTTGGGATTGGTGTGTACAGCGCAGGTATTTTGGCTCAGTTTGGCGTCACACAGATTTGGTTGGTGATGCCTATCGCTATCTTGGTTGCTGGTGTGATCGGATGCTTTATTGGGTCAATTTCACTCAGAACCAGTGGTCTTTACTTTATATTCATTACCCTGGCTTTTTCTCAAATGATTTTTTTCGTGGCACAAGGCCTACGAATGTATGGAGGAGACGATGGGTTCAGATTGCCGGCTCCCACAGCATGGAATGATGGACTTGATTTATCCCAGGCCAACGTCTTGGCGTATACCATGCTGGCCGTTTTAATTGTGGTGGTTTATATTGCCCATCGAATCATGTCTTCAAATTTTGGCCAAGTCATCGTTGCGTGTCGGGACAATTCAAGAAAAGTCAACTCATTGGGATTGCAACCCTATCCTTATCAGTTGACTCTTTTCACAGTGTCAGCTTGTATGTGTGCTTTGGGCGGTGTTGGTTTTGCCAATTTAAATGAGTATGTTTCTCCTGCAAGTATTTCCTGGGTTCAATCGGGAGAGTTTTTGTTCATGGTGATTTTAGGCTCAGCTGGAACTTTGCTTGGGCCCATTTTAGGAGCGGCTGCTTTTGTCACATTGGAACAACTTCTTTCAGCTTGGACCGAATATTGGATGTTTTACCTCGGTATCATTTTGATGTTACGTGTTTTATTTTTAAAAACCGGTCTATTGGGTTTGATCTCAAAAAAAGGTGCATAAAACATGAGGCAAGGACCCATTCTTGAAACTGTCGAACTCATCAAAAGCTTTGGTGCATTGATGGTCACCGATCGGGTCTCTTTGAGTGTTTATCCTGGTGAGCTGCATGCTTTGATCGGTCCCAATGGCGCAGGAAAATCCACACTCATCAATCAAATCACGGGCGAATTGGACGTTAATTCGGGTTCTGTTTTGTTTGAGAATCAAGTGATCAATCCCTTGACCGTTGCAGCTCGTTCTCGTCTAGGTATTTCAAGGGCCTATCAAGTGCCTCAATTGTTTGGTTCAATGACTGTGGCAGGCCATTTGATCTTGGCTGAGATAGCTTCAAAGAACCAGGGTTTTAAGATGTGGCAAAAGTGCGCTGATCTTCTTGATCTCAGTGCGTCTCAAAAAAATATATTGCAACAGGTGGGTTTGCTGCACATGGCATCCAAGCCAACAAGTTCCTTGGCTCACGGGGAAAAACGACAATTGGAATTGGCCATCAGCTTGTCCTGCAAGGCCAAATTACTCATCTTGGATGAGCCACTTGCAGGACTCGGTCCCACAGAGAGCGAGCAAATGATTGAGTTGTTGAGAAGTTTAAAAACCCATTATGGGATCTTATTGGTCGAGCACGACATGGATGCAGTTTTTTCATTGGCTGACCGAGTCTCGGTTTTGGTGAATGGGGCGGTTATTGCGAGCGGAACGGTGCAGGAGATCAAAAACGATCCCTTGGTCAAATCGGCATACCTTGGAGATGAACTTGAAGTCCATTGAACCACTGCTACAAGTCAAGGACCTATCAGCGGGTTATGCAGGCTCCCAAGTCTTGTTTGACGTTTCCATGAGCATCTCTTCTGGGGAAGTTTTGGCTCTGTTAGGTCGAAATGGCATGGGTAAATCGACTTTCATTCGCTCCTTGTTTGGTTTAACAACTTACATGGGGGGCAGCATCAAGTTTAGAGATCAATCGATTGCCCAGCAAGCCTCCTTCAAAGTGGCACGAGCCGGTTTGGGCTGGGTGCCAGAGGGGCGGCAAATTTTTGCAACATTGACCGTTGAAGAAAATTTGATGGCCAGTTTTAAAAGGTTTTCGTCCATCAGCCGTATTTGGCACTTAAGCGATATCTATGAGTTGTTTCCTCGCCTAGCAGAACGAAAATCACATTATGGAAACCAACTCTCCGGCGGTGAACAACAAATGCTTGCCATAGGTCGTGCGTTATTGACTCAACCTGCATTGCTGGTTTTAGATGAGGCCACTGAGGGGCTCGCGCCACTGATTCGACGAGAAATTTGGAGCACCCTGCTTAAACTCAAGGGTACCGAATTGGCTGTTTTAATTGTCGATCGAGACCTGAAATCGTTGAGTAAATTGGCCGATACATTCCTTGTTCTTGAAAAAGGACAAATTGTTCACCAAGGCTTGGGTTTGGAGTTGTACACAGATAAAGAGCGGATTGAAAAATACATGAGCGTTTAAGAAATCGCCATTGATATAGACACAATGGCTGTGGTTCACTTGAAATGACTTTAAGACAGAGGCCTTCACAACATTGTGATTGCGAGCTTAAATTCACTCGTCATTTGTTCCAGAAAATTCCTCTTAACTCCTATAGCCAGAAAAAACTATGGGTTTCTAAGGGGGGCTACGGGTTGATGAACAGTACGAATTAAAAAATTACTTTCTGGTTCGCCAGCTCTGAGTCTTTTGAGCAAATCATCAGGATCGAATTCCACGCCAATGGGGTTGTCAGCAAATCCCGGGCCCATCATAAAAGCGTTGGCTTCTTCGTTGGATTTGTACACATCGACTTGGAATTCCATTCGATTCCCATCCGGATCTCCATAATACAAAGAGATGGTGATGCCGTGATGCAAGCACCAATAGGGCAATATGCCTAGGCCTTTCAGATGATCATAGTTGTCAACCAGGTCTCTCAATGAGTCGTAGGTGTAAGCCACATGGTCTGTTCCAACTCTGTCTTGCCTGGTTTTGTTCCCGTCAGGCTCAAATACAGAGAGATTCAAAAATGCCACACGGTGGTGTTCTTCGTCGTAGGTGATAAAAGCAATGGCCGGGTTATAGTGCTGAATCTTGGCACCCAAAACATCTTGGTACCATTTGATCATGGCCTCGAATTGATGCGTTCTATAAACGATGTGGGCAAATTTGTTAGGGCTTTTCCGTGTCATAAAACGATCCTTGGAGTTTGAAAAACATCTTAATATCTTCTTCTATCGTATGTAAAAATCAATAGAGGGTAAATACTAGAACTCAATCTCAAAATCAAACAAGTAGTTGTTCGACTGGGTGCTTCATTTGAGGCAGCAAGGCAATCGATTCTTGCTGCTCGGCAACTAAGGTTTTCAATGTCGCGGCAACTTGGCGATCAAGACCGTCAAAAAAATACAAAAGTCCTTTAGGCAAAGTGAATGTGGATTCAAATGGCGATTGGTACATAGCAAAGGTGTTTGATTTGAGTGCATTTCCCAGTTTACATTTGATGAATTTGCTTTATCCTTGATCCAACTATTTTTTCGTGTAGAGGTTCTTTTATGTTGTTTCCCACCACCATTGTTGGTAGTTATCCCCAACCCGATTGGTTGATCGACAGAGTGAAGTTGGCTGGACGTTTCCCTCCTAGAGTGAGGGCCAAAGAGCTTTGGCGTGTTGAGGAACCCTACCTCAAACAGGCCATGGAAGATGCAACCATTTTGGCCATCAAAGCACAAGAGGACGCGGGCCTAGATATCATTACCGATGGCGAAATCCGACGAGAAAGTTATTCCAATCGCATTGCAACCGCTTTAGAAGGCATTGACATTGATAATCCGGGCGTGGGCTTAGATCGCTCTGGCCATCCTAATCCAGTTCCACGTATCGTTGGAAAAATTAAACGCGTGCATCCTATTGAACTTGAGGATTTGCTGTTTTTAAAAGCCAATACCCGTAAAAAGATCAAAATTACAGTTCCTGGTCCCTTTACCATGTTACAACAAGCGCAAAATGATTTCTACGCAACGGAAGAGGAGGCTGCTATGGATTATGCGGCTGCTTTGAACGAAGAAATTAAAGATTTGTTTGCGCATGGTGCAGACGTTGTTCAAGTCGATGAGCCCTATATGCAAGCCAGGCCTGAAAAAGCAAAGCAGTATGGGATCCAAGCACTTAACCGTGCATTATTGGATGTGGGTGGCACTACAGCTGTTCATATTTGTTTTGGTTATGCCGCCGTGATACATGTAAGACCCGAGGGCTATAGTTTTTTGCCGGAATTGTCGGCTTGTTCTTGTAGCCAGATCTCGATTGAGACGGCACAATCAAATCTTGACTGTAGCGTTCTTCAGCAACTTCCGAATAAAAAAATCATGCTAGGCTGTATTGACCTCTCAGACATGAACATTGAAAGCCCTGTCTTGATCGCTTCTAGAGTTAAAAAGGCACTTAAGTTTGTGGCCGCAGACAATATCATTCTGGCCCCGGATTGCGGTATGAAATATCTTCCCAAAGAGGTTGCGAATGGGAAGCTTAAAGCCATGGTCCAAGCTGCGCAAATCTTGCGCAGTGAAATTACATCTACTTGATGGGCACAAGATTTTTAAACTTTTTGATTTGCGAAAGTCTTTGCTTGAGCTTGATGAATATAAATGTTGGGCTTGTGGACGCAAGGTTTATGTTAATTGGGACAATATGATCAAGACAATATTGAGCTCTTAATCGGGTTTGATGTTCGCAGATTTGATCAAGGTTCCCCATTTAATGCTTTCAGCATTGATAAACTTACTAAAGTCTTTAGGCGATCCAATTGCAGACTGAACACCTTGAGATTTAAAAAGACGATATTTTCAGGGTGCTGCAATGCTTTGTTAAGGGCGGCATTGATAATTCTGTTGATAAATTGATTGATCATTAGAAACAATATGAAAAATATAATCGTAGTTTATTTAAGTTTTCTAGTTCTTTTTTTGATTACAAATAATGCAAATTGTCAAGCCAAAGAAGATGGTGAGGTTTTGGAAAAAGAAATTCCTATAGCCGTCACTGAAATTGCACCGGGTTTATTTTTTCAACATCACTTTGCGGAATCCAACAATGCTTGGTTGGTAACGGAGGCGGGTGTTGTGGTCATTGATTCACGCCAACATCCACAGCGTGCTAATGAACTATTGGCAG
>CAIPFK010000139.1 GCA_903864315.1 uncultured Burkholderiales bacterium | reverse complement strand
CACAATTCCACCCTACAACCCAGCATCCATGCGGGTTTACGGGGAGTTCATGGGAATAAATACCCCGATTTACCCCTTATTTCGCCTTGGTTCTGGGGATTTTATTCCCACGGAAAATTGTCCGGGAATTGGCGCCAGATGAAACGCTCAACGTCCTTTTGCAGTCATTAAAAATCACCGATAGCAGAGGCTTACGTCCTGAAAACAGCCTGCTTGCAATGTGTAAAGAAATTCTTTACACTTCAATTTATGATTGACTCGTTCAAGCACAAAGGACTTCAGGAGCTTTTTGAGAACGGCACCAGCTCTAAGTTGCAAAAGGCTCTGGCTGAGCGGGCGCTTCGCCGGCTCGATGCCATTGACATTGCCAAGACGCCAGAGGCTTTAAATGTTCCTGGTTTCAATTTCCATGGACTTCAGGGCAAGCCAAAGCGCTACAGCGTGCATGTCAATGGGCCATGGTGCATCACCTTTGAGTGGCAGGGTGAGAACGCCGTCAAGATTGATTTTGAGAATTATCACTAGGAGTGAATGATGCGTAAACGTGTACCGACCCATCCCGGAGCCATCCTTCGGGAAGATGTGTTGCCTAGCTTGCCGGGCATGTCCGTCAGCGCCTTTGCCCGAAACTTGGGCGTTTCCCGCCAGACCTTGCATTCAGTTTTAGCCGAACGTAGCGGAGTGTCAGCCGAGATGGCGCTGCGTCTGGGAACGCTCCTTGGCAACGGCGCGCAACTCTGGATGGACTTGCAGACCAAGTTTGATCTGTGGCAAGCGGAGGCCAAGTTGCACGATGAACTCGGTCAGATGAAACGACTTGAGTCCCTGGCAACGGCTTGATTTATCAAGGCAACCCGAAAGACTTCTTCGGAGAAAATCACTCGATTTCCAGATGCCCCCCGAACGGCTCCTAACGCGACATTTGAGTCACTCAAGCCCAAAAGTCAAACAGCCGCTTCAGATCGAAATCAGCAGTTCAACTTTGGCTGATATATGTCCGATTAAAGCGTGAAGTCACCTCAGACTGAACTTCAAACAAACTCAAAAAAACACTGGGGGGCTGGTTCAATGTTGATGACGACAAAGAGATGCCGAGCGGGCAAAAGAGTCAACGTTGAAATCAATCCCGACCGCGAACCCAGTAGTTGCGCGTCTTGCAGGATGGCAGACCAAATCGTATTCCCATCACGGGAATACGATTTGCTAAAAAAATAAGCAAAAAGCCCGGAGAACCGGGCTAAGTGCTTGTTTTATATGGGGTGGCTGATGGGGCTCGAACCCACGACAACAGGAATCACAATCCTGGACTCTACCAACTGAGCTACAGCCACCGTAAATGGGCATTATAACTGATGTTATTCCCCCAAGGTCAACGATCAATCCTCAATTGATTACTTTAAAGAGACCAATGGCTCCAAAGGATTGGGGGTTTTGAGTGTTGCCTTAAAGCGATCTTTCAAATAATCGTAATAAGCCGCACTTTCGGCATCCGATAACCAGGTGCCCAATTGGGCCTTTTCTCGGCTGCGGTCAACCGCCATGGCGTCAGGAGGGGCCACCTTCAAGATTTTGACCACAGAGTACCCTTCGGCCCCCAAATCCACCCCCACCCATACAGGCAGGCTCTTCGTTGGGGCTCTGAGCACTGCCTCCACGAGTTTGGAGGGCCAATCTTTTGTCTTCTCTCTCGAGAGCGTCACAGCACTAGGTAAATTGGCCGTTTCAGGCTTTTCCTTCCATGCTTTCAACTTTTGCTCACCCGTTTGTTTGGCCAATAGCTCAGACTTCTCTTTTTTCCAGAGTTTCTCAACTTGTTCTTTGACGTCATCAAAATCACGTGTGTGTGCTGCCTTGTACTCTCGTATTCTTGCTGCCACCAAGGTGTTGGTAGCCACTTCAACGGCTTGGGTATTGTGTTTTTTCTCAACCGCATCGGCGGCAAAAATAGCGGTCAAAAATTTGGGATTCTTGAGCCAAGATGGCTGCCCACTGAGGGCTGTACTGGCGTCGCGCTTGAGATCATTCAAACTCACCACATTGAGCTTTAATTTGTCAGCAGCTGGCTTTAAGCTATCCGGTTGCTCATAGACCAAGTTGGTGAATGTCTCGGCCAACTCGGCAAATTTCTTTTGCCCCTGTTGACGCTTGACCTCAGTTTCAATCTCAGCGCGAGAGGCCTCAAAACTCACCGTCTTGGGCGACTTGATGTCCACCACTTTGATGATGTGGTACCCAAAATCCGTTTCCACCAACTCACTCATTTGTCCTTTGGCCAAAGAAAAAGCTGTGTCTTCAAATGGCTTGACCATGGCCCCTCGGCCGAAATAATCCAAGTCGCCACCTTTGTTGGCAGAGCCAGGATCTTGTGAAAACTCTTTGGCCAGGGCTGCGAATTTCTCTGGCGACTTCTTCAACGTCTCCAAAACACCCAGGGCTTTTTGCTTGACTTTGTCCTTGTCCGCTGATGGTTGATCTTTGGAGATGGTGAATAAAATGTGGCTCACGCGTCTTGTCTCTAGGCCACTCAGTTTCGACTGGTTTTGTTCATAGTAAGTTTTGAGATCAGCCTCAGACAAGGTAATGCCACGCAAAACAGCAGGCATGTCGAGCACGACATACTCAATGCTCGCTTGCTCAGGCGACTGGAACAGGGCTGAATGCGCTTTGTAATAGGCTTGGAGGTCCTCGGGAGTGGACTTGATATGAGAGAGTTGCTCTAAGGGCGAGAATTTGATCACCTGAGCCTCGCGCTTTTCATAATACGCGTTCAAGGCAGTCTCTAACATGGCACTGTTGCTGGTTCCCGTCGCGCTCACACCCATCAAAACTTGTTGCATGGCCAAATCGACACGCATGCGTGACTCAAACTGCTCAGGACTCATGCCTTGGGAGGCCAACAATCCTTTGTAACGTTCCATGTCCAAGGTACCATCAGCACGCTTCAATGATGCAATAGTTTGATCTGCTGCCAAGGCACCCGCCAAACGCTGGTCACTGACTTGAAGGTTCAACTTGTCCGATGCCACCGAGAGGACTTTTTGCTTGACCAATTTTTCTAACGTGGCGTATTTGGCAATGGGTGTATCAAAAAACTTGACGTCCACATTGGGCATGGACGCACGCATGCGATCGACCTCATTTTTGTGGGCATTGTCCAACTCGGGTTGATTGATTTTTTGACCATCCACGGTGGCCACCGTTTCACCTTGGTCTAAAAAGCGGTTATAGCCATCAATGCCAAAGAGAACAAACGACGGGAATATCAGCAGAAACAACAAGAACTGCATGATTTTGGTGTGCTGACGGATGAAATCAAACATACAACCCCACAAGGTGAAAAAACAATAAAAAAGGCGAACGTCGTTCGCCTCGGGTTGTGTGGTGGGTGCTGACGGGCTCGAACCGCCGACCTACGCCTTGTAAGGGCGCCGCTCTACCAACTGAGCTAAGCACCCCACCGTTAACCATTCAATCTTAATTCAGCGCTTCTTTCAAAGCCTTGCCAGGACGAAACTTTGGCACCTTGGCTGACTTGATTTTAATTGCAACGCCAGTTCTTGGATTGCGTCCAGTGCGTGCAGCACGCTTGGTCACGGCAAACGTTCCAAACCCCACCAAGGATACAGTGCCACCTTTTTTCAAGGTGGTTTTAACTGCGCCCACTGTGGCCTCAAGCGCTCTTGAAGCAGCAGCCTTGGAGATATCAGCATGCTTGGCGATATGTTCAATCAGTTCAGATTTATTCACAAAAAATCCCCTACCTATAGGTGTGATGTTTATCAATTATTTGGATCCAAATTTTTAAAAATTTCGAATCGAAATTCATAAAATTTAGGACGACGCACGTGATTTTGAATGCTTCAAATATTGATCAATAACAATTTGAAAAACTCAAAAAAATCTCAGCGCGGGAGCGAATTCTAGACGATTTAAGATAATTAAAAAAAATATTGATTGATTTTTTTTGCAAAATCAAAGACTTTGAGCTATCGCTTTCCCTAAATCGGCGGTTTTACCCGTACCTCCCAGGTCTGGCGTCAACGGCGCCCCATTTTGGGGAAGCAAAGATTGCTCGATGGCGTGCAAAATACAGTCATGGGCTTGCTTGTGGCCCAAAAACTCCAACATCATCGCACCACACCAGATTTGTCCAATGGGATTGGCGATGCCCTTGCCGGCAATATCGGGCGCAGAGCCGTGAACAGGCTCAAAGAGGGATGGCATCTCGCGCGTGGGATTCAAATTGGCCGACGGCGCAATGCCAATGGTCCCGGTGCATGCGGGTCCCAAGTCACTCAAAATATCGCCAAAAAGATTGCTGGCCACCACCACATCAAAGAAGTCAGGCCGTTGCACAAAGTGGGCGGTCAAAATGTCAATATGAAATTTATCAACATTGACGTCAGGGAAGTGGTGGGCCATCGCTTGGACTCGCTCATCCCAATAGGGCATGGTGATGGCGATTCCATTGGATTTGGTCGCACTCGTGAGGTGCTTTTTAGGTCTTGACTGGGCCAGATCAAACGCAAACTTCAAAACGCGGTCCACCCCCACGCGGGTCATGATGGTCTCTTGCATGACCATCTCGCGCGGAGTGCCTTCAAACATTCGGCCACCCACAGCGGAGTATTCGCCTTCCGTATTTTCACGAACGATGTACATGTCGATCTCGCCAGGCAAGCGTTTGCTGCCGTCTTTGCGAACCACCGGCGCAGTGATCCCAGGCATTAATCTTGCCGGTCTTAAATTGATGTATTGATCAAATTCACGCCTAAAAAGCAGCAATGAATTCCAAAGTGACACATGGTCTGGAATTTTGGCTGGCCAACCCACAGCTCCAAAAAATATCGCATCATGCGAGCCCAAAACATCCTTCCAATTGTCGGGCATCATCTTGCCGTGGCGCTCAAAATATTCCCAACACGAAAAATCAAAATGATCAAACTGCAAATCAATGCCAAATTTGTCTGCACAGGCTTGGACGACCCGCAAGCCTTCAGGCATGACCTCTTTGCCGATACCATCGCCTGCGATTACAGCAATTCTTTTTTTACTCATATCAACCTTTTGAATTAATTTTCAAGCCTCTAGAGAACCCGATGCAGATCCGTAAAATTGTGCCACATCAGACCGCCTTGGCATTTTTGATGGCCATGTGCACGCCATAAGCGGTCAGCACCACCCCCAATATGGTGGTGATCGTGATGACTTCGCCAAACAGCATCCAAGCCAAAATTGCCGTGCACGGCGGCACCAAATACATCAAAGATGTAACGGAAGCTGCTGCCCCTCGTTGGATCAATATATAAAGCAGTGAACTCCCCCCAATGGTGAGTACCAAGACTGACCACCCCAGAGCGAATGCAGATTGCACGTTGAGCTCAAAACCACCTGTTTCTAACCAAGCCACTGGAAGAGTCACCAAAGCCGCCGCCATCAATTGAACCGAATTGGCTGTTCTCACATCGCATGGCTTCACAAACCTTTTTTGATACAGGGTGCCCACTGTGATGGACATCAAAGCCATGACCGCCAAAGGCAAACTCGTTAAATTGATTTCATGTCCAATTTCAAGTTTGTGCCACAACACCAAGGTCAAGCCCACAAACCCCAAAATCAAACCCACCCACTGCTTGAGATTGATTTCACCACCGCGAGAGGACAACCACATGGCGGTGAGCACCGGCTGGAGTCCCACGATCAAGGCCGACAGGCCTGAGCCCATGCCCGACTTCACCGCAGCCCATACCCCTCCCAAATACCCCGCATGCATGAGCACGCCGGTAAAACCAATGTGTACCCATTGTCGAGCGCTGCTGGGCCAAGGAACCCGGCGCAGAAAAATCCAAGGTAAAAAAAGTGCCAATGACAAAATGTATCGGTATTCTAAAAAAGTGAAGGGCTCTGCATAGGGTGAGGCCAGTTTTGCCACGACAAAGCCAGTACTCCAGATGAGTACAAAGACGCCCGGCATGAGCATGACCCATCGCTCACGCCAAAAGGAAGTCTTCTCGTTCATCGAACGTGGGCTCGGATCGCAGGAATTGCTTTTTTCAAGTAATAGACCATGGACCAAACAGTCAATGCAGCCGACACCCAAATCAACACCCACCCGACCTTGGCCGTGTCGATCACGCCAAATAAAGTCCCATTGAAGAGCAAAAATGGAATGGCAATCATTTGAGATGTGGTTTTGAGTTTTCCAAGCATGTGCACGGCCACACTTTTGGCCGCTCCAATTTGCGCCATCCATTCTCGCAGTGCAGAAATGGCGATTTCTCGTCCGATGATGATAAGTGCCACAAAGACATCGGCACGCCCAAGGTGCACCAAAATCAACAAACACGCACAGACTAAAAATTTATCGGCCACCGGATCCAAAAAAGCCCCAAAGGCAGAGGTTTGATTCATCTGGCGAGCCAAAAATCCATCCAACCAGTCCGTCAACGCAAACACCACGAACATGGTGGTCGCAATGGTGTTTTGAGACACCACATCCATGGGCCAGTAAAACACCGCCACGATCAATGGAATGGCAACAATTCGCGTCCAAGTCAATAACGTGGGGATGGTCAAAAACATGTGGGCTTACTCATAAATGATTTGAAGTTGGCCCTCGTGAGCTTGCACCATCCAACTGGCCAAGGCTGCATCACTGGGAAAGAAGCGGGCATTTTTACCCAGTTGAATTTCAGCACTCACTTGGTCACGCTCCAAGCTCAAGCGCACCGGCAAGCCTTTGATCAATTGACCTTGCTCTGTCATTTCCACTTTGGCAGGGTGGTCGTTGATCACGCGCGCCACATCGGGATTGACCCCATTCACAGCCACCTTCAAGTACTTACCAAAACGACACCGTGCGGAAGGCAAGTCCCATATTTGATTGACACTCAATCGCAAACCCGCACCAGAAAATCGATCCGGCTGAACCTTACCCATCACGACCACCACTTCATCGTCCTTGAACAAGTCGCGATTGGCCTGCATGAGCGCATCGTCGACTCGCGCCTCGATAAATCCCGACTGGTCATCGAGTTTAAAAAGTCCAATCTTGCCATTTTGACCATTGATGGCCTTGAAATCGGAAATAACACCGGCAAGCAGTTGAGGCTCCCTCGAATCCATCAAATCCGCAATTTGACGCTTTGCAAAGCGCCGGACCTCGGTCTTGACCGCGTCAAACAAGTGTCCCGAGAGATAAAACCCAAGGGCTAGTTTTTCCATCATCAAGCGCTCTTTGATATCCCAGGGAATGGTGTTGACCAGTTCGGGCTCTTTGGTGCCAGAGCCGTGTTCGTCAGGCGCATCAAATAAACCAATTTGCTGTGCATTGACTTGCTGAGAAAGCGCAAACTGAAAGGCCAAATCAATGCTGGCCACCAAAGCGCTTCGGTTGCGGTCCAGTGCATCAAAAGCCCCAGCTTTGATCAAGGCCTCCAAAGTGCGTTTATTGAATTTAGAGCGGTCCACTCTGACGCAAAAGTCAAATAAAGACTTGAACGGACCACCCTCCTCGCGGGCTTGAACGATGGCCTCAATGGCCTGCTGTCCCGTGCCCTTGATAGCACCCAATCCATAGCGAATTTCACTGTCAGTGATGGGCAAGAAAACATGCACCCCTCGGTTCACATCGGGTGCTTCAAACGTGATGCCCATTTTTTTAGCATCTTCAAATAGAATTTTGAGCTTGTCTGTGTCATCCATCTCCACGGTCATGTTGGCACAAAAGAATTCGGCGGTGAAATGCACCTTGATCCAGGCTGTGTGATAGGCCAACAAGGAGTAGGCCGCAGCGTGGGACTTGTTAAAGCCATAGCCCGCAAAACGCTCCATCAAATCAAAGATTTCATCCGCTTTTTCTAGTGAAATCTCTTTCTTGCCCGCACCTTCACGAAAGATACTGCGGTGTTCGGCCATTTCCTCGGCCTTCTTTTTACCCATGGCGCGGCGCAACAAATCTGCACCTCCAAGCGAGTAGCCACCCAGAATCTGTGCGACTTGCATCACCTGCTCTTGATAGACCATGATGCCGTATGTTTCAGACAATACAGACTCGGCCAATGGATGCGGGTACTCCACTTTTTCGCGTCCATGTTTGCGAGCCACAAAGCTTGGAATCAAGTCCATGGGGCCAGGACGGTACAAGGCGTTCAAGGCAATCAAATCCTCAAGGCGTGTGGGCTTGGCATCTCGCAGCATGCCTTGCATGCCACGGCTCTCAAACTGGAATACTGCCTCGGTCTTGCCTTCTTGGAACAACTGATAGGTGGGGGTATCGTCCAAGGAAATATTTTCATACGCAAAATCCTCTTGGCCGGGGTGACGCCGAACAATCAAATCTTGAGCAATTCTCAAAATCGTGAGTGTGGCCAGACCCAAGAAGTCAAACTTCACCAAGCCGGCTGCCTCGACATCGTCCTTGTCAAACTGACTTACTGCGGATTCGCTACCAGGCTGCTGGTACAAGGGACAAAAGTCAGTAAGTTTTCCTGGTGCAATCAACACCCCCCCGGCATGCATGCCCACATTTCGAGACAAACCCTCGACACGTTGGGCCATGGACAACAAGGTCTTCACGTCCTCTTCCTTGGCAAATCGCTCAGCCAATTGAGGCACTTGTTCCATAGCCCCTGCGATGGTGATGTGTTGACCTGGCTTATTGGGGATGAGTACAGAGATGCCATCACAAAAGTTGTAGCTCATGTCCATGACACGACCCACATCGCGGATGGCTGCACGCGCACCCATGGTGCCAAATGTGACGATTTGACTCACTGCGTTGAAGCCGTATTTTTGCTTGACGTAATCAATCACACGGTCTCGGTTGGCCTGACAAAAATCAATATCAAAGTCAGGCATCGACACACGCTCTGGATTCAAGAATCGCTCAAACAGCAACTTGTATTTCAACGGATCCAAATCGGTGATTTTTAAAGAGTAAGCGACCAAAGAGCCAGCACCCGATCCCCGGCCAGGACCGACAGGACAGCCATGCGTTTTGGCCCATTGAATAAAGTCACTCACAATCAAAAAATAGCCGGGAAAGCCCATGTTTATGATGGTGTTGATCTCAAACTCCAAGCGTTCTTCGTAATGGGCTTGAACCGCTTCTCGCTCGATTTGATTGGGATAAAGCGCCAATAGTCTGGCGCTCAAACCTTCTCGCGAAGCAATTTTGAAATACTCAGCGATGGGCATGCGCTGCCCATCCACCTCAGGTGTTGGGTAGTCAGGCAACTGGGGTTTGCCCAAAGTCAAATTGATGCTACAGCGCTTGGCAATTTCAAGTGTGTTGGCTATGGCGCTTGGAACATCGGCGAACTTCTCTTGCATCTGAGACGCCGTGAGAAAATATTGCTCACGGGTGAATTTGCGCACACGCTTGGGGTTGGCCAAAATTTCCCCCTCAGCAATACAAACACGTGCTTCGTGCGCGTCGTAGTCATCTTCAAGCGTGAACTGTATCGGATGGGTGGCGACCACCGGCAACTTTAAACCATGCGCCAACTCAACCGCTGCAACCACATGGCGCTCATCGTCACTGCGACCCGCACGCTGAAGCTCCAGATAAAAACGATGTGGAAAAAGGCTGGCCAATCGCAACGCCAACTCAGAGGCTCGAGCAGGGTCTTTTTGAACCAAGGCTTGACCCACTGGTCCAGCTTGCGCACCCGAGAGCAAGATGAGGCCTTCATTGAGCTCCTCAAGCCAAGTCCATTTGACCAAGGCGTTCTCGCGCTGCACATTTTGCGTCCAAGCACGAGAGATGAGCTCGCAAAGGTTCAAGTAACCTTGAAGGTTTTGCACGAGCAAAATCACTCGACTGATACTGCCCTGCTCAACTCCTGGGGCCTCGAGCATCACTTCTGCGCCCAAAATTGGTTTGAGACCGCTTCCCCGCGCTTCCTTATAAAATTTGATCGCCCCAAACAGGTTGTTCAAATCAGTGATGGCCAAAGCCGGCTGGCCATCCTGTTTCGCAATATTGACCAATGTCTCAATGCGATTGGTGCTATCGACCACAGAAAATTCGGTGTGAAGTCTTAAATGTACAAACATGCACGCATTGTAGGCAAAAGTCCTTGCTTGGCATTGAACTTGGAGAGCAAAATAACAAATATCTTTGGCTCGAGCTCGCTACAAGATTTTTCAATGATTAAAAGATTTGAAATATCATGTTTATTCTTGAAATTTTTATAAGACAACTGCTCAAAAAGTTCCAAGATCAAGGCACTTCCGTTCTTCAAACATGCTCTAAACTTTACAATCAACCGATTCCATGTGAGCCGCAACATTTTGATCGACGTAGAAATTGCAACTAAAATATCGACGTGAACTCAATATTAAACATTTCAGCCTACTTGTTTGTCAACTTGGATGAGTTGCTCGAGCGCAAAAGTAACTATCTGAATGACTGTATAGATCGAAGGCTCAAAGGGACCATTTTGTTGTCCGAAGAGGGCATCAACCTCTTTTTGGCAGGACAAGCACACGATGTCCGTGGATTTATTGAACGCCTTCAACAAGATCCCAAACTCGCACCCTTGACACCCAAGGAGAGTTGGTCTGACTACCAACCGTTTCGCAAGATGATCGTCAAGATCAAACCCGAAATCATTCGGATGAATCACCCCACCATCCAGCCTCAAACTGGACGCGCTCCAAGTGTGCCGGCCAAGACGTTGGCCCAATGGTTGCGCAACGGTGTGGATGATCAGGGCCGAGAGGTGGTATGCCTAGACACCAGAAATGATTTTGAGGTTGAAATTGGCAAGTTCGTTGGGGCCAAAGATTTCAATATTTCACACTTCAGCCAGTTCCCCAAAGAAGTCTTGGACCACCAACATGAGTTCAAAGATAAAACCATCGTGAGCTACTGCACTGGCGGTATACGCTGCGAAAAAGCCGCCATTTATATGCGTGAAATTGGTCTAGACAACGTCTATCAGTTGGAAGGTGGAATTCTCAAGTACTTTGAAGAGGTTGGAGAAGATCACTACCAAGGCAGTTGCTTTGTGTTTGATGAACGCAGGGCGTTGACCCCCGAATTGCTGCCCCCAACGCCAGCATCGTCCAGTTAGACCAGACGAGCTTTGGGTCATGACGACTTAGTGCTTGGAGTGCAAACTCTGAGTTAACTTCAACAACCGTTGACCATAGGCCTTGGCGGTTTCCAAATCCCCTTGATTGATCTCGGAGGCACTTTGCGTTGAGCCGACTTGGGCCATGACGCCACTGTAAGAACCCAAACGATTCACATTCTCTTCGCTATGAGAGGACTGCCCCACCCAAATCATGCCATGCTGCATGGCCAAGGTGATGAAGTACTGAAGCGTGGACAATTTGTCCCCACTTAAATTCGCAGAAATCGTAAACCCACCTGCGATTTTGTCTTGCCAGCCCCGGCTGTACCACTGCTTGGACGAGGTGTCGGCAAAGCGCTTGAATTGCCAAGACACCACACCCATGTAAGTGGGGGATCCAAAAATGATGCCTTGAGCTTGGTCAAGCATGGCCCAACCCGCTTCATCAACCAATCCATCTTCATTGATTTCCACCAAGCTCGCTTGTGCGCCCTCGGCAACAAACTGAGCCATGCGTTGCGTATGGCCATAAGCGGAATGAAACACGACCACCATCTTTGTCATTTAGATCTCACTTTTTTTAAAATTATTCAACACGACTTTAGTTTGCCGACAAATCAAAGACCAAAACCTCTGCAGCTTTGCCGTGAGACAAATGAAGAGCAGTCTCATTGGACAACAGGGCCGCATCGCCTGTTTGAAGAATTTCGCCGTTCACACTGAGCTCGCCTTTGATGAGATGAACATAGGTCTTGCGTTTGACGTCAAGCGTCATGTTTTGGGACTCAATGCCGTCAAATTCACCCGCCCAGAGCGTTGCATCGGCGTGAATTTTAACCGCCTGGGGGTAGGCCTCTTGAGAAGCCACGGCCAGCAATCGACCACGCTTTAAACTTGGATCGATGGTTTTCTGTTCATAACTGGGGTCAATGGAACTCACATTGGGGAGGATCCAAATTTGCAAAAAATGCGTGAGCTCATTGGGTGCATGATTGAACTCGCTGTGTTGGACACCTCGACCTGCGCTCATGCGTTGAACGTCTCCAGGCGGGATGGACACCACATTGCCCATGCTGTCTTTGTGGGCCAACTCACCCGATAAAACATAGCTGATGATCTCCATATCGCGATGCCCATGGGTACCAAAACCTGTCCCGGGGTCGATTCGGTCCTCGTTGATCACCCTCAAGTTCCCCCACCCCATGTGGGCTGGATCGTGGTAACCCGCGAATGAGAAACTGTGAAAAGATTTGAGCCAACCATGATCGGCATATCCTCTTTCACCTGATTTTCTGATAGTCAACATGCTTCATTCCTTGTCTAAAGTCCAAACTGTACTGCAAACTCACCCGGGTCGTGAACATGGTCCATCAATACCCAATGCATTGGCTTGGATTTTAAGTAAGCCAATGCAGTGAAGGTTCAGGCCACTTTTGGTCACCGGCACCAAACCCACTGCTTGGGGCTCAGAAAACACCCGTTTGCAAAAAATTCAACCAATATCTGGGTAAGCGCTCTTGAAATCTTTCGCGGCTTTGATAAAGTTCAATTTCATTGCTCCCTTTTGAAAGAAAATGATCCAAGGTCAGGTTCAACCGCGTAAAAGCTTTACCATGACGCTACTTGCAATGTCGACAAACAAACGGAGCTGTCATCTTCAAGCCATCGTTTTATCAACGGTTACTCATTTCCAAAAACTCTGAAAGCATTGCCTCATGAAAAAAATTGCAATCATTGGCGCCGGAATGGCAGGCATCACCGCCGCCAGAACACTCAAACAAGCAGGTTTTCATGTGAGCGTTTTTGATAAAAGCACGCACGCGAGCGGTCGCATGTCTGGCCTGTCCACTCCGCTTGGATCTTTTGACCAAGGCGCTCAATACTTCACTGTCAGAGATCCTCGCTTCTTGAAAGCACTTGAAGAGGTTCCAGGCACTGTCAAGGTTGTTCGTGCATGGGGCTCCACTGCCGTTCGGGTACTGGATGCCAGAGGACGAGTTTTGGAAGCGTCGCATCCATCGCAAGAGCCGCATTTTGTGGCCCAGCCCAGTATGGGTGCTTTGGTGGAGCACTGGGCGCAGCCGTTGATGGACGATGGGCAGATTCACTTCGACGCGCAAGTGCACAGCATACAAAAAGATCAAAGCAACCCCAAACTCTGGCAACTGAGACTTGAAAACCAATCGGATTCGGCTCACTCTGGTTTTGATGGGGTGATTTTGGCAATTCCTGCCCCCCAAGCCCAAAAAGTAATCGACAACTCCACACCCTCAGTTTATGAAAGTCAATTGCGCCAATCTTTCAAACAGGTGGAAATGGGCCCCTGTTGGACATTGATGGTCGCTTTTGCTCAAGCAAGCCAACTCAAAGTGGGCAATTTTGGGCCTCAATGGAATGCAGCCAAAAGCACCAACCACCGTATCGCCTGGCTCAGTCGTGAATCCTCTAAGCCTTCCCGCTCTCGAGTAGAGAGATGGACCATTCAAGCCAGCACCGAATGGTCTCAAGAGCATCTTGGTGATGACCATGACAGAATTCAAGCCAAAATGCTCAAGGCTTTTGCCGAGCTGTCTGGCATCTATGCACAACCGAGTCAAGCCAATGTGAAACTCTGGCAATATGCAAAGACTCTCAAACCTCTGGGGGTGACCCATCAGTGGGACGAAAAACTCAACATTGGGACTTGTGGTGACTGGCATTTGGGTCATCGAGTGGAAAATGCATTCGTGAGTGGCCTGTCGCTCGCGCTCAGCTTGGTTTAGCCTATTCGTTGGTGGGCGCATGAAGTACGTTGGACGTTTCGCGCCCTCGCCCACGGGCCCTCTTCATCTGGGGTCCTTGGTGAGCGCCTTGGCCAGTTGGTTGGATGCAAGGGCCCACCAAGGCTCTTGGCTCGTACGCATTGAAGATATTGACTCGACAAGGTGCCAACCGCAGTGGAGCGAATTGATATTAAAGCAACTCCAAGCCTGTGAACTTTATAGCGATGGCCCCATCGTCTATCAATCCAAGCGCGAACATCTTTATTTGCGCTATCTTGAAGAGCTGATGCCGACCAAGCTTTTGTACCCTTGTCGATGCTCTCGGCTTCAAATTGAGCAAGCTCAGACCCGCACGCGACAAACCTTGATTTATCCAGGAACTTGTCGACGCCATGAACCTGTGCAAAGGTCAGATTACCGGGGTTTCAATCAAAATGCGTCCAGTACTGATCTTTCATTCCCAACCCCAATCGCCAGATCTGGATTTTTTGAATTTTTCTGCGATACCAGCATCCGAATTGAAGTGCCCAATCAAACCATTCACTGGTTTGATCGTCGGCTTGGCGAGCAGCAGCAAAACCCAAGCCTTGATGTGGGTGACTTTGTCCTCAAAAGCCGAGACAATCACTTCAGTTATCAATGGGCGGTGGTTGTCGACGATATCGACCAAGGCGTGAGTGACATCGTGAGGGGTGAGGATTTGGCAGACAACACCCCACGTCAACTCTTGCTTTATGATTTGCTCAAACGCGCCAAGCCCCAGTATTTTCATGTCCCACTGGTCACCACTACCATAGGAGAGAAACTCTCCAAACAAACCAATGCACCTGCACTCGACCCCAGTTGTGCCAGTGAAGACTTGAACAAGGCGGCACTCCACCTGGGTTTGACGCCAATGAGCGCTCCATTGACCGAGAGGCTTCAAAGCTGGGTCCAACAATGGTCCGATCAATGCATGGGTCTCAGCCACAGAGCCACTAAAATGGGCTGACATGCAAGATACTTCACTCCCACCAGAATCAGCCCCCCCCACAGACGTTGCGTTTCCCAAACGCATCAAGACATTTGTCACGCGTGCTGGACGAACCACCTCAGGCCAAACCCGAGCACTGCAAGTTCTCGGCCCTCAGTTTGTGCTGCCCTATCAAGCAGACAAACCGTTCGACTGGGCGCAACTCTACGGCTCAGAAAGAACTCAACTTCCTGTGATTTTTGAAATCGGGTTTGGCATGGGAGATGCGAGCGCTCAAATTGCCAGACAGCAACCCATGAGTAATTATCTTGGGTGCGAGGTCCATGAACCCGGGGTGGGTGCTTTGCTCAAAAAAATTGAGGAATTCGATCTGAGCAACATCCGCATCATTTCGCACGATGCGGTGGAAGTGTTGGAAAACATGATTCCCAACAACAGTCTCACTGGCGTTCACATCTTTTTCCCTGATCCATGGCACAAAGCCAGGCACCACAAACGCCGATTGATTCAGCCCCCATTGGTTCAATTGCTGGTGAGTAAACTAAAGACGGGTGGGTACATTCACTGTGCTACCGATTGGGAGCCCTACTCAAAACAAATTCTCACGACCCTTCAATCCACCTCGAAACTGGTCAATCAAAGCGATCAAGTCAATGGCTTTAGCGCAAGACCGAACTACAGACCGGTGACGAAATTTGAACGTCGCGGCCTCAAACTCGGTCATGGGGTTTGGGACTTGATTTTCAAAAAAATAGATTGAAGTTCAAGGCTGATTTGAGTTCAATCGTCGACGGGTGCTCTTCAATAGAGCACCAGTTTCAAAGGCGCTCTTTAATCCAAGCACTCAAAGACGCCAAGGCTTTGGGCAGATGCTCGACTTGTGTACCGCCTGCCATGGCCATGTCGGGCTTGCCTCCACCTTTGCCGCCCACTTGTTGAGCGGCAAAATTGACCAACTCTCCAGCCTTCACCTTTGTCACCAGATCGCGCGTGACGCCAGCAGCAAGTTGCACCTTTTGGTCTTGAACACTGGCCAACACAATGACGGCACTTCCAAGCTTGTCTTTCAAACGGTCCATCATTTCTTTGAGCGTTTGCGTATCCGCGTCTTTTAATTCACGGATCAAAATATTCACCCCAGTGTGACTCTCGCTCATGGCTACTAGCTCATCAATTTGAGAGCCCACGTTTTGGCTCTTTAACTGCGCAATTTCTTTTTCTAGATTTTTTTGATGCTCCAGTGATGACTTGATTTTACTCACCAAGTCTTCAGACGGAGAGCGCAAGATCTCACACACCTCGTGGAGTTGCCCCTGAATAGCGTTGACGTAGTCCAAAGCAGACTCACCCACGACAGCTTCAATTCGACGAACACCAGAGGCGACACCACTTTCAGACACAATTTTAAAGAGGCCAATATCGCCTGTTGCACTCACATGAGTGCCGCCACACAACTCTTTACTTTCACCAATACTCAAGACACGAACTTGTTCGGCATACTTTTCACCAAAAAGCATTGTCGCTCCCGAGTGCGAGGCGTCTTCGAGCGACATCACTTCAGATCGAGTTGCTTGATTGTGCAAAATTTGCTCATTCACACACTGCTCAATGGCTTTCAATTGTGCGGCACTGACTGAACTGTCATGCGCAAAATCAAACCGGGTTTTGTCTGGGGTCACCAATGAGCCCTTTTGCTGAACGTGGTCACCCAAAATTTTTCTCAATGCGAAATGCATCAAGTGAGTTGCAGAGTGATGTCTTTTGGTTGAAGCGCGAAGATGCTCATTGACTTGCGCTTGAATGGTGTCTTGAATTTTGAGATTGCCCTGCCTCAGCACCCCCACATGGACAAACACATCGGCTTTGATTTTTTGAGTGTCATGCACTTCAAAAATCATTCCATTGGAGGTCAACATCCCTTGATCACCGACCTGACCGCCACTCTCAGCATAAAACGGTGTGACCGCAAGCACGACACTTGCCTCTTGACCTGTAGCCACTGCATTAACACTTTGCGAGTTGACATATAGACCCAACACTTGCGTGTGGGCTTGCATCGTGTCATAGCCAACAAATTGATTGGGCTCGCCATGGTACTCAAGGGCTTTGTCCATCTTGAACTTGCCAGCAGCTCTGGCTTGGGATTTTTGCCTCTCCATGGCTTCATGAAATCCAGCTTCATCCAGTGTCACACCTTTTTCTCGGCAGACATCAGCACTCAAATCCATGGGGAAACCATAGGTGTCATGCAACTTGAATGCGACCTCCCCCGAAAGCGTATTGCGCCCACCGGTCAAAGCCTCTTCCAAAATATGCATGCCGATCTCCAAGGTTTCAAAGAAGCGCTCTTCTTCTTGTTTTAAAACCTGGGTGATGCGGTCTTGATTGGCTTTCAGGGATGGATAAGCTTGCCCCATGAGTTGGACCAAGTCTGGAACCAATCGGTGAAAGAAGGGGGACTTTTGTCCCAATTTATAACCGTGCCGAATGGCACGTCGAATGATGCGACGCTGCACATACCCTCTCCCCTCATTGCTCGGGTTCACGCCATCACTGACCAAAAAGGCGGTCGCACGCACATGGTCGGCGATGACTCTCAATGAATTGTTCCCCAAGTCAGTGCAACCGGTCTCACGACCAGCCGCCTTGACCAAGGCTTGGAATAAATCGATTTCATAGTTACTGTGAACGTGCTGCAAAATCGCAGCCAGCCTCTCAAGCCCCATTCCCGTATCCACACAGGGTGCAGGCAACTTATTGAGCGAGCCATCGGCTTGCATATCAAACTGCATGAACACATTGTTCCAAATTTCAATATAACGATCGCCATCTTCATCAGGACTACCTGGAGGGCCACCCGCAACATCTGGGCCGTGGTCGTAAAAAATTTCAGAGCATGGCCCACACGGCCCTGTATCGGCCATCATCCAAAAATTATCCGATTGATATTTCGCTCCCTTGTTGTCTCCAATGCGAACAACCCTTTCTGGGGGCAAACCGATGTCTTTTGTCCATATGTCATAAGCCTCTTGGTCATCGATATAAACGGTAGCCCACAATCGGTCCTTGGGCAAGCCATAGACTTGGGTCAAAAGCTCCCAGGCCCACATTAAGCTATCGCGCTTGAAATAATCCCCAAAACTCCAATTGCCCAACATTTCGAAAAAAGTGTGATGCCTTGCGGTGTATCCCACATTCTCCAAGTCGTTGTGCTTGCCGCCTGCACGCAAACAAGCCTGAACAGACGTTGCCCGGACATAGGAGCGGCGGTCAAGACCCAAAAGAACATCTTTGAACTGAACCATCCCAGAATTGGTAAACATCAAGGTGGGGTCATTTCCTGGAACCAAGGAACTTGAAGGAACAACAGTGTGTCCTTTGGTTTCAAAAAACTCCAAAAAAGTTCTGCGTATATCTGCAACTGACAACTGAGCAATACTCATCTTTAAAATCCGTTAATCTAGTTACCGCCTGGACACGCTTCAAAACATGCCGCCGAGCTAAAAATCCATGAATGAAAACACCCAATTATCCCCGATACACGTAGCCTTGGGCACGTTGCTAAACTTTGGACTTCTTTGGGCAACGTTAAGTAAAATCCTCCATTTTTTCTCAGGCAATCCACTTTGCTCAGCTATATAAATTAAAATCAAGCCCATGAGCGTGATGAAAAACAAAGTTTTTCATCGTATTTAAAAATCGGAACCACTTTCTCTT
>CAIPFK010000138.1 GCA_903864315.1 uncultured Burkholderiales bacterium | reverse complement strand
TTAAATCTTAAAAACGAAAAGGCAAGAAAAGTTTTTTTGTCTTTGGTTGAAAAAGCCGACATCCTCGTTGAAAATTTTACGCCCGATGCCATGGAAAAATTAGGCTTTGGCGCAAAAGATTTATTGCGCTTAAATCCTCGCTTGATATATGCCTCAAGTTCGGGTTATGGGAAAACTGGGCCTTATCGCGCTTACCCTGCAATGGATTTGGCTGTTCAAGCCATGTCGGGTGTGATTGGTGTGACAGGCTATCAACAAAGTCCCCCAGTTAAAGCTGGCGTTGCATTGTGTGACTTTAATGCGGGCATTCATCTTTACGGTGCAATTTGCACAGCGCTTTATCAACGCGAAAAAACTGGGCTAGGTGATATCGTTGAGGTGTCAATGATGGAGGCTATATACCCATCTTTGGCCTCAAACTTGGGTGCTCACTCAATTGGCGACAAAGGGGTCAAGCGAACTGGCAATAGGCATGGTGGAATGAGCTTGGCGCCCTACAACGTCTATGCTGTAAAAGATGGACATGTCGCCATCATCACCAGCAATGAGAAACATTGGCTGGCATTGGTGCAAGCGCTGTCTTTACAGAACAGTTGTGATTTGACGCCCTTTGAGACACAAAAACTTCGTTCGAAAAATATGGATGATTTGGATGCTGTCATTGAAACTATTACTCTTTCAATGAACAAAGATCAATTACTGGAATTGCTTCGACTGCACAGGGTGCCTTGTGCTCCTGTTCAAGAGCTCGACGATGTGATCAATGACCCGCATCTTTTGGCCAGAGGCTCAATACAAAAAATTAATCATCCGATGTATGGTGAAATTTTGATCAACAAGTCGCCTCTAAAATTCTCAAATTCAGTGCCGCCTGATTATGTCCCAAGTGTTCCATTGGGCCACGATACAGAGAGTATTTTGCGTTCAACTTTGGGACTTAGTAGAGCTGAGATTGACGCTTTAAAAAACGAAATATCAAATTGAATTCTTGACTGTTTGGAGGTTTAAATGGCAGAACACAATGCCGGTTTGTCGCAAGAGCTTTTGGAAATCAGAGACTTAACCAGAAAATTCATGGCTAAAGAAATTTTGCCTGCAGAGGAGAAGGCTCCCTTTGATGCCTTTGAGTTGCCCGATCACATATTGTTTCCTCTTCAAGAGAAAGCCAAATCCATTGGATTGTGGTCAGTCAGAGCACCCGAAGACTATGGTGGCGGCGGATTGAGTCTATTGGCCACAACGGTGATTGCCGAGGAAACCGCAAAGTGCAAAATGGGTGCGTATGTTCCAGCATGTGGTGCTACAGGGTCGAATCCACCAGCACCTATTTTGCTGGGTACAAAAGAACAAATTACTAAATTTGCTATTCCTGCAATTCAGGACGGGAAAAAAGCTTTTGTGGCGATCAGTGAGGCTTCAGGGGGATCTGATCCAGCTCGTTCAATTCGAACTCGAGCAGTTTTGAAGGGGGATCGGTATATTTTGAATGGCTCAAAGATGTGGATCACTGGTGCTGCAAAAGCAAACTGGGGGCTTTTATTTGCCCGAACAGGCGACCAGGGACAAAGGGGAGGTATCACGTGTTTTATCATAGATGGGAAACCAAAGGGGATGACGCTGAAAGAAATGAATGTTATTCGCTCTTACTCTCCTTATGAGATATTTCTAGAGAATGTAGAGGTGCCTATTGAGCACCGCTTGGGTGAAGAGGGTCAAGGTTTTGCATTGTGTGAGAAATGGTTGGTGGAGGGGCGTGTTCCTTACGCTGCAGGAACCATTGGAATTGCACAAGCAGCACTTGATATTGCGATTCAATGGGC
Organism: uncultured Burkholderiales bacterium; assembly: GCA_903864315.1. GTDB lineage: Bacteria > Pseudomonadota > Gammaproteobacteria > Burkholderiales > Burkholderiaceae_C > Limnohabitans. The sequence goes on along the minus strand of CAIPFK010000138.1, from coordinate 510 downwards.
CAAAGAGCGAGAGGTTTTCAAATCCAAACTGGCTGATAAGCAAGCAATTCAATGGATGATTGCTGACAGTGATATGGAAATCAGGGCTGCTAGACTTTTGATCTATGAAGCTGCAAAAAGATCGGATGAGGGTTTGAACTTTAAAACCGAGGCCTCCATTGCGAAAGTCGTCTCAACTGAAACTGCCGGTCGCGTGATTGATCGGTGCATACAAATCATGGGTGGCATGGGGCTGTCCGAAGAGTTGCCCCTTGAGCGTTGGTACCGTGAGCTTAGGATTAAGCGCATTGGTGAGGGGCCATCAGAAGTACATCGAATGGTTCTATCCCGAGAGTTGTTGAATTAATACGCTGGTTTTTTAATTGAATCAATGAATCGAAAGGTGTTATTGAATGAGTAGAAAAAAAGTTATGTTCATCTTGAATTTGATCATTTGTAGCTTGTTCAAGCTCGCAAATGCTCAAGACTTTTATCCAACAAAAACAATTCGAGTCATTGTTCCATTTCCGC
>CAIPFK010000137.1 GCA_903864315.1 uncultured Burkholderiales bacterium | reverse complement strand
GCCTTTTTTCAACCCAACCTTCAAAGGCAACGCCATGACGCCCATGCTTGACCTCAAAACCACAGGCCTCAAAGCCACCTTGCCACGCCTGAAGATTTTAGAGTTGTTCCAGCGCGGGGAGCATCGGCACATGACGGCAGAAGACGTCTACCGCATCGCTTTGCGCGAAAACATCGATATCGGCTTGGCCACGGTCTACCGAGTGCTCACGCAGTTTGAGCAAGCTGGGCTTTTGAGTCGCTCGCATTTTGAGAGTGGCAAAGCGGTGTTTGAGCTCGACCAAGGGCAACACCACGATCATTTGGTGTGCTTGGACTGTGGCCGGGTCGAGGAGTTTTATGAGCCCCAAATTGAACACCTGCAAAAATCGATTGCCCAACACAAAGGCTTTGAATTGGCTGACCATGCTTTGAGCCTTTACGCCCACTGCAAAACAGCCCAATGCCCTCACCGTCTGTAACGCCCTGGCCATCGGGGCATGAAGAAGGGGCTGCCACGCAAGTGAGCTAGTGCTCATGCGTTGGAGGGGTCGCGCTGGACTCGCTAAGCGGCGATGGAGCGCGACACCAGCTTGAGTGTCTTCACACTGAGCACGCTCAAAATGCCCACCACCACCACCAACAAGGTCCCCGCCCACCAACCCAAGCTCCACGCCAATACGGCCAACAAGTGCGAGCCACTGGCAGCGCCCCCGCCTGAGAGGATCGTCAACACACTGGCAAAAAGCGCCCAGGTGAGCGATGCGTAGGCCGCGAACGGGAAACTCAGCGCCCAATGGGCCATACCGAACGGGGCCGACAACACCGCCCTTGCATGGGGCTTGAGTTGCCATAACGTCAAGCCCGCCAACCCCCAGCAAGCCCACGCCCCGATCACCCAACCCATCCAGGGCTCTTGGGTGGCCAAGGTCCATTGCTGCCAGGCCAATAGGCCCAAACCCACCACACTGGGGGGCGAGAGCAAAATGCACCACGTGGGCAGCATCGCCGAGGGCAGCGCCCCAACACGTGCTTGACGCAGCACGAGCAAGCCCCAAACCAGCGGCCACAGCCCACAGCCCAGCACAAACTGGACAGCACTCCAAGCGTCAAACCCCAAGGGGATCCCCGCCAACACCACCAAGGCGTTGCCCACCGCTGGAATCAACAGGGCTGGGGTGATGGTGGGCCAAAAGTTGACTGTGAGGTCGTCTTTGAGGCTGGCCTTGAACAAGCGATAAAACACCACGACCGAGATGAGAGATTCTAGGCCCGCACCCACGCACCACAACACCGCACTGGCTGTGTGCTGCCCCCATTGAAGCCAAACACTGGCCAACAGCACCATGCCCACGGCAAGTGCGGCGCTGGCACTCAAGCCTGGGATGGAACGCCTCTCCAAAGCGAGTTGTGAGGGTGAGGCTGCAACACGCGACACGCGAGTGTGATGAGCCTGACCCAAGGCCAAGACACGCACGAGACTTTGGAGTCCGAGTGCACAAAGCAAGAAGACAAACACCACCGTTGCGACTCCAGCGCTCAAAGCCGCCAACCACTGGGCGGCTGCGCCTACCTCAGGCCCGGCCCAAGTGAGCGAGACCTCACGCACCCTCAAGAGCAACAACGACAAACCACTCCACCCCATGACGAGCACCAAGTGGGCAAGGCGAAAGGGCTCACGCCCAAGAGCAGTGCGCAGCAGGGCAAGGGGTGTATTCATCAATCGGGAGGTGACCTGGGGTTCAAGTCAGCCAGACTTGAATCGCCTTTGGGTCAAGCGCAGGGCCAAGGCATAGGCCACCGTGGTGTAGCCCAAGATCGCGAGCAAGGGGAGCGCCACGCTTGGCGGCCACTGGCCTAAAAACAAAGGGCGAAAGACGTCAATCACCAAACTCAATGGTAACCACTGGGCCACACTTTGCATCCAATGGGGCAATTGATCGCGAGGAAAAAACACCCCACTCAAAAACATCATGGGCGTGAGAAACAAGGTGAAGTAGTAGGTGAAAAAATCGTAGCCTTTGGCCAAGGCGTTGAAGATCAATGCAATGGCGCTGAACATGACGGCGGCGAGCAGCAAGACGCACCAAGCCAGCAGCACATGGGCTTGCTCCAAGAGTCCCATCAACGCCATCACGCCAAAAATGGCACTCACACTGAACACCGCTTTGAAGGCCGCCCAGAGCATCTCCGCCATCACAATGTCTTCCAAGAGAATCGGTGCATTCAAAATACCGTCCCAGGTGCGCTGCACCGACATGCGCGAAAACACCGAGTACAAGGCCTCAAAGCTTGCCGCGTTCATGGCACTCATGCAAATGTAGCCACTCGCAACAAAGTTCAAATAAGGGACATTGCCACTGGGCGTTTGAATGTGTCCCACCAAGGAGCCCAGGCCATAGCCAAATGCGGCCAGCCACATGAGGGGCTCGGCGATGTTCCCCAGCAAACTGGGGATGGCCAATTTTCTCCACACGAGAAAATTGCGCATGAACACGGGCCAAAACCGCATCACGAACCCTCTCGCATCTGGCGCCCCGTGAGCTTGAGGAACAAATCCTCCAAGTTCGCCGGTCGGTGCAAAATTCTGAGCCTTGGGTAGGCCTGCAACGCCTGCAACAAGGCCGTGGCGTCTTGGGCGTAAAAGAACACCGTCTCGCCACTTTTTTCAACTCGCTTGGCGTGGGCCTTGAGTGGCGCCAAGTCTGCCTCGGCCAAATCAACCCCATAGGCCTCCACCACATGGGCCTCCAAATGCTCGGCAATCAAGGCCTTGGGGCTGCCTTGGGCGATGATTCTGCCTTGGTCCAACACCACCAATCGGTCACACAGCCTCTCGGCCTCGTCCATGAAGTGGGTGGTGAGCAAGATCGATTTGCCTTGTTGCACCAATTGCTGCAATCGCTCCCACATCAAATGCCTGGCTTGTGGATCGAGTCCCGTGGTGGGCTCATCCAAGATGAGCAGCTCAGGGTCGTTGATCAACGCCCTGGCCAAACTCAATCGCCGCTTCATGCCCCCCGACAACGCCTGTGGCTTGTCTTTGGCTTTGTTGGTGAGGGCCGCAAACTCGAGCAGCAAAGGAATGCGCTGCATCAGCTCGCTCTTGGGCAAGCCAAAATAACGGCCAAACACGAGCAAATTTTCTACACAGGTGAAGTCCGGGTCCAAGGTGTCAAATTGACTCACCACGCCCAAGCGGGACTTGATGAACAACGCCTCCTCGGGCATTTGCGCACCAAAGGCCCTGATCTGGCCTGCTTCAGGCGTCAACAATCCCAACAGCATCTTGAGTGTGGTGGTCTTGCCTGCCCCGTTGGGACCAATGACGCCCAAGCACTCCCCAGGGTAGATCTCAAAGCTCACCGAGTTGACCACTCGGTTTTGCCCAAACGACTTCTCCAATCGAACGCACTCGAGCAAGGGTTGGCGCTTATCAACACCAGGGTGGTGATGGGGGCGAGCGTTCAAGGCAGACGCCCAGGTCAAGGCAACTCCCCCAGGTGCATGGCCTGGCGATGGCGCAGCAAAAAGTCATCGTAGGTGTTGATGCCGCGAAGTTGCAAAATGGTGTTCCTCACCGCCGCCTCCACCAAGACCGCAATGTTGCGCCCAGCGACCACTTGAATGACCACTTTGCGCATATCGATGCCCAGCACGTCTTGGGTCAAAGGCTCGTGGGGCAAGCGGTCGTAGTCGCGCTCCAAGGTCTCACGCCTGACCAAATGGACGATCAGCTTCAAGCGCATTTTGCGCCTCACCGCTGTTTCCCCAAAAATGGCCCGAATGTCCAAGAGTCCAATGCCACGCACTTCCAGCAAGTTTTGCAAGAGCTCGGGACACCGCCCCTCGATGGTATTTTGGTTGATGCGAAATAAATCCACGGCGTCGTCCGCCACCAGGCCGTTCCCACGCGAGATGAGCTCCAAGCCGAGCTCGCTTTTCCCCAAACCCGACTCACCGGTGATCATGACACCCAGGCCCAAAATGTCCATGAACACCCCGTGCATGGTGGTGCGGTCGGCAAAATGCTTGGACAAATAAGCGCGCAAGACATCAATCACATAGGCCGAGGGCTCAGGGGTCAAAAACAAAGGGATTTGAGCGCTGTCGCACAGCGCAATGAGCTTGGCAGGCGGCACTTGGCCGTCCGCAATCACGAGCACAGGCGGCGTCAAGGTGACGATGCGACCGATGCGTCGCTCACTGTCTTCTTCCGAATCTCGGGTGAGGTAGGCCATTTCGCGCTGACCCAAGAGCTGCAAGCGATAGGGATGGATGTAATTGAGGTAGCCCACCAAATCGGCCCCCGATCTGGCTTGCCTCACCATCACTTCGTCAAACCGGCGGTCCGACGCATTGAGCCCAGCCACCCACTGCCAATCCAATTGGTCTTTGAAGTCTTCAAACAAGACCACAGCGCTCACGACATTGGGCTTCACGGCGACCTTTGGTAAAAAATTAGAACATTCCGGATTCTGGCGCTGCAGCGCTCAACTCATTTGAAGATCAACACCGCCCAAGACTCGCTCGTGCAGTTGCTCAGCACTGGCGCTGGCAAACAAACCCTCCCGGGCCTCTTTTTGTTGAAGAAGACCCGCGATATTGGCCAAAATCTCCAAATGCCGCTGGGTTGACGCCTCGGGAACCAGTAAAAAAAACATCAACTTGACAGGCAATTCATCGGGCGCATCAAAGCCAATGGGCTCTTTGAGCAAAAAAACCGCCAACAGTGGGTTTTTAAGCCCCTTGATCCTGCCGTGCGGGATGGCCACCGAATGCCCCAGTCCCGTGGAGCCCAATCGCTCCCTGGCAAACAAACTGTCGGCAATGCTGGCCCGTGACAGGCCGTACAGCTCCTCAAAGAGCAGGCCGGCTTCTTCAAAGGCGCGTTTTTTGCTGGTGATCTCCAAGCCCACGCGCACGTGTGACAAGGGTAAAAGTTGGGTGAGACGGGTCATATTCGCGTCACATTATGCATCGTCCACGAGCGAACTTAAAGCTTTTTCAGCAGCATGAACGGCCCACCACGCTTTTTCCCCACACTTGGGCGTCCTTCAAGACGGGGCTGCCCCGACTTGAAGGACTTTTGGGAGGGTGCGCAACCCGATTGCGCAAAACACTGCGCTTTAGGGCGCCACCAAGCCTTCTTGTAAAGATGCATCCTTTTTCAAAGGCGTGTGTTGGTGCTGTTGGACTCGGTCTTTGTGTTTCGCCACTTGGCGGTCAAGTTTGTCCACCAACTCATCCACGGCCGCGTACAAATCTTCATGAGAGCTTTGGGCAAACAAATCCCCACCCGGGACATGGATTTTGCACTCCGCCAGTTGTCGACGCTCTTTTTCTTTGTTGTTCTCAATGCTCAAGGTGACTTTGACGTCCACGACTTGGTCAAAATGGCGCAACACCCGCTCGAGTTTTTGAACCACATGGTTGTGAAGGGCCTGTGTGACCTCTAAATGGTGACCGCTGATGGTTAAATTCATAAAAGCCTCCGTGAACATGAACTGACTTAAAACAACAATGCGCAACCTCACTATGCCCTGAAGCCGCCGAGATTGCAAGGGGGGCCATCTTGGGGCATCTACCATGGAGCGCTGCAACTGCGCGTTCAGCAAAGTCTCGCCATGGCTTTGTCATCAAGTGAGTGCGATAATGTGCACAACTTCACTTTGGAGCTTATCGCTTTGGAAACCCCCAGTCTTTGGGGAGTTACTCGCTAGTCAGCACGGTTTGGATGCCCAATGCATCGTGACCTCAGTGGTGGCGGCCTATAACTCCCGTGTTATCTCCCCCGTCTGCCCTTTGGGTTACCTGCTTTGCAAGGGATTGCCATGCTCAATATTTTCAGTCTGGCCAGTGGCCGTTTGTTTCAAGAGGAAAT
>CAIPFK010000136.1 GCA_903864315.1 uncultured Burkholderiales bacterium | reverse complement strand
GGAGTGGATCGACTTTGGTCAAATGGGAGCCCAAAACATTTTTTAATCCGCATAGGCACTATGGTGGTGAAGAAATCTTTGTCGTTGAAGGCGTATTTGAAGATGAACATGGACGCTACCCAACTGGATCGTGGATTAGAAGTCCTCATATGAGCATGCATAAGCCTTTTAGCAAAGAGGGTTGCATTATCTTTGTTAAGACGGGGCATCTCCTGAGTTAGATTTTTTTTAAATCTTTTAGCTCTATCCATTCGATTCAGTGGGTTATAAAAATATATATGCTCACGCTTCGTAGGGCGCAAATTTTGCTTCACCCATCGAATTAGCTCTCATGTGCATTTATGCGCTGTATGGCTTTTTTAATGCCCGCATGCTTTGCTTGAATGGGTCCTGAGCCCGTAAAAAATAAGGCTGCGAAAAATTGTGGTTCAGTACTTGTCAAATCAGGATGGTGATTTTTGCTCGGTACCCTCCAACTGGAGAACCATCTTCCTTGGCTCAATTCCCAAGGCCGAGGTCTGCGTTTACTCTGAAGTTCACCAAGATTCATCTCGCCTTGAAGGGGGTGGCAGCGAAAAAGTGATCGATCATATCAGGACTGGTGCGAGCGCTCCTTGCCAAGTCAGTGTGTCATAACAAATTAAATCCCAATTGTTGTGGTTGAATTGACTTGTTTGAATTTTTTTTTGAGTTCCGCTTGACGGTTTTGGGATATGCAAGTTTGTCAATGGAGACTTTTCCCGCTGTTACAACGTCTTCATTTTTGCGGCGAGCAGTGCTGAGTTTGAGGCCAGGGATCCAAGCTAGACTTGCTTTTAGTTGAATATGGCGAAGAAAGCTCAAACCGAGGATTGTTTGATTGGATTTTTGAGTTCATTTGGATGCCTAGGCCTTGGGTTATTATGTCGGTCATCAAGTTGTCGTGGAATTCATGTACGCTTAAAAATGATTTGACTGGTATTGAACTAATCTTAAAAATTCAAACCAATCATTCGTGTTTATTAATACTTTTGTTTTGGCTATTCAATTCATGAAAAAACTTCACAATCCGCTCATTGATTTTAGGTACTGGGTATTGATTTCATTGGCCAGTATCTTTGGAACCAACACGGGGGATTTGGCTGTCAGACTTTGTAAGTTGTCCGGTATCTTTCCACCAGAAGGTCTGATGGGACTCAAACATGCTGGTCCGTTGCCAATATTGATTTTGCTTTTTGGGCTTTTGTGGTTGTTGGAGAAAAAAGATGACGATAAAACTGAACTCTTTTTTTGGTCTGCTATTTTGATCATTCGCACGGCAGCCACCAACATTGCTGACATGATCGCGGGTGACTTGCATTTGGACCCGCTCATGTGCTCATTGGTCCTGGCCCTTGGCTTGTCGGGATTGGCCCTTTGGTGGCAATCCATCCGTCCTCAGCCTCTTGATCCCTTGTTTGTCCCGCAGACACATCTCCTTTATTGGTCCATGATGATGACGGCAGGGGTGCTTGGAACAATCCTAGGTGATTACGTGGCCGATGAGTATGGTCTTGCCTACACTGCAGGCTACTTATCTTTGGCGATGGCGATCTTTGTGCTCTTGGGATTCAAGAATTTTTTGGTCATGACACCGCTTTATTGGCTTGGCGTTGCCTTGGCCCGAGTGGCTGGCACTGACGTCGGTGACTGGCTTGCCAAGAGCGCTGAGAAAGGTGGCTCAGGTCTGGATTTGCCAACAGCCACAGTGATCAGTGGCTTTGCTTTCACCGTGTTGGCGTTATTTTGGAAGAGCAAAAAAAATTCACATTAATCGAACTGTCGTTTGTTACATTCAACCTTTGCTCCATGTTGAGAGATTGTAGAGGATTGGCAAACGTTGTTCATCAGCGATCAGCATCTCTAAAGCCTACTTAAGCTGTCGCCAACAATCAAATTCACTCTAATTTTAAATGAAGTTGACCAATGATTTTGGAGTGTTTCTTTTGATCCCGTGCTATCAATGACTTGAACTCATCATCTGATATAGCAACCCAAACTTTGGCATCATCGTCCCAATCTCTGAGAATAAAGCAAATATTCTGCATGTCTAATAACTACTAAGGTTTGTATTTGCTTGTCTCCAATCAAAGATGGGCTAATTTACTGTGTAGGTGCTCTTTTGTTTAATTGCTAAGCACCGCATATTCGGACCTGAACTCGTTGAGCAAATATGGGATTTATGGAAGTCCACGTATTTTTTCCTGACTTAAAGTAGGCAGGAATCAAATGCAGCGAGAACCGCGCTGCACGTTGAATGGCTGTAAAGTAGTTAGCCAAGGCTTGATCAGATGATGAGCGGATGTCTTTGGAAGACACTTCTTGCACCACTCAAAAGTGACGTTCAATTAAGGAGTTGCAATTTTTACTACCAGTGCTAGTGTCACTATGCAAAGCCCAATCCAAAGAACCATTGAGATCCAGGTGTTTGTAGCACTTGAATAAGCAACATGATGTTTGCTCTCATGCTCGTGTCTGTATTTCAATTTGGCCAAACCTGCACGGTAAGCCGAATAAAGGGCAAAGTAGCCGAGAAGCAACATTGAAATATGAATAATGGTGTTCACGTTATTTCCTTCAAATGAAAATTTAATTATAAATCTTTCTTAATTCCTTGCACTGATTGGTCCAGAAGTCAACACCATGGGCTCAAATTTTCATTCAAACCTTGGTTGAGTGATAAATGTAGGCTGTCGTCACTTGAAAAAATACTCCAACGGTGTCGCAACAAAGATAGTGCTTTTAAATGAATGGATTCATGAGTGTCTTTAAAAATTAAATCCCAATTGTTCTGGTTGAATTGACTTGGTTGAATTATTTTTTGAGCTCCGCTTCATGGTTTTGCGAGATGCATGTTTGTCAATGACGGCTTTTTTCCCTGCTCGAACGTCTACATCTTTGCGACGAGCATGTACTTTATCTTTTCCTTGCTTGGTGGCATTCGAGAGGTCCACTAGTGGTTCTGAGATTGAAAAGTTCTCTCGAAATTGAGTTGCATGGTGCATATCAAATTGCATTTTCCAAGGCTCAAAAATCCAAATATCTGGAATTGCTCGCATGGCTGGGAGCCAGCGTCTTACAAATATCCCTTTTGGATCGTGATCCTGAGCTTGCTTGATGGGGTTGTATACACGCGTGGTATTGATTCCCGTGGTACCCGATTGCATTTGCATTTGGCTCCAGTGGATGCCTGGTTCGTAATCTAAAAACTGAGTGGCGAGCCACTCTCCCACTGGGCGCCAGTGTAGCCACAAGGGATATGCCGCTACTGACACCAGCATGGCACGCATGCGAAAGTTAAGCCAACCTGTTTCCCTCAGCATGGTGACACTTGCATCCACCATGGGCCAACCCGTTCGAGCGTCTTTGAGCGCTTCAAAGTATTCCTGGTTAAAGTCTTGCTCTCGAAGATCATCGTATCCGCGATGCATATTGCGCCATTCGATGGCCGGTTCACTTTCTAATTTTTGAATGAAATGGCAATGCCAATACAAACGACTCATGAATGCACTCAATCCAGCTCGGTGTCGGGTGGCTTGATCAGGTAGATTGGCAAGGTGCGCGCGGGTTTGTTGAACGACCTCGCGCATGCTGATGCAACCATAGGTCAAATAGGCAGAAAGGCGTGAGCAAGCATTGGGGGCAGACAAGGGCGAAGAAATACCGCCTCGATAGCCGATGCTGCGAGCGGTTAGAAAGTTGTGAAGCGTATGGAGTGCTTGCGTTCGTCCTCCACGTTGCCTCGAAGGCGGATTGTGGCGCAAGAGATCGGGGGCTTGCATTGCAAAGGCCTTGGCGTCTGGTTCACGCCAAAAGCTGATTGAATCAATATTTTGAATGGGGGCGGCCATGTGTCGTTCCCATTCTTTTTGCCATAGGTCGCGACACTTATGACGACGTATGACACCAAATTGAGCAAACTCTTGCCATTTAATCCCATGGGTCTGACACCATGCACCTACCTTTTGGTCGCGCAGGTAAGTAAATCCGTTGCCCGTTTCCTCATGTGAAAAAAGCCCTGTAAACGGATCCATTTCCCAGATCTGTCGTAAGACATCTGTCATCTCGCCATTGTGAATTTCGATGCATCCGCCGTTCAGGCGCAAATGAGCGTCAAGCTCTTCTAAGGATTCTCGGATGAACTCAAAGTGTTGTAGAGCGCTATCGGGTTGTAGCCAAAGCTCGGGCTCGATGACATAGATGCACCTAACAGGACCCAATTGGGTAGCATGGGCCAGTGCGGCATGGTCTTGCCAGCGCAAATCGCGTTTGAACCAAATCAAGGAGTAACTCATGTGCTCTTATTGGATGTTTTGTTTTTTTTACAAGCTTCTGAACAATACAGCACTTGCTCCCAATTTTTAGCCCATGCTTTCCGCCAGGTCATGTCTTTGCCGCATACTTGGCAAGGTTTACTGGGCAGGTTTTTTTTGTTGCCTTTGTAAGACGCAGCAGATTTCATGGATATATGATTCCCATGTTTTATAAAGCGTCATTGTTCAAATCAAAGCATTCTATGGCTGAGTTGACACGACAGGGATAGGTGAGCAAACTCAGGACATTCAATTCAATTTTCATGAGCTGAGTTGATCAAGCGTGACATGGTCAAGAGCGCGCGAATGGGTGCACTCAAGAATGACTTTTGGAGCCACTCCAGCTTCATATGCATGTCGCCATCTCAGCGCACACAAGCACCAACGATCTCCGGCTTTCAGTCCCCTGAACCTGTATTCTGGTCGTGGGGTGATCAGGTCATTTCCCTGCTCAAGTGAGAAATCCAAGAATTCTTGGGTCATCACGGCACAAATGACGTGACTGCCTTGGTCTTGCTCATCTGTGTTGCAGCATCCATCGCGAAAGTAGCCTGTCAAGGGATCGTATGAGCAAGGCACCAAAGGGGTGCCAAGAACATTCAAAGGGTCATTGTTCATGTGGATATTTTCTTGATGACTGTCTGGATAAGACCCTCAGACGCTTCTTCGACCAAGTCCAATACCAACTCGAAATCTGGATCCCCGCCATAGTAAGGGTCTGGTATGGTGGTGGCTTGAGTTGATTGTAAAAACTCGGTGAAGCCTCTTATTTTGTGTTGATACTTTGGTGGGCATCGTTCCTCTAGCAAAGCACGGTTGTCCCAATCCATGGTGAGGAGAAGATCAAACTCTTCAAAATCGGTGTCAGTGACTGCCCTAGCCCTCAAGCCAGATAAGTCATATCCTCGTTTCAGGGCATGCCTTTGAGTGCGCTCATCCGGCGGGGAGTTGGGGTGAAAATTGTGAGTACCTGCGGAGTCAATGTGAACTCGATGCGCAAGTTCAAGAATAGATATTTTCTTTTTTAAAACTCCGTCTGCCGTAGGGCTGCGACAGATGTTTCCCATGCAGACAAAAAGAATCTTTAAAACAGGCTTATTCATTGAATACTTCGCGCAAGAGATTACATGTATTTTTTTGCAGACTCAAGACGCCGAGTGCAAGACGATTTAAGCGGTCATTTTTTTGATTTTAGTGCCGTTTTGATTTTGAGTTTGGGTAAGGTTAATTCAAGGCCATCTGTTGTCGAGAGCGAATGTTTGATCAACCCAGTGATTGAGGCAACCAATTGATCGATTGGATGGCTGTCATCTTCAAGCCACCGTTAAGCATGAGGGTTGCCAATCCATGAACTGCAGCCCACTAATGAAAAACCAGGGGCAATGGATCTCCTTTGGGCGCATTTCCTCGATCCTGAGATTGCTAGAGCATCACACAGTAGCTGAAAAGTTCGATGGCTAGCAGTTTCAGTGGTTGAATTTGATTGACTATGCGAATCAGCGTGAAGCATGACTCTAAAACACGGCCTATAGTGATGCGAGAACTCAACTTATTTGATTCATAATTTGAATATACGCGTGACTTTATAAAGCGATCCCGATTGTGTTCCATCAGCACGATTCACAACCCCTGAGACATGTTGAGAAAAGAGTCGAAGTTGAAAACTTTTGACACATTGGATTTTAAGTCATGCAGACGATTAGAGCTTTCATTGAATTTTTGTAAGTGTAAAAACTGTTTACGTTGGTTTGTATTAGTACCAATTAAAAATAAGTACTAATGTGTTCATAAAAAAACTTAAAAGAGAGTAATTTGGTTCTTTTTAATTGTTTCAACTCGATAAGCTGAAATGGGAATTTAACCATTATTAGGAATCTTCATCAAGTGGAAGTCTCACCTTCAATCCAAGCAAGTCTCACGCTAAATTACTCAATACGATCGGACTCCTAAAGGGATGTCGGTGCTCTTTTTGTATGACTAAAATAGTATGACTTACCTGCGATACTGCAATTTTGCAAATTCACCCTAAAAAATCAAAAAGGGTTGGGATGAATTCTAGAGAGGCGGACTTTTGTCAGAGTCTTTTGCCTTCAAATTATGAAAATTTAAGTTATTGAAGTCTATAGAGGAATCATCAATATGCGAATTTGGCATCAAAGTCTCACAGTTTTAAATGAATTACCGGCCTACCAAGTGTTACTTGAACGACATATTCAATCAATAGTTCGTCATGACACAGAGGTTGTTTTGCATGGGATGCTTCCTGGTACATATGCTTCTGATTTCCCTCTTGCAGAGATTCAATATCCAGCACTTGCACATTATCATTTCACTCAAGTGATGAACGCAGCGCAGATGGCTGAGAAAAAGGGCTTTGATGCTTTCGCTATGTGTTTTTTGGCAGGCCCTTTACTGAACGAAATACGAAGTGTGGTTGATATTCCAGTGGTCAACTATGGAGAAACAGTTTTTCAATTCGCTGGGCTTTATGGTCAACGTTTTGGCGTGATTCGATTTCTAGATACCATGAAAGACTTCACGCAAGAATTCATCAAGTCATGGGGTTTTGAGGATCAATGCGCTGGTATAGCTGGATGTGGCCTGTCGTACAAAGAAGTGTTTTCTGGGCTAGTGGATCCACAAGATGCGATTGCGCGATTCAAAGCATTTGCTAGTCTATTTATTGAAGACAAAAATGTCGACGTTATTATCCCAGGAGAGATGCCCTTGAATGTCTTATTGACAGGTAATGGGATTAACCGCATTGATGAGGTCCCCATATTAGATGGACTTGCATTAACGCTTTTACAAGCTCAAACAATGGTCGACTTAAAAGTCAAGTTTGGCATTAGTCATAGTCGACGTGGGCGAAAGAATAAGAAGCCTCCAGAAGATATTTTGTTTGAACTCGCAAAACAAAATGGTTTGCAGAATTTAATTGATTACTATGATACAAAAAATGGGAGTTGATTGACTGCGAAAGAGAAGAGTTTCATTGAGGTTTTACATTCATGGTACGTAGTAATTTTTCATTCTCAATTAGTTTTTCTCTAACAAATGCAGTTGCATCATCGGAAGAGTTAACAAAGGATTCCGAGCCAAAAAATTCTCCAAGATGAGCGATCACCTCTGGCTCAACAATTAATTTTTGAATTGTTTTGTTTAATCTTTCGATGATTAATTTAGGCGTCTTAGTAGGCGCCATCAGGCCTGTCCAAGAACTTGCATCGAATCCAATGCTATTGGACTCATTAACGGTTTCAATGTTGGGTAGTAATGACGATCGATTTTTTAATGTCACTGCGATCGCTCTGACTTTGCCCGCCTTAATCTGAGTGAGTATGGATGGGAATGCTTCGAATTGCACGTCAGTGCGTCCTCCAATCAGGTCAATGACCGCTGGTGCTGCGCCTTTGTATGTTACTTCTGTCAATTGAATTTTCATCTTGGCTTGAAATGCTGCTGCAGCGAGTTGTCCAGCCGATCCTTGGCCAGCATTACCAGCCATGAGCGAATTGGGTGCTTTTTTTGCTGATTCAATCAAGTCTTGTATATTTTTAATGGGAGAATCATTGGCGACTACGATGGCAATTCCACTGATTCCGATAATGGCAATGGGTTGGAAGTCTTTAAGGGGATCATATCCAGCATTTTTAATTAAAAATGGATTCAAGGCAAATGCTGGAGTGGCAATCAAAAGCGTGTATCCGTCTGGAACTGATTGAGCTGCATATCTTGTTCCAATAAGTCCGCCTGCTCCTGGCTTGACATCTACAAGAAACGTTTGACCGAATTCCTTTTGTAGCAATTGCCCCCAATATCGTGCCAGCAGGTCAGTACCGCCTCCAGCAGCAAACGGGACCACGATCGTAATGGGTTTATTGGGGAAAATCTGCTGAGCAAAAAGCTGATGCGTGGGTAGACAAAAAAAGAAGAGTAAATATAAAAATTTCTTCAAACAATGGATCTCAAAAAGATAGAGTGGTAAGAGTCAGTGGTGATTCGTGATGCTATTACCGCAAGCATAAAGACTGTATCGGGAAAACCCTTTTATTCACGTGAAAATATTTTTATTGGACATTTGAATTCTCCAGGCTAAAAACCTAGTCTCTGATTCATTCGAAGTGGAATTAATCTAGATTACCCTAAAGCCATAATTACAAAAGTAGGTGGACTTGATGGGCGAGTGAGCTCTGCGAAGCTGGCATTTTCGCTGGCGAGCTGCATTTGGATACGCCCATGCGCTGATGTGCGCATTGATCATTGCCCTGGGACTGGCAGGCTTGACTCTAACTTGGCAATCAAAATGTATTCAACTCATTGTTCCCATATTTGTCCCCGAAACTCATGCACTTGATTAGACAATGATCATGACGGCAGGGGTGCTTGGAATATCTCTAGAGCATTCCAAGCAGGGCGAAGAGTCGGTTCACTCTAATTTCAAACGAAGTTGGCCAATGATTTTTGAGTATTTCTTTTGGTCCTGGGCAATCAATGCTTTGAATTCATCTTGAGAAGTGATCAGTGGTTCAATACCTCCAGACTTGAATAAGTTATCCACCACGTCATTGGATTTCAAGGCCTGTGTGACCCAGGTTCTGAGTTGTGTCACCACGCTTTGTGGTAACTGTGCTGGACCAAAGAGTCCAATCCAGATCGTTGCTTCAAAGTCTGGATAGGTTTCACTGATATTTGGAACCTCGGGAAAGGACTTGGAGCGTTTTATTCCAGTAGAGGCCAGCGCTTTGAGCTTGCCAGATTTAAGCAAATTCGCATTCGAAGTTCCTGCAAACATCACCGCAACTTCTCCGCCCACGGTGGCCGTAGTGGCCGGTGAACCTCCCTTATAGGGCACGTGCATGAGCTCAATGCCTGACCTGGATTTGAGGAGTTCCATGATCAGGTGATGCTGAGAGCCGTTTCCTGCCGAGGCGTAGGCCAAAGGCGGATTGGAGCGTTTGGCCAACTCAATGAAGTCAGTAAAATTCTTGATCCCTAGGTTGGGGTTGGCGGACAAGACAAACTGATTGGCACCCAAACTCGCAATGGGGAGTAAGTCGTGGTTGACATCAACGATTGCTTTGCTGTAGAGATATGGATTGACGGAGAAAGTGCTGTCCATGCACACAAGCAGGGTGTAGCCATCTGCTGGACTGCGAGCCACATAATCGGCAGCAATGTAGCCGTTGGAGCCGACACGGTTTTCTACTACAACACTTTGAGCGCTCAACTCAGAGAGCTTAGCGGCCATGATGCGGGCAATCAAATCCGGTGCACCTCCTGGCGGAATGGGTGAGACCAACTTGATGGGCTGGTGAGCATAGCTGGGTGTTTGAGCTTCGCAACCAGCCCACCAAAGCGACATGGGGAGCAATAAAGCCAGAGCGTTGAATATTCGTGCTGTTGAGTATTGACTAACGATATTCATGCCAATGGACCTTTCTTATTCAATGAAATTTGGTTGTATGGCTGGTCATCTCAATGGGTTTTTAAAAAGTCCAACACTGCTTGATCGAAGAGTTCAGGTTCCTCCCAAGACAGAGCATGCCCTGCCTCAGGCAACACGACCCATTGGGGATGGTCCAAATACTTGACCCACATGCGCATGAGCGCTGGCGGGGCTAGTAAATCAGCGCCTCCGGCGATGACCAGTGTTGGTGATTTGATGGTTTTGATTTTGTCAAACGTATTGGGGGTTCGAAGAGCTTGTGACTTGGTATTGGCTTGCTGAGATCGTTCCTCAATTTCGATCCAGGCACGTGTTCCTTCGGGCTCACGTGTTCTATAGGATGGCCCGATTTCTCTGAAGTAAGACGGTAGTTTGCGTATGCCTGGAATTTCTATACGTTGGACAGTTTCTTTCATTGATGGTTCGGAGAGTTGGGCCGTGCTACCTCCAACGATCAAGCTTTTGAGTCGTTCTGGTTTCCACGCAGCATAGTCCACAGCTGCAAAGCCGCCTCCAGCAATGCCAAGAAGATGGAATCGTTCAATTTTTAAATATTGCACCAACGCTTCAAGGTCTTGCGCAATGCTTTGTGCACCGTTGTCTGCTGGGGTCTTGGCGGTGCTTTTGCCCCACCCACGGCGATCGAAAGCAATGACTCGGTAGCCAGCTTTGGAAAAAACCTCCGACTGCAAAGCCCAGACCTCGCTGCTGCCCGTGTTGGGGTGAAGCAAAATCAACACGTTTGAGTTCGATGTGCCACCTGTATCGGTGTACCATAAATTGACACCTGGCAATTCAGCCATCAAACCTGGGGCCTTTGGTGTAGAAGCTGTGATTGTGGTTGTTGCATGAATTGGTCCACTACTTTGGGCTTGGGCAAGCCCAAGCCATAACAAAGCCAGTGACATTAGCCAATGCACTTTCAATGTTGAAGTCCAATCCCTGACAAAACGTTCAGTTCCAGTCCGTGCATTTGTATTGCTCAGTGTGTGCATGAAATATTCCTTTGGTGGCGGATTTTGAAGTGCTTGGGACGGGGTGGAATGTGCAGTGCAGAGATGAAAGCGCACAAGTAATCGCGGCACTTCTGAGCTCAATGATGTGAGTTGTGAAGGCACTGATCAATCATGGCTGCAACGTCCAGCAAATTGTTGATTCTCGAGGTCCCCGACATGTGCGGTGTTGAGATGAAATTAGGTAGGGCCAAAAGACTTTCGCCCTCGTCGGCTGGCTCTTGGTAATGCACATCAAATGCTGCGCCCCCAAGATGCTTGCTAGTCAGTGCTGAATAAAGTGCATCGTGATTGACAATCTTGGCGCGTGCGGTATTGATCAAGTAAGCGCCTGTGGGCATGAGTCTGAGTGCGTCAGCATTGAGCAAGTCCTGGGTGTTCGCATTGAGCGGTATGTGAACACTCAAAAAATCACTGCGTGTGAGTAAACTCTCCAAGTCTACATTTTGAATTTTCCATTGAGTACTTTCAATTTCACTCAACGGTGTGCGTCGATTGCACAAGAGTCTCATGCCAAAATGGTGCGCTAAATTTGCCACTTCTTTGGCGATTTCTCCAAACCCCAATAGCCCCAATGTTTTTCCATGAAGCATGGTGAGTCCTGGTACTCGGCCATAGTTGGCATTGGCAGTGTGCTTCAAGTCATAGGG
>CAIPFK010000135.1 GCA_903864315.1 uncultured Burkholderiales bacterium | reverse complement strand
GGTGCGCGTGATCAGTGGTGAGGTTTATGATGTCGCCGTGGATTTGAGGGTGGGTTCTACAACGTTTGGACAATGGTACGGCGTGTATTTGAACGCCCAAACCCACCAACAATTGTGGAATCCACCGGGACTTGCCCACGGCTTTTTGGTGGTGTCTGAGAGCGCTGAGTTTTTGTACAAAACCACCGACTATTGGCACCCCGAACACGAAAAGGGTTTGTTGTGGAATGCGCCTGAGCTCAACATTGCTTGGCCACTGGAAAAGCTGCAGTCCCAAACCCCAAGCGCTCAGCCCACTTTGGCGGCAAAAGATGCCAATGCATGGTCTTGGACAAAAACGAAAGAATTTCTCAACGCCTAAGATCTGCCCAAATGGATCCCCCACCACGTGGACGCAACGGGTAACGCGGTTTAGCCCTCGACATGGTGCTGTGCCACCAATTCCAGAGGGTGCTCAACTGATGTCAAGCTGGGTTTGTTCGCCATCAGAAAGCTCGAGCCTCTGCCGTTTTACGGTGTTTGCACACCCGCTTGGGCAATTTCTCATCCATCAGCAAGAAACCGACGGTGTCTTGCTGATGCGTCAAGCAGTAGATCGAATTTGTCAATCTCACCGAACAACTGCAGAGCGCTTGCAAAATGAACCCGTGCAGTCCAAGAGTGTCCCGCCTCCATGCGCCACAAGGTATTGACCCTTGTAATCATGCGACTGGCCAGATCTTTTTGTGTCAAATACCGGCGACGGCTCGCGAGCAACATCGCACGACCCAAGCGGTCAAGGCTGCGAACAACGGGCAAGGCAGGCTGTTAAGGTGAGGTAAGGTGAGGTGAGTTTCATTCAAAACCTCTTAGAGAATGTCTTGATTTTTTTAAGCAACTGAATTTTGTTGTTTAAGTGAAATTCCTCTAGGAATCAAACGCCAACGTTACCAGTATTTTTTAAAGGAACTGCAACGGATGATCAACCATGGCGGCAAATACACGTAAGCCCTGCCCAAGCGGTAGCCAATGAGCTTGGCAGCCGTTCTGGACAGTACTTCTAAAAAGTAACGCCATCGTTTGATCCTGCTTGAACGTATTTTTTGTAGTTGATCATTGAAGCAATTTTGCTGAAAATCCTGCGCCAAGTCTGCCTTGGGTCCCGCGCTGTTGCCATTTTTTGTGTTTTCCTCAGCCAAAAGAAGTTGCGCTTTGAGCATCTTGAGCCCTTCGCTCTTCACAGACCCAAATGTCTCGATCAGCCACGGTGCTTGGGCATGGAACACCCCGGTATCAAAGTAACGCTGAAATTCTTCTTGAAAGCGATAGTTGTGGGAGTGATAGACCCAAGCCTCAGCAGCGTACGCCACTTTGAAACCCGCCATCAGCATTTTGGCGGCCACCCACATGTCTTCGCCCATGATCACGTGCCTAGGGAACCCACCCACCGCCTTAAAGTGAGACAGCCGGTAAGCCGCAAACGAGTCTGAACAAAACGCGGCTCTCAACCCCAAACGCTCTCGGTCTTCATAGGTGTTGACGAAACTGCTGTTCGGGTAATTGAAAAACCGCGCTTGGGCTGCCAGCACCGTGGCGTTGTCATGGGGGAGTTGACGACCATATACTACCCCCACTTGGGGGTCCGCAAAAACCGCCAGCAGTTGGCTCAAGGCATCGGGTGTGGCCAACAACGCGTCTTGCGTCATCAGCACCACAAACTGAGCACCCTCCCCCACATGCTCCACCGCCCATTGCCGTGTACCGCCATGGTTGAAGGGGCGACTGCCCAAACTCAAGGTGTTCCAGCCAGCGGATTGGGCCTGGGCCAGCGTCTCGTCTCTTGAGTTGGAGTCCACCACCCAAACGCTTAAATCAACCCCGACTTGAGACTGCACCGCTTGGATAAAGTCTGCCCAAACCGGGCCGGCTTCAAAGGTCGGTATCACCAGCGCCACCCGCGCAGCCAGGGGCAAATTCATTGTTGAATGCAAAAAGCCCAG